>NZ_JBSGHB010000021.1:0-126924 GCF_053604195.1 Actinokineospora sp. NPDC004072 | reverse complement strand
CCCTGGCCAGTTTAGCGGCGTTTCGCTCCCCGCGAATGCGAGTTCACCCCATCGGACAGGCTTGGTGGGGCGCGTTGCGGTTGGGCGGGTGGGCGGCGCGTTGTGGAAATGCGAAAGCCCCGGTGTTCCGCGGGGGGCGGAGCACCGGGGCCTCGTTGGGGTTCTAAGTGGGCAGGCCCAGTTTGCGGGAGCAGTGGGGCCATGCGCCGTAGCCGCCGCGGTCGTCGCGGAGTTTGGTGGCGATGGCGATTTGCTGTTCGCGGGTGGCCTGGTGGGGGTAGGCGGCGTACTGCTGGCCGCCGTAGGCGTCCCAGGTGCCCTTGTTGAACTGGAGGCCGCCGTAGTAGCCGTTGCCGGTGTTGATGGCCCAGTTGCCGGTGGACTCGCAGTAGGCGAGGCGGTCCCAGACTTCGCCGTCGGGGATGGCGGGGACCGGGGGCTGCTTGGTGCCGATCTTGATCTTCTTGGGCTTGGGCTCCTTGGTGACCTTGGAGCCGATCTCCTCGCGCTTGACCTCCTTGCCGTTCTTAAAGGTGATGCGGAGGGTGGCGATGCGCTCGCCTGCGGCGCCCTCTTCGACGACGACCGTCTTGCCCTTGTCGAGGGTGGGGTCCTCGACCTCGACGACCGGCGGGTCGATCTTCATCTTCTGGTTGATCACCGTCACGCCGGTGCGGCTGATGCGGATCTCGGCGCCGTCGCTGAGCTTGGTCTCGGCCTTCGGGGTGAGGGCGTCGTCCTTGCCGACGGTGAGGCCGAGCTCCTGGAGCAGCTCGCCGACGGTCACCGCGGTGGTGGTCATCGCGACGGGCTTCTTGCCGCCGTCGAACATGGTGATCGACTTGGTGGTCTTGATCTCCACCGCCATGCCCTGCAGCGGCACCGGGGCGTCGGCGGGGGCCGAGACCCAGGAGCCCGCCAGCGGGGCGTTGGCCTGGCGCAGCGCCTCGCCGAGGGTGGTCGCGCGGACCCAGACCTCGGTGCGCTCGCCGTCGACGGTCATCGCCAGCGGCCTGCCGCGCTGCAGCACGATGCGGCCGTCGTCGTTGATCTGGGCGGCCGGGGACGGGCTCACCAGATCGTGCTGGCCGACCGCGATGCCCTCCTCCTGGAGGACCTCGCCCACGGTGTCGGCGTAGGTGTTGACCTCGACCGCCTGGCCGTCGACCTCCAGGGTGACCTGGTTGTTCATGGCGATCGCCGCGGCGCCCCCGCCGATCAGCGAGGTCAGCACGGCGGCGATGGTCGCCTTGAGGAAGGTCGCCTTCCACCGCTTGACCGCGGTGATCAGGCCGGGCGCGGCCTTGGGCTGCGGCTCGGCCGACAACTCGTCCGGGATGACCGGCAGGACGGTGGTCTCGGCGTTGACCAGCCGGATCAGCTCGTCGACGTCCACGCCCGCGGTGGCCATGATCTCCTCGGCCTGCGGGCCGAGGGCGTGGCGCACGTCCTGGGGGGTGATCGACAGGGAGTCGGAGTACCCCGTGTCGTAGTCGTACTCGGGGAACTGGGAGCGCCAGGCGCGGAAGTCGTCCTCGTGCCCGTCGACGGAACCGCTGCGGACCGGGGTGAACCAGTCCGTGTCGGCGAACGCTCCGTGTTCCAGGCGGTCGAAACCGCCGTTCTGTTTACCGCTCACTGGGTCGTGTCCTCCAAGGCGGAGCCGCAGTCGTGCACGCCGCTCGCACCTCTTCGTCTTCTCGTGTCGACCCGCAGCCTGGCCACCCCGACGGTGTTCTTGGCTCGCTCCGGGCTTCCCGCGGCATCGCTGCCCCGGGAGGTACGGTCACGGGACAGTAACGAGGGCAAGGGGGTTGCGCAAACACATCCGGCAATCTCGTGAGTCCCATCACACCGGTGCGTGATCAATCCGCTCCCCCGATCAGCCCAATTCCTGACCCACGGAATCGTGGGATGTCACGCTGGGCAACGAGAACAGCCGCTCCGCGGTCGCCGTGACCGTGCGCGCGAGCTCGGCGACGTCGACCCCGCGGAGCTCGGCGAGCGCCCGCGCGGTGTAGGCCGCGCAGTAGGGCTCGTTGGGCCTGCCGCGGAACGGGTGCGGGGTGAGGTAGGGGGCGTCGGTCTCCACGAGGATGCGGTCCGCGGGGACGTAGGCGGCCGCCTCGCGCAGCGGCCGGGCGTTGGTGAAGGTCACCGGCCCGGCGAAGCTGAGCACGTAGCCGCGGTCGACGCAGGCCCTGGCGAAGTCGAGATCACCCGAGAAGCAGTGGAACACCACGTCTTCGGGTGATCCTTCCGCGTCGAGCACGGCCAGGATGTCCGCGTGCGCGTCCCGGTCGTGGATCATCAGCGGCTTGCCGACCCGTTTGGCCAGGTCGATGTGCCAGGCGAAGGCGTCGCGCTGCGCCGCGGGCGGGGAGTAGTCCCAGTAGTAGTCCAGGCCGGTCTCCCCCACCGCGACCACGCGCGGGCGCCGGACGAGCTCCTCGACGGCCGCGCGGTCGTCGTCGGAGAACTCCGCGGTGCGCGTGGGGTGCACCGCGCACGCGGCGAAGACGCGGTCGTCCCAGGTGGCCGCCTCGGCCGCCCACCGGGCCGCGGCGAGGTCGTCGGCCACGGTGATCACCCGGCCGACGCCCGCCGCCGCGGCGCGATCGAGCATTTCGGACACACCCGCGGCATCGACCGCGCCGCAGGCGTCCAAGTGCGTGTGAGCGTCGACCAGCGGGGCCGGGAGCGGCTCCGGGACCGGCGGGCGTTCGCCGCGGCGGGGCGTCACCGGGTGATCGGGGCCCACTCGGGCCCGGTGTCGCCCAGTTCGGCGTCGAGCTTGGCGAACAGCGGGGTCGGCTTGGCCAGCGGCCTGCCCACCTCGATGTCCACCGACGCCCACCGCGCCTGCTCGGCGGCGTAGTCGCCGGTCAGGATCGGGTAGCCGCGCTCGGGCACGTCGAGGTCGGTGACCTCGTCGATGCGCGGCTGGGCCGACCACACGCCCGTGCCGCCCAGCGCCTCGTGCACCTTCTGCGCGGCGTGCGGGAGGAACGGCGTCAGCAGGGTGTTGGCGTCGGAGACGACCTGCAGGGCGGTGTGCAGGATGGTGTCGCGGCGCTCGGGGTCGTCCTTGCGCTTCCACGGCTCCTGGTCCGACAGGTACTTGTTCGCCGCCGACACCACGCGCATGGCCTCCGACGCCGCCGCCTTGAAGCGGGAGCGCCGCAGGTTGTCCCCGACGACCCCGAACGCGGCCTTGGCCTGCTCGCGCAGGGCCGCGTCCTCGGCGGTGACCGCCGTGGGCCGCGGGATCGCGCCGACGTTCTTGTGGGCCATCGAGATGGAGCGGTTGACCAGGTTGCCCCACTCGTTGGCCAGCTCGAAGTTCGTCCTGCGGACGAACTCCTCCCAGGTGAAGTCGGTGTCCTGGTTCTCCGGCCCGGCCACGGAGATGAAGTACCGCAGGGTGTCCGGGCCGAAGTCGCGCAGGAAGTCGCGCACGTAGATCACGGTGCCGCGGGAGGTGGAGAACTTCGACCCGCTCATCGTCAGGAACTCGCTGGAGACGACCTCGGTCGGCAGGTTGAGCGTGCCGAAGGCGCCCGGCTGCCCGCCCTTGTCGCCCGCGCCGTTCTGGCCGAGCAGCAGCGCGGGCCAGATCAGCGAGTGGAAGACGATGTTGTCCTTGCCCATGAAGTAGTAGCCCTGGGCGTCGGGGGTCCAGAACTCCTTCCAGGCGTCGTCGTCGCCGCTGCGGCGGGCCCACTCGACCGAGGCGCTCAAGTAGCCGATCACCGCGTCGAACCAGACGTAGAACCGCTTCATCGGCGCGTCGCGCCAGCCGTCGAGCGGGACGGGCACGCCCCAGTCGAGGTCGCGGGTGATCGCGCGGGGGCGCAGGTCGTCGAGCAGGTTCTGGCTGAACTTGAGCACGTTCGGCCGCCACTCGGTCCGGGTCGAGAGCCAGGAGCCCAGCGACTCGGTGAACGCGGGCAGGTCCAGGAACAGGTGCTCGGTCTCGACGAACTGGGGCGTCTCGCCGTTGATCCGCGACCGGGGGTTGATCAGGTCGGCCGGGTCGAGCTGGTTGCCGCAGTTGTCGCACTGGTCGCCACGCGCGCCGTCGTAGCCGCAGATGGGGCAGGTGCCCTCGATGTAGCGGTCGGGCAGCGTGCGGCCGGTGGACGGGCTGATCGCGCCCATCTGCGTCTTGGGGACGACGTAGCCGTTGCGCCACAGGGCCAGGAACAGGTCCTGCACCACCTTGTAGTGGTTGCCCGTGGTGGTGCGGGTGAACAGGTCGTAGGACAGGCCCAGGCCCTGCAGGTCCTCGGCGATGACCCGGTTGTACTTGTCGGCCAGCTCGCGGGTGGTCAGGTTCTCCTTGTCGGCCTGCACCGAGATCGGGGTGCCGTGCTCGTCGGTGCCGCTGACCATGAGCACCCGGTGCCCCGCCATGCGCATGTAGCGGGAGAAGACGTCCGAGGGGACACCGAAACCGGAGACGTGACCGATGTGTCGGGGGCCGTTGGCGTAGGGCCAGGCGACCGCGGTCAGCACTGGGGTGCTCATGGCGGCTTAGCCTACGGACGTCAAATTAGACCGTGCCAGGGAGGACTGCGATGTCGGCCACGCGGATGCTCGTGCTCGGGGTGATCCGGGCGGCGGGCCCCGCGCACGGCTACCGGGTCCGCGCCGAGCTGATGGGCTGGAACGCCCAGGAGTGGGCCCGGATCAACCCCGGGTCGATCTACCACGCGATCCGCAAGGCCGCCGCCGACGGGCTGCTGGTCGAGGCGCCCGACGACGGCCGGGAGGCGGGCCCGGACCGGGTCCGGTACGCGATCACCGAGGCGGGCGAGCGGGCGCTGCGCGACCTGGTGCGCAGCGGGCTGCGGGTGACCCGCGACCCGTACATGCTCAACGCGGCGCTGTCGATGCTGCCTGCACTGGAGCGCGCGGAGGCCGTGGCGCTGCTCGATGAGCGGCTCGCCGAGCTGCGCGCGGCGGTCGGCGAGCTGGAGTCGTGGGGCGACGGGACGCCGTACCCCAGCCCCGAGCACGCCGTCGAGCAGGTCCGGCTGTGGATGGCCCAGATCAGGGCCGACATCGAGTGGTCGTCGGGGCTGCGCGACCGGCTGCTGGCGGGCGCCTACCGGATGGCCGACGACAAATAATCAAAGTTGACTACCGGGAGTACGCTGAGCGCAGTAGTCAAACTTGATTAGAGGGGGCTGGGTGATCACAGCACGGGGGTTGGCGCGCACCTTCACCGCGCGCGGCCGGACGGTGGAGGCCGTCCGGGGGGTCGATCTGGATGTGGCGGACGGGGAGCTGGTCGGCTTCCTCGGGCCGAACGGGGCGGGCAAGACGACGACGCTGCGGATGCTCACCACGCTGCTCAAGCCGACCGCGGGCACGGCCACGGTCGCCGGGTGCGACCTGGCCGCCGACCCGGTCGGGGTGCGGCGGCGCATCGGCTACGTCGCCCAGGGCGCGGGCGCCACGCCCGGGGCCCGGGTCGGCGAGGAGCTGGAGCTGCAGGGCAGGCTGTACGGCCTGGGCAAGGCCGAGGCGCGCAGGCGCGGGGCCGAGCTGGCCGAGCGGCTGGACCTGGCCGGGCTGGCCGAGCGGCTGGTCAAGACGCTCTCCGGCGGGCAGCGGCGCAGGCTGGACATCGCGCTGGGGCTGGTGCACGACCCGGGGCTGGTGTTCCTGGACGAGCCGACCGCCGCGCTGGACCCGCAGAGCCGGGCCAACCTGTGGGAGCACATCCGCGCGCTGCGCGACGCCCACGGCACGACCGTCTTCCTCACCACGCACTACCTGGAGGAGGCCGACGCGCTCTGCGACCGCATCCTGGTGATCGACCACGGGCGGATCGTCGCCGAGGGCACGCCTGCGCAGCTGAAGGCGCAGGTCTCCGGGGACCTGGTCGCGGTGTCCGTCGCCGGGGGCGCGGTGGCCGCCGCCGCCGAGATCGCGCGGAAGGTGCACGCGGCCAGCGAGGTGGAGGTGCACGGGGAGGGCGTGCGGTTCCGCGTGCCGCGCGGGGACCAGGCGCTCGCCGAGCTGCTGCGCGGCCTGGACGCCGCGGGCATCGCCACGACGTCCCTGCAGGTGCACACCCCGACCCTCGACGACGTGTTCCTCACCCTCACCGGGCGCTCGCTGCGCGACGCCGAGCAGAAGGAGGCCGAGCATGCTCCTGCGTGACACCTGGCTGATCTTCCACCGGGGCATGGTCCTGTCGCTGCGGAACCCGGCGTGGATCGGCATCGGGCTGATGCAGCCGATGCTGTACCTGTTCTTCTTCGGCCCGCTGCTGGAGCGCATCACCGAGAGCACGCCGGGCTTCCCGCCGGGCACCGCCTGGCAGATCCTCACCCCGGCGCTGATCATCCAGATCGCCCTGTTCGGCAGCTCGTTCGTCGGCTTCGCGCTGCTGGCCGACCTGCGCACCGGGGTGGTCGAGCGGCTGCGGGTGACCCCGGCGAGCCGGATGGCGCTGCTGCTGGGCCGGGTGCTGCGCGACGCGGCGCAGGCCGTCGTCCAGGCGGTGGTCATCCTGGTGCTGGCCTACTTCGTCTTCGACCTGCGGGCCTCGGCCGGGGCGATCGCGCTGACGCTGGTCATCGTCGGGCTGATGGCGGTGACGCTGGCGTCCTGCTCCTACGCCCTGGCGCTGCGGCTGAAGGACGAGGACGCCTTCCCCGCGGTCCTCAACACCGTGCTGATGCCGGTGCTGATGCTCTCGGGCATCTTCATCCCCATCACGCAAGGGCTTGCGCCCGCGTGGCTGTACGAGCTGTCGCGGTGGAACCCGTTCACCCACGTGGTCGACATCGAGCGGGCGTCCTTCCGCGGCGACTTCACCGTCGACGCGCTGCTGACCGGCTCGCTGGTGCTGTTCGCGATGACGGTGCTGGCCCTGCTGTGGGGCATGCGGACGTTCCAGCGGGAGAACGCCTAGCGCACGGCCGCGTCGTAGATGGCCTTCTTGCTCACGCCCGCCTCGGCGGCGATGGCGGCGGCGGCGTCCTTGAGGCGCACGCCCGTCGCCGCCATCGCCCTGGCCCGCTCGACCAGGGCGTCGAGGTCGGGCGCCTGCGGCTGGGCCCCGGCGATGACGACGGTGATCTCCCCCTTGACCCCGGGCTCGGCCCACTCGGCCAGCTCGGCGAGGGTGCCGCGCCGGACCTCCTCGTAGGTCTTGGTCAGCTCCCGGCACACCGCGGCCCGGCGGTCGCCGAGGACCGCGGCGGCGTCGACGAGCAGCCCGTGCAGGCGGTGCGGGGACTCGAAGAAGACGGCCGTGCGCGGCTCGGTGGTGAACTGCTCCAGCCAGCGGGTGCGCTCGCCGGGCTTGCGGGGGGCGAAGCCCTCGAAGCAGAAGCGGTCGCAGGGCAGCCCGGACAGCGCCAGCGCGGTGGTCACCGCGGACGGCCCCGGCAGGCAGGTGACCGGCAGGTCCGCGGCCACGCAGGCCACGACCAGGCGGTAGCCGGGGTCGGACACGCTGGGCATGCCCGCGTCGGTGACCAGCAGGACGGTCTGGCCGTCCTGGATGGCCTGCACGAGGCTGTCGGCCTTCTGCGCCTCCACCGCGTCGTAGAAGCTGACGAAGCGCCCGCGCGGCTGCACGTCGAGCGCGGCGGCGAGGGTCTTGGTCCGGCGGGTGTCCTCGGCGGCGATCACGTCGGCGCTGCCCAGCGCCGCCCGCAGCCGCGGCGAGGCGTCGGCCGCGTTGCCGAGAGGCGTGCCAGCCAGGATTAGTCGGCCGTCGAGCGAATCCTCGGTCAAGGTGCTATCGGCCCAGGCAGACGGGCTGTTGGGGGGTCACGTCCGGATCGTATCGCCCCGCGCCGCGGCGGCCTCGGGTGTGATCGGGGTCATCCCGACGCGGATCGCACACCGGGCGGCCTACGATCTCCCCTCGTGAGCGTCCTGGTTGCCGATGACTCGGCGGAGCGGGCGGCGGTCTCGGGGCCGCGGGTGCCCGACGCGGTGGAGCGGGCCCGGTTGCGCGTGACCGGGCGGCCGATGCCCGTCGACCGCGCCCGGGCGTGGCTGGTGACGCTGGTCATCGGCATCATCGGCGGCATCGTCCGGTTCCAGAACCTGGGCCACCCGACCGACAAGGGCACGCCGGTCTTCGACGAGAAGCACTACGTGCCCCAGGCGTGGCAGATGCTGCGCAACGGCGGCTTCGAGGACAACCCGGGCTACGCGGTCACCGTGCACCCGCCGCTGGGCAAGACGCTCATCGCCGTCGGCGAGTGGCTCTTCGGCTACAACGGCTGGGGCTGGCGGTTCACCGCCGCGCTGGCGGGCACGCTGATGATCATTATGATCGTCCGGATCGCCCGCAGGCTGACCCGCTCCACCCTGCTCGGCGCGATCGCGGGCCTGCTGCTCATCGCCGACGGGGTGTCGCACCTGCAGTCGCGCATGGGCATGCTCGACATCTTCCTGGCCTTCTTCGTGCTCGCCGCCTTCGGCTGCGTGCTCATCGACCGCGACCAGACGCGGGCGCGGCTGGCCACGGCGGTCGGCGAGGGCTGGGCCACCGAATCGGTGTTCGGCCCCCGCCTGGGCGTGCGCTGGTGGCGGCTGGCCGCGGGCGTCATGCTCGGCCTCGCGTGCGGGGTGAAGTGGTCGGGCCTGTACTACATCGCCGCGTTCGGCCTGCTCATCGTCTTCTTCGACGCCACGGCGCGGCGCGCGGCCGGGGTCCGCAGGCCGTGGGTGGGCGCGCTGGTGCGCGACACCCTGCCCGGGCTGTGGGCGATCGTCGGCGTGGCGGTGCTGGTCTACCTGGGCACGTGGTGGGGCTGGTTCGGCGGGGAGACCTCGCTGGACCGGCACCTGGTCGCCACCGACGGCAGCGACCCGTGGTCGGTGGCCAAGGGCGCGATCGGCTCGCTGCTGCAGAACAGCGAGAAGGTGCTGAACTTCCACACCGGGCTGGTGACCAAGCCGGGCGAGGAGCACCCGTGGGAGTCCAAGCCGTGGACGTGGCCGATGGGCCTGCGCCCGATGCTCTACTACTACGAGGGCTCCACGACCGGCTGCGGCGAGGTCACCTGCGTCTCGGCGACCATGCTGATCGGCACGCCCGCCCTGTGGTGGCTGTCGCTGCCGATGATCGCCTGGAGCCTGTGGCGGGTCTTCGCCCGGCTCGACTGGCGCTACGCGGCGGTCATGGTCGGCTACCTGGCGGGCCTGCTGCCCTGGTTCACCAACATCGACCGCCAGATGTACTACTTCTACGCGACCCCGATGGCGCCGTTCCTGGTGCTGGGCCTGGTCTTGGCGCTGGGGCACATCCTCGGGTCGAGCAGGCAGGGCCCCGAGCGCCGGGGCACCGGCCTGCTCGCCGTCGCGCTGTACGTCGGGCTGGTGGTGGCCAACTTCGTGTGGCTGTGGCCGATCCTCAACGGCGACTCGATCACCGAGGCCCGCTGGCAAGCCGAACTGTGGCTGCCTTCCTGGCGCTGACCCCGTGGTGGCGGGCGACCGGCTCGGCGTAGGCCAGGTCGGCGCTGATCCGCGCCCAGTCGCGGTCGACGACATCGGTGGACCCCGCCGGGCGGCGGGTCGGCGGGTTGTTCCGGTCGAGGAGGACCAGCAGCAGCACGGCGAGTGCGATGAGAACCAACATGGCAGTAAGTCTGCGGTGGCCTAATTCCTGCCACGAGTGGCAGAGGTGCCCTTGTGCGACAAAATCCTGCCAGCTACCGTGCTGGCATGCTCAAGACCGTCGCCGCGCTGCTCATCGACTACGTCGCCCCGTTCGAGTTCGGCGTGGTGGCCGAGATCTTCGGCATCGACCGCACCGAGGACGGCGTGCCCGCCTTCGAGTTCCGGGTGTGCGGGGAACGCGCCGGTGAGCCGCTGCCGACCACCGTCGGCATGCAGGTCATCCCCGCCCACGGCCTGGAGGGGCTGGAGGGCGCGGACCTGGTGGCGGTCCCGGCGGCGAGCGTCCGCGACGAGTACCCACCCGCGGTCCTCGACGCCCTGCGCGCGGCCCACGACCGCGGCGCGACCCTGCTGTCGGTGTGCAGCGGGGCGTTCATCCTCGCCGCAGCGGGCTTGCTCGACGGGCGCGCCTGCACGACGCACTGGCACCACGTCGACGTCTTCGCCGAGCGCTTCCCCGCCGTCCACCTCGACCCGGACGTGCTCTACGTCGACGACGGCTCGATCGTCACCAGCGCCGGGACCGCGGCGGGCATCGACGCCGCGCTGCACCTGGTCCGCCGGGAGCTGGGGTCGGCGGTGGCCACCGCGATCGCCCGCCGGATGGTGGTGCCGCCGCAGCGCGACGGCGGGCAGCGGCAGTTCGTCGACCTGCCCGTGCCCGCCTGCACCGGCGACAGCCTGACCCCGGTGCTGACCTGGATGCTGGAGAACCTCGCCGAGGAGCACACCGTCGCCGCCCTGGCCCGGCGCGCGGCGATGTCCGAGCGCACCTTCGCCCGCCGCTTCGCCGCCGAGACCGGCACCACCCCGCACCGCTGGCTCTCCACCCAGCGCGTGCTGCACGCGCGGACCCTGCTGGAGGAGACGACGATGACCGTGGACGAGGTGGCGCGCCGCTGCGGCTTCTCCACCGGGGCGCTGCTCAGGCACCACTTCCAGAAGATCGTCGGGGTGGCCCCGGCCGACTACCGCCGCACGTTCGCCGGTCGACCGGCCTGATTCCTGCCACACTGCTGGACGTGCCCCGGATCACCGACGAAACCCACGGCACGGTGGTGGTGACCACCACCGAGACCCGCGTCCTGGCCGCGGTCGGCGCGGCCACCGCCGAGATCAGCCGCAGCGGGGAGCCGACCCGCGCCGACGTGCCCATCGGCACGCGCGAGGCCGACCGCCTCACCCTGGTGGTCGCCGGGTCGCCCGCCCGGCTCGCCCCGGGCCCCGGGCGCTACAGCAGGCGCTCCTACCGCGTCGACGCCTGGGTGGGCGAGGCGCACTACCTGCTCAAACCCGAGGCCGACGGGAGCGCGCTGGCCGTCGACGGGGCCGAACGCGCCTTCTTCCCGGGCGGCACCCTGCCCGCGGTGTGGCTGCCGGGCTCGCGCGAGCGCGACGCCGCCGTCGGCTACGCCCTGGTCGCGGCCTTCGGGGTCGGGGCCCGCAGCCTCTACGACGCGGTCTTCCACGTCGCTGTCGACCCGGTGGTGGGCAGCCAGCGGCCGATCAGGTGACCGGCTAGCGCATCGGCCGGGTCCGGTCGTCGATGTCCTCGCGGCGCACGATCTGGGTCACCGGGCCGGTCTCGGTGTGCCCCTCCCTGGCCAGCCAGTCGCTCAGCTCGCGGGCGACGGCCTGCAGGGTCGGGCGGCGGCGCGGCTCGGCGTCGAGCGCGGCGGTGAGCAGCCGCAGGTGGGCGCTCTGCTTGGGGATCTCGGTCAGCGGCTCGGCCTTGGCCGCGGCCATCAGCGCCGCCATCGCGTTCTCCCGGCTGCCGCGCGGGGGCTTGCCCGTCAGCGCGTAGCTGACCGTGGCCGCGAGCTGCCAGGCGTCGGAGGCGGGGGTGGCGTTGGCGCCCGCCGCGGTCTCCGAGGCGAGGAAGTCGGGGGTGCCGACCATCATGCCGGTGGCGGTCAGCGTCGAGTCGCCCTTGGAGCGGGCGATGCCGAAGTCGATCAGGTGGGCGTTGCCGTCCGGGTCGATGATGACGTTGGAGGGCTTGACGTCGCGGTGCAGCACGCCCTTGGCGTGGGCGGCGGCCAGCGCGCCCGCCATCGTGATCCACAGCCGGGCGGCGGCCACGTCGTCCAGCGGGCCGCCGTCGACCACCCGGTCGGCCAGCGGCTGGCCCTCGATGTACTCCATGACCAGGCCGAGGCCCTCCGGCTCGGAGACGATGTCGTACACCCGCACGCAGTTGGGGTGGTGCACCGCGGCCAGCGCGCGGGCCTCGCGCAGCATGCGCTCCTCGGTCTCGGCGTCGGGGGCGTGCGCCATCTTCACCGCGACCGTGCGGTCGAGCTGGGTGTCCACGGCCAGCCACACCGTGCCGAACCCGCCCCGGCCCAGGGCGCGGACCTTGCGGAAGCGGCTGCCCGACGGGCGGATCGGCGGGGGCGGCGGGGCGGCCGCGCCGCGCGGGGTGAACGGCAGCGGGCCGGGGTCGGCGGCCAGCGCGGCCCCCTCCGGCGCGCCGCGCAGCGTCGGCGGGTGCGCGGGGAAGGCGCCGTCGGGCTGGTAGAGGGGCAGCGGCGGGGGCGGCTGGTAGGGCGGGGGCTGCTGGCCGGAGAGCAGGGGCGGCTGCTGGCCGGACATCAACGGCTGGCCGTGGGTGACCGGCGGGGGCGGCGGCTGGTGCTGGGTGGGCGGCGGGCCGAGCTTGGCCTGCTGCACGGCCAGGGCGCTGTCGACCCGGGTGGGCTGCGGCGGGCCGACCTGGCGGGCCGCGGGCGGGGGCGGCGGGACCGGCCGGGCCGCGGTCTCCGGCGGGCGCTGGGCCGGGTCGGGCTGCTCGGGGCGCTGGTAGTTGCGCTCGATGACCGCCCAGCTCGGCGGGCCGACCACCAGCACCGGGATGAGCCCGAGCACCGCGATCAGCAGGAACCCCGCCCACAGGTGCGCGGCGGTGTTGGCCTCGACCGGCAGCGTCAGCAGCACCATGCCCGCGAACGGCCCCCACAGCAGCCTGCCCGGCCACTTCGGCCCGCGGCGCAGCGCCAGGCGGCCCTGCAGCAGCACGAACAGCAGGCACAGCGCGGGCACGATGACCAGCATCAGCAGCCGCAGCAGGTACATCGGGGTGCTCTCGAAGGGGTGGAACAGCACCTCGTAGGCGTTGGCCCGCCCGCCGAGGTACTCGGCCTGGCTGTCGACCCAGCAGTGCTCGTCGCCGAAGGTGGCCAGCTCGGCCTTGGACAGCGGGACGGGGTCGCCCGCGAACACCCGGTTGTAGACCGTGCCCACGCCGTTGAACAGCAGCCACGGCAGCAGCAGCCCGAAGACGCCGCCGATCACGGCGAAGACGCTGATGGTGGCGGTGTCGTAGCGGTTGCCGGTGAACTTGCGGATCAGGGCGATGGCGAGGGCGCCGAGGGTCGGCAGGAACGCGATCAGCGCCCCGGCGGTGCTGGTCGCCCACACCCAGTCCCCCGGGCAGATCCCGGGCCCGAAGATGCTGTGCGCGAACGACAGCAGCGAAGCGGCCAGCTCGAGCACTGCGCCCACTGCTCCTCTCTTGATCCACCGGCTTTGCGGACCAGCCTAATGCCGGATGGGATCGCGTCCTCGGGCCTCATGGGGTGGGACGTGCGGGGGCCAGGTCGGGTTGCTTCCCCCCCGGCGCCTCCTCGTCCCGCCCCGGACGCGAGAAGGGCCCGCTCCCGGGTGGGAGCGGGCCCTTCTGCGGCTCGGCTACTGCTGGCCCTCCTGGGCCTGGGCCTCGGCGATCTTGGCGCGGACCTCGGTCATGTCCACCGCCTTGACCTGGGTGATCAGGTCTTCGAGGGCGGCTGCGGGGAGGGCGCCGGGTTGGGCGTAGAGCACGACGCCCTCGCGCACGGCCATGACGGTGGGGATGCTGGAGATGCCGAACGCCTGGGCGAGCGCCTGCTGGGCCTCGGTGTCGACCTTGCCGAAGACGACGTCGGTGTGCTTCTCCGACGCCGCGTCGAACACCGGGGCGAACTGGCGGCACGGGCCGCACCAGCTCGCCCAGAAGTCGACGAGCACGGTGTTGCCGCCACCCACGACTTCGTCGAAGTTATCGGTGGTCAGCTCGACGGTTGCCACATGGCCTCCCTGGTCTCGGCTGTCCCCAGGTTAACGATCCCGGGGGCGGGGGAATTCCCCGCCGACGCGAGTGCGCAATCCCGAATGGGCGGATTAACACGCACGGTAAGCGGTCACGACCACCGATGCGGTCACCCGGACCACCGGGGGCATGGCCGCGATGCGCTCCTCGCGGTCGGGCCGGGTGTGGAAGGCGTTCGGCCCCATCCCGACGAGCGCGCGGACGTCGGCGGGCGACAGGGTGAGCGGGAACTCGCAGAGCCGCTGGTCGAGCACGGCGAAGTGCGGGGCGAGCCGGGCGTCGATGCGGTCCTGCTTGTCCTCGTCGACGGTGAGCAGGTCCAGCCCGGCCACCAGTTCGGCCAGGTGGGCGCTGGTCGGGGCGGCCACCAGCAGGGTGCCGCCGTCGCGCAGGACCCGGCGCAGCTCGGGCGGGTTGCGCGGGGCGAAGGCGTTGAGGACCAGGTCGGCGGCGGCCGTGCGGACCGGCAGGGGCTGCCAGAGGTCGCAGGCGACCGCGCCGATGCGCGGGTGGGCCTTGGCGGCCCGGCGCAGGGCGGGCTTGGACGAGTCGAGGGCCACGCCCGGGCCGTCGTCGAGCAGGGCGGCCAGGTAGAAGCCCGTGCCCGCGCCCGCGTCGACCACGGGACCGGGACGCCGCCACGCGGTCAGGGCGCGCACGAGCGGGTCGTAGTGGCCCGCCGCCAGGAAGGCCGCCCGGGCGGCCACCATCTCGGCGGTGTCGCCCGCGGCGGGCGCGCCGCGCAGGAGGGTCACGTAGCCCTGCTTGGCGATGTCGAAGCTGTGCCGCCGCCCGCAGCGCAGAACGCCGACGTCCTGCGCCAGGCCATCCCCGCAGTGCGGGCAGACCAGCAGCGGCAGGACGTCGGCGAGCACGCACCGACCCTACGGGGTCAGCGGCGGGCGATCGCGGCCCGGACCCGCGGGCTGAGCAGGGCCGCGCCGCCGCCGAGCAGCAGGAGCAGGCCGGTGAGCAGCAGCCAACCGGGGTTGGCCCCGGTCTCGGCGAGGTCGTCCCCGCCGCCGGGCACGGCCGCGTCCGTGGTGGGGGTGACCTCGGGCGAGGTGGGCGCCCCGGTCGTGGCGCCCGTGGTCTCGCCGACCGACGTCGTGCTGGTCACCTCCGTGCTGGTGGTGGCGTCGGTCGTGGTGGTCGTGTCGGTCGTGGTGGTGGTGGTGGTGGTCGTGGTCGTGGTGGTCTCGACGTCGATGACGCAGGCGAACCAGTGGCTGACGTCGGGGACGTTGCCGCCCCGGTTGATCGGCGAGTACAGGTCCAGCCAGGGCAACTCGCCCAGGGCGGCGGCGGAGTACTTGTTGTAGCCGTTGCCGCCCTTGACGATCACGCCGACGATCTCGATGCCTGCGGGCACCGACGTGATGTCGATGTACTTCTTGCTCGGGTCGGAGTCGGTCGGCATGAAGCCGCGGCTGCCGGGCCAGAGCTTGGGGCAGTCGTCCCGCTTGCCCGGCTCGAACCCGACGTTGTTGCCCCCCTGGACGTCGTGCTGGGTCGCCCGGGGGTCCTCCACCGGCTTCTCCGCCGCCGCGACCGACGGCAGGATGCTCAGGAGACCAGCCAGCACGGCGGCCACGCCAACTCGACGCACAGTAACCACGATCTTCACCTTCGCTCGGGCATGCCCCCAAATGGGTGACGGCGGGCGGATTAGACCGCACCGAGACGACCCCGCGCCATACCCGTACGGGTGATTTATCCCAAATCTTCCAGCGCGGCCAGGATCGCCCGGTGGAACGTCGGGTAGGCGTAGACCATCCCGCGGAGCCGCTCGACGGGGACCTCCCCGTGCACGGCCACCGCGAGCGCGCCCAGCACCTCCCCGCCCGTCGGCCCGACCGACGTCGCCCCGACGAGCACGCCCCTGGCCGCGTCGGCGACCAGCTTGATGAAGCCCTCGTTGCCCACCTTGTGGATCCACCCGCGCGACGACGACGGGATCAGCGTCGAGCCGACCCGCACGTCGATGCCCCGCTCCCGCGCCTCCCGCTCGGTCATCCCGACCGCGCCGACCTCGGGGTCGGTGAACGTCACCCGCGGCACCGCCCGGTAGTCCGCGGCGGCGGGCCTGCCGAGGATGTCGGCCACCGCGATCCCGGCCTGGTACATCGACATGTGGGTGAAGGCGCCCTCGCCGGTCACGTCGCCGATGGCCCAGAGCCCGTCCGCGGCCCGCATGCGCGCGTCGACCCCGATCCCCCTCGCCGACTCGTCCAGGCCGTAGGCCCCGACGCCGAGCGCGGCCAGGTCGGTCTTGCGGCCGGTGGCGACGAGCACCTGGGCGGCCTTCACGGTGTCGTCGTCCACCGTCACCGAGAACGTGCCGCCGTCGTGGCGCACGGCGCTGACCTTGGCCCCGACCTGCACGTCGATGCCCTCGGCGGCGAACTGCTCGGCGACCACCTCGCCCGCCTCCGGCTCGTCGCGCGGCAGCAGCCGGTCGGCGGACTGCACCAGCGTCACCCGCGCGCCGAAGCGGCCGAAGACCTGCGCGAACTCGCAGCCGACCGGGCCCCCGCCGATGATCACCAGCTCGCCGGGGACCGCGGTGGCCCGCACCGCCTCGCGGTTGGTCCAGAACGGCGTCCCCGCCAGGCCCTCGATCGGGGGCACGGCCGGGTCGGTGCCCGGGTTGAGCACGATGCCGCGCTCGGCGTGGATGGTCGTGTCGCCGACGACCAGCTCCCCGCGGCCGGTGATGCGGGCGCGGCCGCGGACGAACTCGACGCCCGCCTTGGTCAGCCGCTCGACGGCGACCGCGTCGTCCCAGTCGTCGGTGGCCTCGTCGCGGATGCGGGCGGACACCATGCTCCAGTCGGTGTGCACCTCCGCGGTCCCGGCCAGCTCCCGCACCCGCCGCGCCTCGGCGAGCGCGTGCGCGGCCCGGACCATCATCTTGGTGGGCACGCAGGCGTAGTACGGGCATTCCCCGCCCACCAGCCTGGCCTCGACCGCGGCGACCCGCAGGCCCGCGCCCGCCAGCTCGGTCGCCACCACTTCCCCGCCCGGGCCCAGCCCGACCACCGCGACGTCCACCCGCACCGGCTTCTCCTCTCGACGGCCTCAACTCTGCCACCGACGAGGGGTCCCGGCCCCCTGTGGCGGGGACCGGGACGCCGCGGCTACTGGAAGACCACGTCGCTGCAGAAGTAGTAGGACTGGTCGAGGTGGCTGGCCTGCCAGATCGTGTAGACGACGTGGCGGCCGGTGCGGCTGCCCGCGTCCACGTCGACCTGGTAGCTGCCGCTCGGGGCGTACCGCCCGGTCGAGGCGACCAGTTGCAGGTCACCCCACCGCAGCGGCTGCGCGGTCGGGTCGACGCCCTGCCGGGTGATGTAGACCAGCAGGTAGTCGGCGCCGTGCCGGGCCTGGTCGGTGATGGTCAGCCGGAACCGCCTCGGCTTCACCGCCGCCTGCCACGGCCCGACCGCGTCCAGCGAGCGGTACCGCCCGCCCTCGGTCAGCCCCGCGCTGCACAGCTGGCCGTCCGGGACCGCGGCCTGGTGGTTGCCGCGCACGTTCTCCCGGAACAGCCCGTTCCAGTTCCACATCGCGTTCGGGTTGTCCCGCCACGCCTGCCAGCACATCGGGTCCTGCGTGGCCATGTCCGGGTTCTGGAAGTCGTCGCCCCACCGCTGCCAGCAGCCGTAGTTGCGCGACGCCGGGTCCGTCGCCGAGCCGTGCGCGGCCGCCGTCCCGGTGCCCAGCCCCGACATCGCCAGCCCGACCGCCGCGAGCACCGCGGCCAGCCTCCTGCCTGCCTCCACGAGCGCCACTGTCGCCTCCGGTTGAGGAATCACCAACAGAATGGGAGCGCTCTCGATCCTTCACCCTAGGCGGCTTCGGCGATCTTGTGAACCCCCTAGACCCAGACGGCGACGGCGGTGCGGTCGTCGTCGTAGGTCTTGCGGGCGAAGCCGACCTGGGCGGCGAACTCCAGCTCCGGCGGCGGGGTGCGCCACAGCTCGGCCAGGGCCGCGCCGACCTCGCCGGTCCCGTCGCCGAGCGGGTCGCCCACCCCGTCGGACAGCACGACCAGCACGTCGCCGGGCTCGACCTGCCCGCTGACGACGACCGGCTCGCCGGGCAGCGGCAGCGCGCGGACCGCGGAGGTGTGGATGACCGCGCCGTCGTTCTTGACCGGCTGCAGCGGCCGCCACCCCTCGCGCAGCAGCCAGATCGACGTGTCGCCGACGCTCGCCCCGTCCAGCGCGCCGGTCTCCAGGTCGAGCACGGCGAAGGACACCGTCGCCGCCATCTGCTCGGCCACCTCGCGCGCGGGCAGCCCCGGCGCGCCGAGCACCCTCCCGCCGAACTCGGCGATCTCGGCGGCGATCACCTCGACCAGCTTCCCCCACGGGATATCGTCCAAAGTAGACAGGATCTCGCAGAGGTAGTCGGTGCCCAGGCGCACCGCCCAGCGCGCGGCCCGGTGCGAGAGCGGACCGGCGGACACCCCGTCGGCGACGGCGACCAGCAGGTGGCGGCCGTCCGGCGTGGTCCGGCACAGGTACTCGTCCTGGCGGACCTTGCCGTAGCAGCGGTGGGACAGCCCGCGCACGCTGGCCGCCCGCACGTGCGCCGTCCGGTCGCCGCGGTGCACCGCGTACCCGTCGACCACGGTGTCCGGCCGGTGCCAGTGCTCCGGGTCCGGCGCGGGCACCACCGCGGCGAAGGCGCGGCCGGGCTCGCCGAAGACGTAGGCCATCAGACGAAGTCGTCGGCGCTGTAGGTGGAGACCCCGCTGGGCAGGTCCTCGGCGGGCGGCAGCAGGATGCCGGAGTCGCCGGAGGCCAGGCTCTGCCCGGAGGCCAGGATGCTGGAGATGAGGATCTCGGCCATCATCGTGATCGCCTTGGCCGCGTCCTCGCCCTGGTCGGCCAGGAACATCCGCATCGGCTTGGGCCCGCGCGCCGGGTGGATCAGCCGCTGCAGCACGGCCGGGAGCGCCCCCTCCACCCCGCACGGCACGACGTTGGGGAACATCGGGAAGCCCTGCCCGCTGGCCTTGTCGTAGTGGGTCAGGTCGTGGAAGGCGCCCACCCAGTCGGCCTCGGGGTCGGTCGGCCCGCCGTCGCTGAGGAAGAAGACCGCGGGCCGATGCACGGCGTATCCGTCGGCCTTGAGCTGCTTGACGTTGGCCTCGATCTCGGTGCGCAGCAGCCGGAACGCGGCGACGTAGGACGTGCCGCCGCGCACCGCCAGCCGGGGCAGCACCACGTTCTCGTCCAGCACGTCGCACAGCGGCAGCCGGACCTGCGCGTCGTCGGAGAAGTCGAGCACGCCGAAGCGGACCTTGTCGGACAGGATCGGCGCCTTGGCCAGCGCGTCGACCACCGCGGGCAGGATCCGCGACGCCGCGTCCAGCTTCGGGCCCGACATCGAGTACGACACGTCGATCACCAGGTAGAACGGGAGCAGCTTGCCGCGCATTGTCTCCTCCTAGTAGTGGTGCCCGTTGGTGTGCAGCGGGCGCAGCCGCACGGTGTCCTCGGCCGAGCCGTGCGGCCCGAAGCCCTGCGGGCGGCGCACGTTCGCCCGGTACCAGCGGTCGAGCTCCTCGTCGGTGCGCGCCATCGCCACCTCGGCCCACACCTCGACCGACCGGATGGCGATCTTGCTCTGCCGCGCGACCAGCTCCTCGGTGGCCCGCCTGCCGACCTCGACCTGGGCGTCGATGCGCTGCTGGGCCACGGCGACGCGGGCGTCCTCCTCGGCCTCGCGCAGCCTGCGGTCGTTGGCCACGCGGCGCTCGTCGGCCGCGTCCGCGGCGTCGTCCGCCCGGCCCGCGATGCGGTCGTAGAGGGAGTTCGCGCCGATGCTGGTGAGGATCTTGACCAGGATCGGCAGGATCTCCACGAACAGGAACAGCAGGAACAGCATCAGTCGGGCGGATGCGGCGCTGGACTGGTCCGCGGTGATCCGGTCGAGCGCGGTCAGCCGGGCGAGCAGGCCGCTGTTGCCGCTCTGCGCCTCGTGCGCGGCGGCGTCGGCGGCCCGCTTGCGCTCCTGGGCGACGGCCAGGTCGGCCCGCACCTGCGGCAGCTTCGCGCGGGCCGCCTCGGCGGCCGCGGCCCGGCCGTCCTCGGCCCGCCTGGTGGCCGCGGCGGTCACCTCGTCCAGCGCGCGCTTGGCCGCGTCGCGGTCGGCCCTGGCCCGGTCGGCGGCGGCGCGCTTCTGCCGCTGCGACTCGCCGACCCCGGGCACCCCGCTGCCGCACGTGCCGTCCAGCTCGCACTGGGCGGTGCGCTCGGCGTCGCGGTAGATCTCGTCGGCGCGCTCGTAGGCCGCCGTGGCCGCCTTGACGTCCGGGTCGTCGGCCACCGACGTTGTGTCGCGGCCCTCGATGACGGCCGCCAGCCGCCGCTCCTCGGCGCCCAGCGCCTCGATCTGCTGGAAGGCCGCGTCCAGCTCGACCTGGCTGCGCTGGTACGCCTCGGCCTTCATCGAGGTCAGCTCGGCCTCGATCTCGGGCTGGAAGACCCGCAGCACCAGCGGCGTGGACACCACCGTCCCGATGACGAACGCCAAGGCCAGCCGGGGCAGGGCGACGCCGACCTTGTGCCAGAACCCCGCCACCGACCCCATGCTGATGACCAGCATCCGGTCGAGGTTGAGGATCACGACGAACCACAGCAGCGCGGCCCCCACCGCGGCGGCGGTCCCGATGCCGAGCACGGAGTGCAGCGCGAAGAAGGCCGACACCCCGGCCAGCCCGGCGGTGGTGAGCAGCACGCCGCCCATCGCGGCCTGCTTGCCCAGGTCGCCGGGCGCGCGGGCGAGCACGTCGGGGCGGGCGCCCGCCAGCCGGGCCAGCAGCAGCCTCATGCGGCTCCTTCCGGGTCGAAGGTGAAGGCCGGGCCCGCGCCGATGAGGTCCTCCGGGACCATCGGGGCGGTCAGGGGGAGCTCGAACCGCAGCGGACCGCGGGCAGGCGCGGGGTGGGCGGTGAACGCGGGCGCGGGCAGCGGGACGGGCAGCGCGGGCAGGCCCAACGGCGGCACGGACAGGTCGACCTCGGGGAGCACCAGTGACGGCAGCGGCACGGGCAGCGAGGCGGTCTCCGGCGGCTGGAGCACCGCGACCGGCCCGACCACGGCGACATCCGAGCCCAGCTCGTTGTGCGCGTGCACCTGGAGGTACCCGCTGCGGTCGAGGTCGGCGAGGACGGTCCCCCGCCCCGGCGCCCCGTCGACGCGCACGGCGAACCCGCCCGAGCGGACCTCGATCGTCTTCGCGTGCTCGGCGACCCACCTGACCTCGACCGGCTGCCCCCGCAGGACGTGCTTGCCCGCGACGGCGGCCTCGGTGATCACCGGCGGCTCCTCGGGCTCGCCGAGCAGGGCGTTGAGGTGCCTGCGCCATTCCCGCGCGGTGGGCCGGACCGCCGGGTCGGGGTGCAGCGCCCTGGTCAGCAGGTCGACGCCCGCGGCGTCCAGGACCGCGGCCGCGGGCGCCGGGTCGGTGTTGTTCGAGGCGTCGGCGCCGGGCAGGAGGCAGCGCAGGACGAACAGGCCGTACTTGTAGAGGTCGGTGGCCCTGGTCAGCGGCCCGGGCTCGGGCGGCACCCAGTCGGGCGAGTTGAGCTGCGAGTGCCGCGCGACGACCCCCCGCGGTCGCACGCCGTCGCAGTCGATGAAGAAGACGCCGGTCGGCTGGAGCCGGTAGAGCTCGTTGGCGTGGTTGATGTCGCCGAAGACGACCTGCAGCTCGTCATGGAAGAACGCCAGCGCGGCGGCCATGTCCCGGCACAGCGAGATCCGCTCGCGCATGCTGGGCGCCTCATGCCCGAGCCGCGCCATCCGCACGGGGTCGATGAAGAGGTTCTGCACCTCCCGCGCGTGCGTGGCAGTGGTGTTGCTACCAGGCAGCTTGACATCGGCGAGGTAGGCGGCGGGTATGCGCGGCATGACCACCCCGACGACATCCCCACCATCCTCCACAACCCGACAAGGCCACGCGGCGAGTCTGTCCACTGTGTCCCGTCTTTGCAGGTCCAACCCACCCCTGACGGCCACGATCGTCCGCAACCGCCCCGGCTCGGTGTGCGCCCGCCGATACTCCTTGAACACCAAAGCCCCGGGGCGATCCGGCAACGAGAACTTGGGCAACTCGTACACCGCCGCCTCACCCCCGCGGCCGAGCAGCCTGCCCACCTCACCCAACTGCCCGCGCCCCACGGTGCCCACCAGAGCCACAATCCTCCAACCAGTCGCCCCAACCGTCCGGCAAACATAGGGTCCCCACCAGCCAATCGGACCGACTGGACAGAAAGTGTCCTGAAGCTGTCAGGTCCACGCCCGGAGGTCGAAGAACCCTCATCGAGCCACCACCGCGATCATGTTGAAGGTGATCGCCGCCCACGGCCGATAGTTACCGCCGACTTCCGACAGGCATGCCGGCCCTAGAGATACGCATCAGGCGTTGCGACGAAGGTGCGCTCCGTACCTGTCGGTCCGCTTGTGAACATGCTCGCCCTCCTCGCGATACGCAGGCCAAGACAGGATGAGGAACTCCTCATCGGGCGCATGCGAGTCGTAGTGCGCCGGGCCCGAGTCCCGCCCCCGGGCGGCGACGCGAATCCGGTACCGCCCGGCGCCGCAGGACGCGAGATCGGGCAACTCCCGCTCCATAGGCCCAAGCAGACTCGTGACCAGCAGCGAACCGCTCACGCACGCGAAGTCGAAGTCGACGACCTCGTCCCACTCCCCGAAGTCACCGCCTGCGGGAGCGGAGTCGTGCACTTCGACAGTGATCGACACCCGACCGGTATGAGTAGCCGCCCAGACCCGAGCCCCACCCGCCTCACGGCTCACAATGCCGTTCGCAGGCCCAACCACCCCAGGCGCGTAGTCACCAACGCGCTCACTAACCCAGAACGTGTGGTGACCGGCGTAGACGTCTCCCCTACGACCCTCAAGCTTCATCCCGCCTCGTCGCCTTCCGGTCAGCTGGCTCAACCAGCGGGACCTCAAGAGGTCACCAGCAACGCTGGCAACCAGGCCCCCGTCACCGACACTGCCGCTCTGCTCGCGTTGCCGACGGCCGTCCATTATCGGGCTCGTCGCGACTCCTTATCGGCACCACGGGCATATTCATCCCCCTCGGCGGAAACCTTGGATCGACGCCGCGAGTGGCGCGCAAGGTGACCACCTGTCCGTCCCGCCAGCTGACCGAGGATGACGACATGGCAGGAGAGCTCGATGGAACTCTTCAGGCCGGTGCCGGACATCTCATGTGAGCAACGACGTGCACGCCGGGCTCGGCTCGGACGCGGATCTGTGGGCGAGGGTTCGCGACGGCGACATGGCCGCCTTCCGGGCCGTCCACGACCGCCACGCGGCCCGGGTCTACCGGCATTGCTACGCCCGGATCGGCGATCACGCCGAAGCCGAGGAGGCCGTCAACCAGGTCTTCCTCACGGCGTGGTTGCGCAGGCACAAGATCGTCGCCGGGGCGGACGGGCTCCTGCCGTGGCTGGTGATCACGGCAGGCAACACGGCGCGCAACCACTTGAGGTCCCTGCGTCGCCGCGGCGCCCTCCTCAATCGAGTGGCCTCCGCCGTGGATCGAGGCGACGAGGCGGCCACCTACAACGCGGCGGTGCGGGCGGCGCTGGACAAGCTGAATGCCGCTGGACTCGCGGTGGTCGGGTTGTGCCTCATCGAGGGCTACACGTACGAGGAGGCGGCACGGGTGTTGGGCATCCCGGTGGGCACGGTCCGGTCCGGGTTGAGCCGCGCGAAAGACCGACTGCGCAACGAACTGAAGAAGAACGGTATCAACTACCAGGAAGGGGGCGTCTGATGCGGTCGCTGTTCAACGGGGCGCAGGAGTTCGACACCGCCAGCTCGTGGCGTGCGACCCGGGCTTTGATCGCCGGTCGTGCTCCGCGCCGGAAGAGGCTTGCCGTGACGGTGGGGGTGGTGCTGGCCGTGGCGGGCGGCGGTGCTGCCGCGATGGTGACCGCGCTCCCGGTGACCGATCCGTCGGGCGTGGAGTGCCGGGCTGTCGCCGCGGACGGGACTTCCCTCCCCGGGACGTTCGTCGGCGAAGCTGAGCCGTCGGACGGCCCCGCTGATCCAATCGCTGCCGTGGACCTGTGCACCACGCTGTGGCGCACAGGCTTGCTGCGACCCGGCATCAAGGGAGCGGTGCACCCCGCGCCCGGCACCGACCCCAACACGGCAGGCCCGTACCCGGTCCCGCCCCTGGTCGCCTGCGTCGACCAGGACGGCGGCCACGCGGTCGTGGTGGTCGGCCCCGGCCCAGCATCTTGTTCGTCGGCCGGTCTGGCACCTCTGGCTGAGTAGCTCTGGCGGGAGCGAAGCCAATGGTCACTCCTCCGCTCCTCGGCCGGCGCACAGCAACCCGCCGGTGATGGGCGCGGACCGCGCTGCCGTTCGGTTGATGTCTGCTCTCTCCCCCTGGTGAGCTGCTCGACGGCGTGAGCGTCAGCTCTCCTGTTCGCAGCTTCGGCTGCGCCGTCCGGGTGATCTTGGTGCGAGCGAGTTTGGCTGTGTGGCGTGGTGGCTATCACGGAGCTCGGGGGTACTGGGGTAACTCCTCGGCGTCGCAGGCGGCGCGCTCAAAGGTGTCAGCAGGCTTCCCGGTCAGATTGCGAAACTCTTCTGATGACGAATCCCCCAACTTTCCGTCATAGTCCCCGCTACTACCTCATCACAGGCACGCTCCTCACGATCGCGGCAGTCCTCGGATTCCTCTTCATCGACGAGGCGAGCTGGGCCCTGGTGATCGTCGGATGCCTCATCGGCGGATTCATCGCCGACGGCATCGCAGACCTCGTCCGGACCAAGCGAGCGAACCACCCTGGCTCTTGACCCAACTCCTGGCCGGACAGGCCAACCACCTCTCCGGCAGCGGTAAGAAGAACAGGCACCAACGACTAGCTCCACCCGCTCGGCGGTGCCGCTCGTAACCACCGAGCGGCACCGTCTTCGTCATCACGTACGACCTGGGGAATGACGTTGTCCATCGAGGCGGTCGCCGCTGAGCTGCGAGAAGCTCTTGCGAAGCTGCCGACCGGCCCGCTGCTCCAGGCAGCCACCAGCTTCGATGAGGCCCGCACGATCCTGGCCGCAGTCAGCCAGGGCACCAGTCGCCCAGAAGCAGGCACCGCTATCCACCACTTGAGCCACGCTCTTACCCAGACCGGTGAGGCACACGGAGCTGTGACGACCGCACGCGGCCTCGTCGAGGCGTACATCGCGCTCATCGCCAGCGATGCCCAGGCGGGTACACCCGTGACCACGGCACCTACGCGAGCACCGGCGGCACCAGCTGGCCTACGCTCCGGCGTCAACAAGGAGCTGGTGGCGGAGGTGCAGCGGCGCGGCGACAAGATCAGTCCGAAGAAGGTCGTCCCGACATGGCATCGCTTGGGATGAGATCGTGGACGCTGTGTTCACCGCCCTGACCGACGGCAGGCCAATCGGGATCACCGGCCGCGATCGGGTCGTCTACGCCGTCGACTACCGAGGCCGTCCGGTACGCCTCGCTGTCAGCGTCGGCAGCAATGGCTTCATAGTCGGCGCCAACCCGTTCAGCCTCGACCAGAAAGTGAAGCCGCTGCCATGAGCGACAATCCCGAGCTGCAGATCACCCTTCAGCCCGAGTGGGGCACCGGCCCGATCTGGGTCAGGAGAGGTGACGACATCGCTGAACCCTACGACGCCGAAGAAGTCACCGACGTGCTCAAGCTCAGTGACGAGTTGCGAGACGCCATCGCCGCATGGGACGAGCGCTTCCAGAACACGTTCAACGCGGCGTACCCGCCCGACTCGGCCTTCCCGACGCCGGAAGAGGAAACCGCCTGGCTTGCCCAAGGCAAGGAGCTCGCACTCCGGCTGCGCGCGGAGGTACCCGAGGCTGCGGTGACGTACGAAACGATCGGCGGCAGGAACATCCCGCTCGATGACGCCACCCATTCCCAGGACTGACCTGCCGGTCAGCTCACTTACACATCGGCTTGCAGCGGCCACCCATGTGCTGGCCTCCACACGGCCGAGCAAGCCCTCAAGGCTGCATCACCACGACTCAGACACCACAGAGGGGGCCGAGAACAGCAGAAGGCCCCTCCCTAAGGGAGGGGCCTTCTGATCTGACCTTGGAGGTTCTGCTAGACGGCGAGCTGGCCGATTCTTCTAGCAGGCCCTCTGGGGTGGAGCTGAGGGGAATCGAACCCCTGACCTTCTCGATGCGAACGAGACGCGCTACCAACTGCGCTACAGCCCCGTGGTGGTGCGCGGAGAGCATAGCAAGGGGCTCCGCGCACCCCCGAAACCGGGGGTCCTCACTCCCCCACCGCCCGCCGGTACGCCAGCTCGCGCGGGTCGCCGAGGTCGTCGAACCAGGGGTCTTCGTCGTCGATGTCGACGGCTACCGCGCCGGGGTGGGTCGGGCGGGCGGCCGGGCGGGTGTACTCCTCGACCGGGCGGGCGTGGTGGCGGCGGGCGGCCTGCATGCGGGCGAGGCGGCGGCGGCGGATCTCGTCCTCGATGCGGACCTGGCGGCGCAGGTAGGACAGGTACGCGACCAGCAGGACGTCGATGGCGCCGTGGACCCACCACAGCCACGGCAGCGCCACGCCCGCGGCCACGGCGGTCGCCACGGCGGCCAGCAGCATGAAGACGACCACGCGCTGGCGGAAGCGGTACTTCGCGCGGGCGGCGCGGGCGGCGGCGTCGGGGTCGTAGCCGCCGCGGCCGGGGCGGTAGCGGCGGGGTTCGATGTCGTCGTCGGGGAGCTCGGCCGGGGGCTCATCGTCGGCGGCCGGGGAGTCGTCGGCAGGGCGGACCACGCGGCCCGCGAGGGTGGACTCGGTGGTGCGGGCGATCTCCTGGCGCTTGCGCACGACCATCGGGACGAGGACGACGAGCCAGGCCACGACGAGCGCGACCACGATCAACGAGCTGGGCATGCCCCGGTACCTCCCCCTGTCCGTTCTCCCACGATGCTCCTGCCTTCGCCACGTTAGTCACAACAGTCACACGTGTGGCGGAGGCGCGCCGCACGTTATCGCCCATTCGGGTGGTCGCGCAGGGACTTTCCCCCGTAACGGTCTTGATCAAACTTTTATGGCGGCGCGGCCCGCCCGGCGGCCACCAGGCGGGCCACCAGGCCGCCCGGGATGTCCTCTGTGGTCAGCGCGAGGCAGCGGTGGTCGCGCCAGTCGCCCGCGACGTCGAGGTAGCGGCGGAACAGCCCTTCCTCGCGGAATCCCAGCTTCCCCAGCACCCGCAGGCTGGCCGCGTTCTCCGGCCGCACGGTCGCCTCCAGCCGGTGCAGGCCCGCCCCCGCGAAGCAGTGGTCGACCACCATCGCCACGGCCGCCGTGGCGACCCCGCCGCCCGCGGCGTGCGTGCCGACCCAGTAACCCACCCACCCCGAGCACAGCGCCCCCCGGACGATCCCGCCCACCGTGATCTGCCCGGCCACGCGGCCGTCCAACGTGATCACCAGCGGGATGGACGCGCCCCGCCGCGCCAGCCCGCGCAGCGTCCCCCACTGCGCCAGCCAGGCCAGCGCCGAATTGCGGTCCTCCCAGCTGCCCGGCGCGACCGGCTCCCACTCCTCCAGGTACCGGCGGTCGCGCAGCCGGATCCGGCTCCACGCGCCGCCGTCGGAGAGCCGGGGCGGCCGCAGCTCCACCACGCCCGCGGGCACCCGCAGCGGGCCGAGCCGGGCAGGCCACCCGGGATGGCGGCTCCCCGGGTCAGCCACGCTGGGCGAGGAAGCTGACCTGGACCCGCTCACCCGCGGCGACCTCCGTGGTGTCCTCGTCGACCAGGATCAGGCAGTTGGCCTCGGCCAGCGACGCCAGCAGGTGCGCGCCGGAGAGCCCGAGCGGCTGGACCAGGTACTCCCCGGTGGACTCCTCGCGCAGCAGCTGCCCGCGCAGGAAGCCGCGCCGGGCCTTGGTCGAGGTGATCGGGGACAGCAGCGACGCCGACACCACCCGCCGGTGCGGGTTGCGCTTGCCCTGCGCGGCGCGGATGAGCGGGCGCACCACGACCTCGAAGACCACCAGCGCGCTCATCGGGTTGCCGGGCAGCAGGAACGTCGGCACCGCGTCCGGCCCGAGCCTGCCGAAGCCCTGCACCGAGCCCGGATGCATGGCGACCCTGGTCATGTCGATCTCGCCGAGGTCGACCAGCGCCGCGCGCACCTCGTCGGCCAGGTCGCCGCCGACGCCGCCCGCGATGACCACGACCTCGGAGAGCAGCAGCCTGCTCTCCACGACCTCGCGCAGCTTGCGCGGCTCGGCGGGGACGATGCCCACCCGCACGACCTCGGCGCCCGCGTCGCGGGCCGCGGCGGCCAGCGCGTAGGAGTTGACGTCGTAGACCTGGCCTTCGCCGGGCGCGCGGTCGATGTCGACCAGCTCGTCGCCGACGGCGATGATCGAGACCCGCGGCCGCGGGTAGACCAGCACCTTCGCCCTGCCGACCGCGGCGAGCAGGCCGACCTGGGCGCTGCCGATCACGGTGCCGCGGCGCACGGCGACGTCGCCGGTCTGCACGTCCTCGCCTGCCCGGCGGACGAACCCGGCCGACGGCACCGGCTGGTGCACCGTCACCCGGGCGTGGTGGCCGTCGGTGTAGCCGGTGGGCAGCACGGCGTCGGCGAGGGTGGGCAGCGGCGCGCCGGTCGAGATGCGCACCGCCTGCCCCGGCTGCAACCGGCGCGGCTGGCGCGAGCCCGCCGCGATCTCACCGACCACCGGCAGCACCACCGGCTCCTCCGCGGCGGACTGGGTGTCGACGCTGCGCACGGCGTAGCCGTCCACCGCGGCCTGGTCGAAGCCGGGCAGCGCGCGCTCGGCGACGACCTCCTCGGCGCAGAGCAGCCCCTGCGCCTCGGAGATGGCCACCCGGACGGGCGCAGGCCGCACCGCGGCGGCGAGCGCGCGCTCGACTTGCTCGTCGACAGACCTCATCCGCACTCCCTGGACCCCCTGGTCACGCCAGCCGTCGGGTCAGCCACGCGCGCAGGTCGTCCCCATAGTCCGGATGGTCGAGCGCGAAGTCCACGGCGGCACGCAGGAACCCGCCCGGATTCCCCAGGTCATGCCTGCCGCCGCGGTGCACGACCACGTGCACGGGGTGCCCCTCGGCGATCAGCAGCGCGATCGCGTCGGTCAGCTGCAGCTCGCCGCCCGCGCCCGGGGTGATCCGCTTGAGCGCGTCGAAGACCGCCCGGTCGAGCAGGTAGCGCCCGGCCGCGGCGAAGGTGGACGGCGCCTGGTCGGCGGGCGGCTTCTCCACCATGCCCTTGACCTTGAGGACGTCGTCGTCGCCGGTGGGGTCGACGTCGAAGACGCCGTAGGCGCTGATCTGGTCCTTGGGGATGTCGAAGGCGCACAGGACGGTGCCGCCCTCGCGCTGGCGCACCTCCGCCATGCGCGACAGGACGCCGGTGGGGAGCACGAGATCGTCGGGGAGCAGGACGGCCACGGCATCGTCGTCGTCGCGCAGGTTGGGCTCCGCGCAGCCCACCGCGTGGCCGAGGCCGAGCGCCTGCTCCTGCAGCGCCGTCTCGACGTCCAGCAGCGCGGGGGCGCGGCGGACCTTGGCCAGCAGGTCGGTTTTGCCGCGCTCCTCGAGCGTGCGTTCCAGCTCCGGCTGCGGCTTGAAGTAGTCGGCGACGGCTTCTTTGCCCCGGGAAGTCACGATGACCAGCCGCTTCGCGCCGGCCTCCGCCGCTTCGCGGGCGACGTGCTCGATGCCGGGTGTGTCCACGACCGGCAGCAGCTCCTTGGGAACCGCCTTCGTCGTGGGGAGGAACCGGGTGCCCAGACCCGCCGCGGGCACGATGGCGGTGGTGAAGGCGCTCGACGAGTTCATGGACAGTGAGCCTAACCTCGTGGGGTGGCCGGCTCTGGACGTGATCTCGACGCGACGCGGGCGTGGACGAAGGACCAGTGGCGCAGGGCGCTGCTCAGCGAGCGGCGCCGGGTGCCAGCCAGCGCGCGCTTCGCCGAGGCGATCAAGCTGACCGGCAGGCTCACCGAGGGCCGGGTGGTGCGGCGCGGGGACACGTTGTGCGGGTACGTGCCGGTGGGGTCGGAGCCGGGGTCGTGGCAGATGCTCGACGAGGTGGCCGACCGGGGGGTGCGGATCCTGCTGCCGATAGTCGCGGGGACGCAGCCGCTGGACTGGGCCTGGTACGACGGCCGGGAATCGCTGCGGCCGGGGCCGTTCGGGCTGCTTCAGCCGATCGGGGAACGGCTGGGGGCCGCCGCGCTGCGCATCGCCGACGCCGTGCTGGTGCCCGCGCTGGCCGTCGACCGGACCGGCGTGCGGCTGGGGCGGGGCGCGGGGCACTACGACCGCTCGCTCGCGCTGGCCGCGCCGGGGACGCCGCTGATCGCCGTTGTGCGCGACCAGGAGGTGTTCGACCGGCTGCCCGCCGAGCCGCACGACATCCGGATGACGGCCGTGCTGACCCCGGAGAAGGGGCTGCGGGCGCTGGGGGCATGACGCAGGTCACCTTCGGCGGCTTGCGCTGCTGTTTGCGCTCACGGCCGGGGTTGGCGCAGAATTGATTGGCACTCTGACTGGTCGAGTGCCAGAACTGACGGAGAGGAACCGCGGTCGTGCCCACGTATCAGTACGCCTGTACGGACTGCGACCACCGTTTCGAGGCGGTCCAGAAGTTCACCGACGCCTCGCTGACCGAGTGCCCGGAGTGCACCGGGAAGCTGCGCAAGCTCTACGGGTCGGTCGGCGTGGTGTTCAAGGGCAGTGGCTTCTACCGCAACGACAGTCGGTCGGGGTCGAAGAGCGCGTCGTCCACGTCGTCTTCGGAGTCGTCGTCCACGTCGTCCACGTCGTCCACGTCTTCGTCCTCGGAGTCCAAGCCCGCGGCGAAGTCGGAGTCCTCGTCGACGTCGACCGCCACGGCCGCCAAGGCGTCCTGACCTGGGCTTTCCCCAGTTGTCCACAGGCGTCGGGTGACCCCTGGCGCTAGCGGAGGCAGCGCTCCTAATCTCGGAAGTGTCCGACTTCCGACGACCCAGGAGCTCCCGATGCCCCACGCCCTCCTCGACCGCCTGACCCGTTCGCTCAGCCTGCGCCGCGCTGCCGCGGGCGGCCTCGTGCTGCTGGCCGCCGGGCTGGCGTTCACGCCTACGGCGCGGGACGGGACCAGACCGGTGCTCGTCGCCGTCCGCGACCTGCCCGCGGGCGTGGTGCTGACCGGCGCCGACGTCCGGCCGGTGCGGGTGCCGCCGGACCTGGTCCCGCAGGCCGCGCTGTCCGATCCGTCCGATGTGGAGTCGGCGGTCCTGGTCTCGGCCGCGGGTGCGGGCGAACCGCTCACCCGGACCCGGCTGCTCGGGCCCGAGCACGTCCGCCTCGCGGCGGGGCCGGGGCACGACGCGGTGCCGCTGCGGCTGGCCGACCCCGGGGTGGCCCGGCTGCTGCGCGCGGGTGACCGGGTGGACGTCGTCGCCGCCGAGCCGCACGCGGTGGTGGCGCGCGACGGGGTGGTGCTCGCCGTGCACGGCGGGGATTCGGCACGGGACGGGCCGGTGGTGCTGCTCGCCCTTCCGGGGGATTCGGCGACACGGGTGGCCGCCGTAGCTTTGGCGCGCCCGGTGGGCGTTACCCTGCGCTAGCGGTTGATCGCTCTGCCGAGCGGCCGCCGCTGGCCGGGCCCGCCCCTTCGGGCCGCCGACAACCCCACCCCTGGACGGTCCACCCCGCCGTCCCCTGCGAACGGAGCTTTCCGGTGTTGAAGGGCTTCAAGGACTTCCTGATGCGCGGCAATGTCGTCGACCTCGCGGTCGCCGTCATCATCGGCGCGGCGTTCACCACGATCGTCACCGCGTTCACCGACGGCCTCATCAAGCCGCTGATCAACGCGATCGGCGGCAGCGACGCCGCCCAGGGCCTGGGCATCCGCATCCTGCCCGACAACCCGTCGACGTTCCTGGACTTCGGGTCGGTGATCAACGCCGTCATCAACTTCCTGATCGTCGGCGCGGTCATCTACTTCGTCATCGTCCTGCCCATCAAGACGATCCAGGACCGCCGCAAGCGCGGCGCGGAAGCGGGACCCGCCGAGCCCACCGACGTCGAACTCCTCACCGAGATCCGCGACCTGCTCCGCCAGCAGTCCCAGTCCCCCAAGTGACACGATTGACCCCATGACCCAGCCCGACCCGCCAAACCCCCAGCTCGGGCACCCCACCGCCCCACCCGCCCACCGGACCAGCCCAACTCACCCCACCCCATCCAGTCCCCCACCCCACGGAACCAAGCCCGGCCGAGCCGCCAGCACCACCGACTCGGCTCCAGTCGAGCCCTCCACCCACTCCGCTCCCTCTGCCGCCCCCAACACCCCCGCGCGACCCGCGGAAGGCGACCAGCAGACCCACGGCGCCTCCACTCACTCCCGTGGAGAACCCGCCCTGGCCGACGACCAGGGCGACCAGGGCACGGCCGGAGGCAGCGCGCCCGAGAGCAGCACGGCCGAGGGCAGCCCGCCCGAGGACGGCACGCCCGAGAGCAGCACGCCCGAGGACGGCACGGCTGGCGGCAGGACGCCCGAGGGTGGCGCCGCTGGTGGCGGGACGCCCGAGGATGGCGCGGCCGCGGGCAGCACGCCAGAGGGCGGCGGGGCTGGAGGCGGGACGGCTGGGGGTGACCGGGAGCAGGCTGAGCGCGAGCGGGCCGGGTGCGGTCCTGGGCGGGCCGGTCGTGGGCGCGAGCGGGACCGTGGGGGGCGGGGTGAGGCGGAGAAGCGGGCTCGGCTCGATCGGGTGTTCGGGGATGTCCTGCCGGACACCACCCGGGATGAGCGGGGGGATTGGGCGGATGAGCGGCGCGGGGACGATTGGTACCTGCGCAATCGTCCCCCGCACCACGGTGGTTGATCAGCTCGCGTAGAGGTCCGACAGCTCGCCGATCACGTACGGGACCAGGGTCGACAGGGTGGCCATCCCGTCGCGCACGGCGCTGCGGGAGCCCGCCAGGTTGACCACCAGGGTGCTGCCGGAGATGCCGACCAGGCCGCGGGAGATGCCCGCGTCCACGGCGCCTGCGGCCAGGCCGGAGGAGCGCAGGGCCTCGGCGATGCCGGGGATGGGCCGGTCGAGCACGCCCTGGGTGGCGTCCGGGGTGACGTCGCGCGGGGAGACGCCGGTGCCGCCCACGGTGATGACCAGGTCGGCGCCGCCGATGACGGCGGTGTTGAGTGCGTTGCGGATGGCGGCGGTCTCGCCCGCGACGGGCACGACGCCGTCGACGATGAAGCCTGCTTCTTCCAGCAGCTCGGTGACCAGCGGCCCGACGGAGTCGTCCTGCTCCCCGTGCGCCAACCGGTCATCCACGATGACGATGAGGGCCCTGCCCAGCTGCTGCGCGCTGCGTTCCATACCGGCAACCGTAGTAGGCCGAGCCCCACCAAGCCCCCGCGAGTGATCCGTGTCGTGCCGGAAGCAGCTCCCACCCTTCGCCGAACGCAGCTCGCACCAAGAGGTGCCCTCACCCAGGCCCACTTAACGTCATAGACACGCGCGTCAACCCCCGCGCTGCGGGCAACCCTCAATCAGGAAGGAGGCGCCCGATGACCCACCCGACCCTGACCGTTCCCCTGGCGGGCGCTACCCCGTCGAAGGAGCCCGCAACGGCCAAGAGAACCGGCTGCAAGCGCCTGCGGCATGGCCGACCGCTGAGCCGGGGGCAACGGCTGCCGAGTGAGCGACCGGCCCGGAGTGGGTTGCGGGTGCGGACCGGGCAGTCAGCGCGGGCTCAGTGGTGGGGTGTGGGTGAGCAGACGTTGCGGAGTGGGCGGCGGATATGGAGTGAGCAGACGCTGCGGAGTGGGCGGCGGGTGTGGGGTGAGCGGGCGGTGCGGAGTGGGCGGCGGGGTGGGAGGGGTGGGGTGGGATGAGCACTGTGCTGGTGATGGCTGAGGCTCCCGTTGCCGGGGTGGTCAGGACGGGGCTGTGTCCGCCTGCTTCGCCGGGGGAGGCGGCGGATTTGGCTGCGGCTGCGCTGCTGGACACCCTCGCCGCCGCGCGGGAGACGGCTGGGGTTCGGGTGGTGGTGGCGATGGCGGGGGATGTGCGGGGCTGCGCGCGGGCTGATGAGGTGGCGGAGGCGTTGGCGGGGTGCGTTGTGATTGCGCAGCGGGGGTTGGGGGTGGCGGCGCGGGTGGTCAATGCGCACGCGGATGTGGCGGGGCGGTATCCCGGGGAGTCGGTGGTGCAGATCGGGGTGGGTACGCCGCAGATTAGTCCTGGGTTGTTGCGTGGGGCGATGGCGGAGTTGGAGCGGGCGGATGCTGTGGTGGGGTTGGCGCTTGGGGGTGGGTGGTGGGCGTTGGGGTTGCGCGATCCGCGGTGGGCGGCTGTTGTGCGGGGTGCGCTGGGGTCGGGGGCGAATGCGGGGGTGATGGCGCGGCGGGCGTTGGTGAGGGCGGGGCGGCGGGTGGTTGATTTGCCTCGGTTGTCCGATGTGGACACGATCGCGGATGTCGATGTGGTGGCGGCGGCTGCGCCTGCCACGCGCTTCGCGGAGGCGGCGCTGTTGCTGCGGGCGAGGCTCTGACGGCTGGCGAAGCGGGTCAGGGTCGGAAGGGCCGAGTGCTGCGGCAGCCAGGCGCGGAGGCTGTTGCGCGAGAGGCTCGGTTGCTGCTGCGGGGCTGGGTTCGCAGGCCGAGGCGAGGCATGGCTGGGAGGGGGCAACCGTGGTGGCGGGAAGGGGCAACCGCGGCGGGTGGGAAAGAGGCGGCCACGGCGAGCGGAAAGGGCAACCGCGACGAGTGGGAAGGGTAACCGCGGTGCGTGGGAAAGAGGGCGGCCGCGACGAGTGGGAAAGAGGCGGGCGCAGTGAGTGGGAGGGGTACACCGCGGTGAGGTGGGTCGGAGCTGGTGGCCGTGTGCAGCGCGCAGGAAAGGGCAACCGCGGCGGGCGGGAAAGGCGGCCACGGCGGGTGGGATGGGGTAGTCGCGGTGCACAGGAAAGGGCAACTGCGGTGGGCGGGAAGAGGCGGCCACGGTGGGCGGGAAGAGGCGACCGCGGCGGGCGGAAAGAGGCGACCGCGGCGGGCGGAAAGGCGGTCACGGCGGGCTGGAGGGGGTAACCGCGGTGCGCAGGAAAGGGCAACCGCGGCGGGCGGAAGAGGCGGCCGCGGTCGGTGGAAAGGGGCGACCGCGGTGGGCGGGAAGGGGCGACCGCGGTGGGCGGAAAGGGGCGGCCGCGGTGGGTGGGAGGGGATCCACCGCACCGCGGCCGTTGTTGGACTCCCGGTTGGAAGCCGCCGGCTCGGGGGCAAACGAGCCGGAGATTCAGTTGACCTCTACGGGTTGGCCGCCGAGGGTGGCCTCGACCGTGCGGTCGCCGGTGCCGATGACCAGGGTGACCTTGTCGCCGGGGGCGTGGGCTCGGACGGCGGCCACCAGGGCGTCGGCGCCGTCGATGCGGCGTTCGTTGAGGCGGGTGATGACGTCGCCGGAGCGCAGGCCCGCCTTGTCGCCGCCGCCGCCGGGGACCACCTCGTTGACCATCGCGCCGATGCCGTCGGGGTTGTCGCGGACGGTCACGCCCAGGACGGTCTGGGTGGCCTTGCCGGTGTCGACGATCTGGTCGGCGGTGCGGCGGGCCTGGTTGATCGGGATGGCGAAGCCGATGCCGACCGAACCCGCCTCGCGGCTGCCCGCGCCGGGGCTGTAGATCGCGGAGTTGATGCCGATGACCTGGCCCTGCATGTTGACCAGCGGGCCGCCGGAGTTGCCCGGGTTGATGGCCGCGTCGGTCTGGATGGCGTCCAGGACGGTGGCCTGGCTGCCGTCCTCGCCGCCTGCCCTGGTCGGGCGCTGCAGGGCGCTGATGATCCCGGAGGTCACCGTCCCCGCCAGCTCGAACGGCGAGCCGACCGCGACCACGGCCTGGCCGACCCGCAGGTCGTCGGAGCGGCCCAGCTCGGCCACGGGCAGGTCCTTGATGCCCTGCGCCTTGACCACCGCGACGTCGGATGTCGGGTCGCGGCCGACGATCGTGGCGCGGGCGGTGCGGCCGTCCTGGAAGACGGCGGTGATCCCGCCGCCCTTCCCCGCGGCCTCGACGACGTGGTTGTTGGTGACGATGAGCCCGTCGGCGCTGATCACGAAGCCGGACCCCTCGCCAGCCCCGGACCGGCCCCGCACCTGCAGCTGCACGACCGTGGGCAGCACCTTGTCCGCGACGGCCTCCACCGACCCCGCGGGCGCGGGCGTGCTGGCCTGCTTGGCGGGCGGCGGCACGTTGAGCGCGTTGTTCCCCGACATCCCCGACTGGCTCTCGGCGACCAGGTAGCCCCCTGCGGCACCCGCTCCACCGCCGACCAGCAGGGCCAGCACGGTCACCCCCGCGACGAAGGCCCCCGACCGCTTCTTCTGCGGCTGCGGCTGGTGGAATCCGGAATAGTGCGCGTGCACCCCGAACGGCACCTGGTGCTGGCCGGTGTCCGCGTACCCGGGCCGGGCCCACTCGCTGCGCCCGGCCTCCCAACCACCGCGCTGCCACCCGCTGTGCCCCGGCGCGGCCGCCGGACGCTCCCACCCCGTCTGGGGTTCCGGCGCGCCACCGGGAACCGGACCGCCGGACTGCGCGCCCCGCTCGGCGGCGGGCTGCTCGTCGGGGACTTCCGGCGGGGTGGGCATGGCGGTACCCCCTGCGTCCTGCTGCGCGGTGACGGGCGCGGCTTCCGGGTGGCCGGGGCCCTGCTCCCCGACCACCCGGTCGCCGGATGTCGGCTGCCCGGGGCCCTGCTCCCCTGGCGAACCGTGGCTTGTCTCCGGGGTGTTCCCCGGGTTCTGGCGGTCAAAACCCGTCATGGCTCCAGCGTGAACGCGCTCACTGAGAAGGACCTGAGATGGGGCTGTGGGAGCGCCTAGAACCCGTAGCGCGGCCGCGTCGAGAGCAGGCGCTCGGCCAGATCCTCCGGCCGGACGTCGTTGACCCACACGCCCATCCCCGACTCCGAACCCGCCAGGTACTTCAGCTTGTCGGCGGTGCGCAGGATCGAGAACACCTGAAGGTGCAGCCACCCCAGGTCCCGGCCCTCGCGCACCGGGGCCTGGTGCCACGCGGCGATGTAGGGCAGCTCCCGGTCGTACAGGCCGTCCAGCCGCCCCAGGACGCGCAGGTACAGCTCGGCGAAGTCCGCGCGCTCGGCCGCGGTCAGCGCCGGGATGTCCGGGACCTGCCGGTGCGGCACCAGGTGCACCTCGACCGGCCACCGCGCCGCCTCGGGCACGAACGCCGTCCAGTGCGCCGATTCCGCGACCACCCGGGGACCGGCGCGCTCGGCCGCGAGCACGTCGCCCATCAGCGGACGCCCGTGCTCGGCGAGGTAGTCCGCCGCCGTCGCCAGCATCCGCTCGGTCCGCGGGGTGACGAACGGGTAGGCGTAGATCTGCCCGTGCGGGTGGGCCAGCGTCACGCCGATCTCGTCGCCGCGGTTCTCGAACGGGTACACCTGCGCCACGTCGGGCAGGGCGCTCAGCGCCTCGGTGCGCTCCGCCCACACGTCCACCACCATCCCCACGCGCTCCAGCGACAGCTCGCCGAAGGAGGTGGTGTGGTCGGCGGTGAAGCACACGACCTCGCAGCGCCCGAGCCCGCCCGCGAACGAGGGGAAGCGGTTCTCGAACACCACCACGTCGTAGTCCGGCTCGGGCACCTCGGTCGGGCGCCCCGGCGCGGACGGGCACAGTGGACACAGCCCCGGCGGCGGCTTGTACGTGCGGGTCTGGCGGTGGGCGGCCAGCGCGACCCGCTCCCCCGTCAGCGGATCGCGCCGCAGGTCGGAGACGATGTCGTGGGGCGGCAGGTCGCGGGTGTCGACGGCGGTGCGCGGCGGGGCGCCGGGGCCGTCGTAGTAGTGGATCTCCCGGCCGTCGGCGAGGTGGCGCAGCGTGTGCCTCATTCGGCGGCCCGGGCGTTCTCCGGGACGTCGGCGACGATCAGCTCGCCGACCCGGTCGGCCAGCACCGCGGCGGCGTCCGCGGTGATGCCCTCGTCGGTCACCAGCACGTCGGCCTCGTCGAGGGCCGCGATGGTCGAGATGCCGACGACGCCCCACTTGGTGTGGTCGGCCAGCACGACCAGCCTGCTGCCCGCCTCGACCAGGGCGCGGTCGGTCTCGCTCTCGTTGAGGTTGGGGGTGGTGAAGCCGGGCCCCTCGGCCATCCCGTGCACGCCGAGGAAGACCACGTCCAGGTGCAGGGAGCGCAGCGACTGCACGGCGACCGGCCCCACCAGCGCGTCCGACGGGGTGCGGATGCCGCCGGTCAGCACCACCGTCCTATCCGGACGGCCGGTGCGCAGCACGTCCGCCACCCGGATGGAGTTGGTCACCACGGTGATGCCCGGCACGTCGGCGAGGTGGCGGGCGAAGGTCCACGTCGTGGTGCCCGCGGAGATGCCGATGGCCGTGCCCGGGCGGATCAGCGAGGCCGCGCGCGCCGAGATGGCGTCCTTCTCGGCCAGCGCCCGCACCGACTTGGCCTCGAACCCGGGCTCGTCGGTGCTGCGGCCGACCACCGAGGTGGCCCCGCCGTAGACCTTCTCCACCAGGCCGCGCTTGGCCAGCACGTCGAGATCGCGCCGGATGGTCATGTCCGAGACGCCGAGCCGGGCCACGAGGGCGTGCACCTGGACGGCTCCGCTGCGGCGGACCTCGTCCAGGATCACCTCCTGGCGCTGGCGGGCAAGCACAACACAATCGTACACAGTCGAACGTGTTGTTCTGTTGTTATTACCCCGGGTGACCGGGTAGTCGCATCGCCATCAGCGCCCCGCCGTCGACCGAGCGGCCCGCGTAGACCGAGCCGCCGTGGCGCTGCGCCGCCTGCTTGACGATCGCCAGGCCCAGGCCCGAGCCGGGCAGGGTGCGCGCCTCCTCCGAGCGGTAGAACCGCTCGAACACGTGCGGCAGGTCGGCGTCGCTGATGCCCGGCCCCTGGTCGGCGACCTGCAGGAACGCATACCCCGTGCCCGCGTCGTCCAGCGTCACCCGCACGGTCCCGCCGGGCGGGCTGAACTTCACGGCGTTGTCCAGCAGGTTGAGCACCGCGCGCTCCAGCGTCGCGGCGTGGCCGATGAGGTGCCACGGCCGCAGGTTGACCTCGAAGCGCACGTCCCCGGCCCGGCGCCGGGCCCGGTCCAGGGCCTGTTCGACCACTTCGGTCAGCTCGACGTGCTCGTGCACGTCGGCCGCGGCGTCGGTGCGGGCCAGCTCCACCAGGTCGCCGATGAGCTGGGTCAGCTCGTCGAGCTGGGCGCGCAGGTCGTCCTGGATCTCGGCCCGGTCGGTGGGCGACAGCGTCGGCGCGCCGGGCTTCTCCGAGGCCAGCAGCAGCTCCAGGTTGGTGCGCAGCGAGGTCAGCGGGGTGCGCAGCTCGTGCCCGGCGTCGGCGACCAGGCGGCGCTGCCGCTCCTGGGCCTCGGCGACCGCGCCCAGCATGGTGTTGAAGCTGTGGGTGAGCCGGGCCAGCTCGTCGTCGCCCGCGACCGGGATCGGCCGGAGATCACCCGTGTAGGTGACGTGCTCGGTGGCGGCGGTGAGCCGCTGGATGGGCCGCAGGCTGCCGCCCGCGACGGCGAGCCCGGCCAGCGCGGCGACGATGATCCCCCCGCCGCCAATCACGATCAGCACCACAGACAGCTTGGCCAGGGTCGCCTTGGTGGACTCCAGCGACTGGGAGAGCACCAGCGCGGTCTTGTTGAGGTAGGTGTACTGCACCGCGTACACCCGGCTGTCGGTGCGCTGGTCGGTGCGGACGTTGCTGGGCAGCACGCCCTGGGCGACCTTCAGCTCCTCGGCGCTGATCGGCGGGCGGGCCACCGGCCGGTCGATGGAGATGGCCGACTCGCCGCTGGCGTCGATCACGTCGAACTTGACGTCGGAGAGCTCCAGGAACAGCACCGGGATCTCGGTGCGGCCCTCGGTGATCACCCGGGTGTTGTCCAGCAGCGCGTTGGCCCGCTCGACGAGGTTGTCGTCCACCTGCTGGTGGAGCCCCTGGTAGACGGTGATGTAGGCGCCGAGGGACACCAGCGCGACCGCCCCGCCCACGCACAGGGCCGCCAGCAGGCTGATCCGGGACCGCATCGTCACGCGCTGGCGGGCGCGAACCGGCGGGGTCATCAGGGCGGGGTCTCCCGCAGGACGTAGCCGACCCCGCGCACGGTGTGGATCAGCCGGGGCTCGCCGTCGGCCTCGGTCTTGCGGCGCAGGTAGCCGATGTAGACCTCCAGCGCGTTGCCCGAGGTCGGGAAGTCGTAGCCCCAGACCTCCTCCAGGATGCGGCTGCGGGTGAGCACCTGCTTGGGGTGGCTGAGCAGCAGCTCCAGCAGCGCGAACTCGGTGCGGGTGAGGCTGATCTGCCGGTCGCCGCGCACGACCTCGCGGGTGCCGGGGTCCATCCGCAGGTCGGCGAAGCTCAACCCGCCCTCGGCCTGCCTGCCCGGCTCCGGGCTGGCCCGCCGCAGCAGCGCGCGCAGCCGGGCCAGCAGCTCCTCCAGGGCGAAGGGCTTGGGCAGGTAGTCGTCGGCGCCGGCGTCCAGCCCGGCCACCCGGTCGGAGACCAGGTCGCGGGCGGTGAGCACGAGGATCGGCAGGTCGTCGCCGACGCCGCGCAGCCGCCTGCACACCTCCAGGCCGTCGAGGCGCGGCATCATGACGTCGAGGACCATCGCGTCTGGCCTGCTGCCCGCGTCCATCACCATCTCCAGGGCCGCCTGGCCGTCCCCGGCCAGGTCGACCTGGTAGCCGTTGAACTGCAGCGACCGACGCAACGAGTCGCGCACGGCCCGATCGTCGTCGACCACGAGAATGCGCATGGCGCCAGTGTTCCCCCTGCTGCTGAGACGTGCCTGAGAGGCTCGACCGGCTAGAACCCGTTGGCCATCCGCGCCGGGCGCGCGCCCCCGACCAGCGCGTCGAGCCCCTCGGCAGGTCCGCCCGCGAGCAGCCCGGCCCGGCGCAGGGTCGCGGTGCTCGCGGCCCCGGCGTACCAGGCCGACAGCCCCCGCGCGCCGAGCCGGACCGCGCCGGTGCCGCCGTGCTCGTGGCGCACGGCCGCGCCGTCCCAGACCAGCCGGTGGCGGCCGGAGTTCCACGGCGCGTCCGGGTCGTCGACCTCCAGGTCGACGGTGAACGGGCGGGCGTGGGCCACCGCGGGCCAGCCGCGGGCGGCGATGGCCGCGGGTAGGTCAACCACGCGCAGCATCCACGGCTCGACCTCGACCGGGGCCGCCGTGCGCGGGATGAGCAGCTCGACGGCCGGGTCCAGCAGCCGCAGCGTGATCTCGCCCACCACCGACGACCACGCGGCGATGCCCGCCAGCAGGCTGCGCGCGGTGTCGGCGTCGTCGGCGACGAGGTCGCGGACGTACAGGCCCTCGCCCCGGCGCTCGGCGGCGAGGTAGCCGCGCAGGTCGCCGTCGCCGTCCACGACGTGCACGAAATCGGGTTTCAGCAGGTCGGCGAGGGCGAAGGCGGGCTCGGCGCGGTCGAGCATGCCGTCGACGCAGGCGGCGGCGCGCAGGTAGGCCGCGCGCATCGCGGGCAGGTCGGCCTCGACCGCGGGGCGCACCGGCAGGGTGGCCCGCAGGCGGCCGACGGCGCCCATCGGCACGCGCACGCTCTCCAGCGCGCCCACGTGCTCCCAGCCGTAGCGCCGGTAGACGCCGGGGGCGCTGGGGAACAGCGCGGCGATCGGCTGCCCGGCGACGCGCATCATGCCGAGCAGGCCGCGCAGCAGCTCGCCCGCGACACCGCGCCCGCCCACGTGCGGGAGCACCACGACGCTGGCCACGCCCCCGCACGGCACCACGCGCCCGCCGAAGAACTGCCCGTACCCCCACACCCGCGCCACGCCGACGATCCCGGCGCCGTCCTCGGCCACCAGCGCCGACCAGCCCTCGCCGACCGGGCCGGACGAGCCGAAGGCCAGCCGCCGCATCCGCATCACGGCATCGATGTCGCCGGGCTCGAACGGCCGGATCCTCACCACGGGAAGAACCCCTGCCCGCTCTTGCGCCCCAGCTCGCCGCGCGCGACCTTCTCGCGCAGCAGCGCGGGCGGGGCGAAGCGCGGGCCCAGCTCGCGGGCCAGGTGCTCGGCGATGGACAGCCGCACGTCCAGGCCGACGAGGTCGGTCAGCCGCAGCGGGCCCATCGGCCAGGCGTAGCCCAGGCGCATGCCGGTGTCGATGTCCTCGGCGGAGGCCACGCCCTCCTCCAGCATCCGGATCGCCTCCAGCCCCACGGCGACGCCGAGGCGGGAGGTGGCGAAGCCGGGCGAGTCGCGGACCTCGATCACGGTCTTGCCCAGCGCCTCGGCCCAGCCGCGGACGCGGGCGAGCACGTCGGCGCCGAGGCCGCCGTGGTGGACCAGCTCCACGAGCGCCTGCACCGGAACCGGGTTGAAGAAGTGCATGCCCAGCACGCGCTCGCCGGGCAGCCCCTCGGCCAGCGAGCTGATCGACAGCGAAGAGGTGTTGGACGCCAGGACCGCCTCCGGGCAGGCGGCGGCGATCTCGGCCAGCACCGTCCGCTTGAGCGCCAAGTCCTCGGGCACCGCCTCGACGGCCAGCTCCGCGGTGGGCGGCAGCTTCGCCAGGGAGTCCACTGTGGTCAGTCCGGCGAGCGCGGCGTCGGCGTCGGCGAGCTTGCCGCGCTCCTGGGCCTTGGCCAGCGAAGCCGCCACCGCGTCCGCGCCTGCGCGGGCGCGGTCGGCGTCGGCCTCGGCGAGCACCACCCGTGACCCCGCGGCGAGGAACACGTGCGCGATCCCGGCGCCCATAGTCCCCCCGCCCACCACGACAACCGTTCCCGGGACGCTCACAGTGACGCTCCTTAGTCCTTGGCGGTGCTTCCACCCTAGGTACCTGCCACCCCCCGCCGACAACCGGCACCATGGGGGTGTGCGGATCATCCTCCTCCGGCATGCCGAGAGCATCGGCAACATCGACGAGCTGGCCTACTGCCGGATACCCGACCACGCGCTGCCGCTGACCGAGCGCGGCGAGGAGCAGGCGCGGGTCGCGGGCGCGCGGCTGCGCGCGCTGCTCGGCGACGAGGAGGTCGCCGTCTACGTCAGCCCCTACAAGCGGGCCGTGCGCACCCTCGCCCTGCTCGACCTCGGCGACCGGGTGGTGCGCCGGGTCGAGGAGCCGCGGCTGCGCGAACAGGACTGGGGCAACCTGCAGGACCCGGTGGAGCAGGAGGTGCAGAAGCGCAAGCGGCACGAGTTCGGCCACTTCTTCTACCGGCTGGCGCACGGGGAGTCCGGGGCCGATGTCGACGACCGGGTGGCCAGCTTCCTCAACGAGCTGGAGCAGCGGGTGGAGTACGACCCGTCGCACCCGAGCACCGCGCTGGTCGTCTCGCACGGGCTGACCACGCGGCTGCTGTGCAGGCGGATGTTCTCCTGGAGCATCGATCTGTTCGAGTCGCTGTCCAACCCGGCGCACTGCGAGCACCGCATCCTGACCTTCGCGGGCGGCCGCTGGCACCTCGACCGGCCGTTCGAGCAGTGGCGCACCGCACCCGACGGCTCCAGCCAGCTCTGATGGGCTGCTCCCCCTCTAATACCATTGCCTGGCATCCCCTACTTTGGAGAGTCAGCCGATGAGCGACCAGCCCGTGGTCCGACCCGCCCCGATCAGCGGCTTCACCGAGTGGCTGCCCGAGGTGCGCGCGGTCGAGCTGCATTGGCTGGACGGCATCCGGGCCACCTTCGAGCGCTACGGGTTCGCCTCGATCGAGACCCCCGCGGTGGAGTCGCTGGACGTGCTGACCGCCAAGGGCGAGACCTCGCAGGAGGTCTACACGCTGCGGCGGCTGCAGGCCGACCCGCGCGACCACAGCGACGCCAAGCTCGGGCTGCACTTCGACCTCACCGTGCCGTTCGCCCGCTACGTCGCCCAGCACTTCAACGACCTGGTCTTCCCGTTCAAGCGGTACCAGATGCAGCGGGTGTGGCGGGGCGAGCGGCCGCAGGAGGGCCGCTTCCGCGAGTTCACCCAGTGCGACATCGACGTGATCAACGTCGACGAGGTGCCCCTGCACTTCGACGCCGAGCTGCCCAGGATCATCCACGAGGTGCTGACCGGCCTGGGCCTGCCGCCCTGGTCGCTCAACATCAACAACCGGAAGGTCCTGCAGGGCTTCTACGAGGGCCTGGGCATCGGCGACCCGCTGGCGGTCATCCGGATCGCCGACAAGCTGGACAAGGTCGGCCCGGCCGGGGTCGCCGAGCTGCTGGCGGGCGCGGGCCTGTCGCCCGAGCAGGTCACCGCCTGCCTGGACCTGGCCCAGATCAAGGGCGCGGACGCCTCGGTGGTCGACGAGGTCACCCGGCTCGGGGTCAAGTCCGACCTGCTCGCCGAGGGCCTGGACGAGCTGGGCTTCGTGCTGGAGTCGCTGGCCGACCTGCCCGCGGGCAGCGTGGTCGCCGACCTGTCGATCGCCCGCGGCCTGGACTACTACACCGGCACGGTCTACGAGGGGAAGTTCCTCGACTGGCCCGGCTACGGCAGCATCTGCTCCGGCGGGCGCTACGCCGACCTTGCCGGGTCGTTCATCCGGCGCAACCTGCCCGGCGTCGGCCTGTCGATCGGCCTGACCCGGATCTTCGCCAAGCTGCTGGCCGAGGGCAGGCTGCCCGCCGGGCCGAAGTCGCCGACCCGGGTGCTGGTGGCCGTGCCCTCGGCCGAGCGCCGCGGCGACGCCTTGGCTACCGCGGCCCAGCTGCGCGGGCGGGGCATCAACACCGAGGTGTTCCACCAGGCGAGCAACCTCAAGAAGCAGCTCAAGTACGCCGAGCGCAAGGGCATCCCGTTCGTGTGGTTCCCGCCGTTCGACGAAGGAAAGCCCCACGAGGTGAAGGACATGGCGACCGGCGAGCAGACCGCGGCGGACCCGGGGACGTGGCAGGCATGAGCGGCGATATCGCACTGCTGCTCGGGCGGCGGGTGGCCGACGCGCTGGCCGGGCTGGGCGTGGAGATCACCCCGGAGGAGGCCGTCATCCGGCCGTCGTCCCGGGCGGGCGTGGACTACCAGTGCAACGCGGCGATGAGCCTGGGCAAGAAGCTGGGCAGGCCGCCGCGCGAGCTGGCGCAGGCCATCGTCGACGGGCTGGACGCCCCCGAGGTGGAGGCGCCGGAGGTGGCCGGGCCGGGGTTCATCAACCTCGTCCTGCGCACCGACTGGCTGGCCGCGCGGCTCTCCGGCCTCGACGAGCGGCTCGGCGTCGAGCCCGCCGCGCAGCCGCGCCGGTTCGCCCTGGACTACTCCAGCCCGAACGTGGCCAAGGAGATGCACGTCGGGCACCTGCGCTCGACCATCATCGGCGAGTCCCTGCTGCGGCTGCTGCGCTTCGCCGGGCACGAGGTCGTCCCGCACAACCACCTCGGCGACTGGGGCACGCCCTTCGGCATGCTCATCGAGCACCTGTCGGAGACCGGCTGGTCCGGCGACCACACCATCGGCGACCTCAACGGCTTCTACCAGGAGGCGCGCAAGAAGTTCGACGCCGACCCGGACTTCGCCGACCGCGCCCGGCTGCGCGTGGTCGCCCTGCAGAGCGGCGACGAGGCGACCCTGGCGCTGTGGCGGGACCTGGTGGCCGAGTCGACCCGGCACTTCGCCAAGGTCTACCAGCTGCTGGACATCTCGCTGACGCCCGAGGACATCTACGGGGAGAGCTTCTACAACCCGTACCTGGCCGAGGTCATCGCCGAGATGGAGGCCCAGGGGATCACCTCGGTCAGCGACGGCGCGGTGTGCGTGTTCCCGCCCGGCTTCGCCAACCGCGACGGCGACCCGCTGCCGCTGATCCTGCGCAAGCGCGACGGCGGCTACGGCTACCCCGTCACGGACCTGGCCACCGTCCGGTACTGGATCCGCGACCGCGGCATGACCGACCTGCTGTACGTGGTCGGCACCCCGCAGGCCCAGCACTTCCAGATGGTCTTCGCCGCCTCGCGCATGGCGGGCTACCTCGGGCCGGCCAACACCGCCGTCCACATCGGATTCGGCACGATCCTCGGCGAGGACGGCAAGACCATCCGCACCCGGGCGGGCGGCACGCTCAAGCTGGTCGACCTGCTGGACGAGGCCGTGCAGCACGCCACCACGCTGGTCTCGTCGCGCTCGTCGCTGGACCCGCAGGAGCAGGCCGCGGTCGCCCGCGCGGTGGGCCTGGGCGCGGTGAAGTACGCCGACCTGTCCGGCGACCGGGAGAAGGACTACACCTTCACCTGGGAGCGGATGCTGGCCACCGAGGGCAACACCTCGGTGTACCTGCAGTACGCCAACGCCCGCATCCACTCGATCCTGCGCAAGGCCGGGGAGTTCGACTTCCCCGGCGCGGAGATCACCCTGGCCGAGCCCGCCGAGCGCGCGCTCGGGCTCAAGCTCGCCCAGTTCCCGGCCGCGGTCGGCGCCGCGATCGACGGGTACGCCCCGCACAAGCTGTGCCAGTACCTGTTCGAGACGGCGACGGCGCTCACCGGGTTCTACGACAGCTGCCCGGTGCTGAGCGCGCCGGAGCCGGTGCGCAGCTCGCGCCTGGCCCTGGCCGCGCTCACCTCGGCGGTGCTGACCCGCGGCTTGGACCTGCTCGGGATCGAGGCGCCGACCAGGATGTGATTGTCCTGCCGGGGTGAGCCCCGACCTGGTCCTGCTGCCGCGGGTGTCCTACCGCGACCGGGAGATCACCGGGGGCAGGCTGCGCGACCTGCTCGCGCTGCTGGCCGCCGACCTGCGGGCCGGGTGCGGGACGCAGCGGCTGATCGACCAGCTGTGGCCCGACGAGCAGCCGGGCAACCCCGCCAAGGCGGTGCAGATCCTGGTGTCGCGGGCCCGGTCGCAGCTGGGCCCCGACCTCATCGTCCGCACGCCCACCGGCTACCGGCTGACCATCGCCGCCGAGCTGGTCGACAGCTCCGCCCTGCTCGGCTGCGCCGCCGCGGCCGCCCAGGCCGCCCGGGCGGGCGACCACGCGGGCGCCCTGGCCCACGCCGCCGCCGGGCTGGCGCTCTGGGACGGCTCCGGCGCCGAGGGCGACGGGCCGCTGTCCGCCCTGCGCGCCGAGCGGACCCCGGTCCACCGATCGCTGGTGCGGGCGCACGCGCTGGCCCTGTCCCGGCTCGACCGCCACGCCGAGGCGCTCGACGCGCTGGCCGACCTGGCCGACGAGCGCCCGCACGACGAGGAGATCCTCCTCGAACTGCTGCGCGCCGAGACGGCCACCGCCGGTCCGGCCGCCGCGCTGGCCCGCTACGAGACCTACCGCCGCATGCTGCGCGACGAGCTGGGCAGCGACCCCGGCCCCGCCCTGCGCGCCCTGCACCAGCGGCTGCTGCAAGGCGAGCCGGTCCGGCACAACGTCGCCCACGAGCCGAACCCGCTGCTGGGCCGCGAGGCCGACATCGCCGCCGTCACCGGCCTGGTCCGGTCCTCGCGGGTGACCACGATCGTCGGACCGGGCGGGCTGGGCAAGACCCGGCTGGCCCAGGCAGTCGGCCGGGCCGCCGAGCAGCCGGTCGTGCACCTGGTCGCGCTCGCGGGCGTCGGCTCGGACGACGACGTGGCGGGCGAGGTCGCCGCGGTCGTCGGCGCGGGCGAGGGCCGCATCGCCGACGCGCTGGGCCCCGGCGCGCTGCTCATCCTCGACAACTGCGAGCACGTCCTGCGCGGGGCGGCCGCGCTGGTGCAGACGCTGGTCTCCACGACGAAGGACGTGCGCGTGCTGACCACCAGCCGCGCGCCGCTGGGGCTGTCGTCGGAGTCGGTGTACCCGCTGCCGGAGCTGGACCTGGCGACCTGCGTCGCGCTGTTCGAGCAGCGGGCGCGGGCCGCGCGGCCCGGGGTGGAGCTGCCGCGGGCCGCCGTCACCGAGCTGTGCGCCCGGCTGGACGGGCTGCCGCTGGCGGTGGAGCTGGCCGCGGCCCGGGTCCGGGTGCTGTCGGTGCCGGAGATCGCCGCCCGGCTGGCCGACCGGTTCAGCCTGCTGCGCGGCGGGTCCCGGGACGCCCCGGCCCGGCACCAGACGCTGCGCGCGGTGGTCGACTGGTCGTGGAACCTGCTGGACCCGCCCGCCCAGGCGGCGATGACCGCGCTGGCGAGCTTCCCCGGCGGCTGCACCGCCGAGGCGGCGGGCTGGCTGGTCGACGGCGACGTGCTGGCGATCCTGGAGGCGCTGGTCGACCAGTCGCTGCTCAAGGTCGAGGACACCCCGGCGGGCACCCGCTTCCGGATGCTGGAGACGGTCCGGGAGTTCGCGGGCGCGCCGGGGCCGCCCGACGCGCGGTTCCTGGCCTGGGCGGCGGACTTCGGCGCCCGCCACCACGACGCGGTGTTCGGCCCGGACTCCTTCGCCGCCGCGCCGCTGGTGCGCGCCGAGGAGGACAACCTCCTGCGCGCCCTGCGCCTGGCCCCGCACCCGGCCGTCGCCGCGGTGCTGATGGGCCTGTGGGTCATCGAGTCCAACTACACCCGGCTGGCCGCGGTCGTCGCCGAGGTCGAGCCCGCGCTGCTGGCCGCGGAGCCGTCCGACCCGGCGGTCACCGCGCTGACCCTGACCGCCTGGTACGGCTACATGGCGGGCGGGAAGCGCGACGGCCCGGTGTTCGACGCGCTCGCCCGGATGCTCACCGGGCCGCCGGACACGACCGTCCGGGCGTTCGCGCACCTGCTGGTCGGCGCCCAACCCGACGGCGAGCACCCGGCCCACACCTCCGCGGCGGCGGCGCTGGCCAGCTACGACCACGAGCACGACGGCGACCTCGACGCCGCGCTGGCGGCGGGCGAGCTGGCGGTGGCGGCCGCCGACGAGCGGGCCACGCCCTGGCAGTGGGCGCAGGCGCACGGCCGCTGCGCCGAGCTCGCCCAGCGGGTGGACGACGGGCAGCGCTGCCGCGCGCACCTGCTGGCCGCCCTGCCGGTGATGGAGCGCCTGGGCGCGACCGCCGACGTGGTGGGCCTGCGCTGGTGGATGGTGCTGGCGGCCCTGGCCGCAGGCGAGGTCGACGAGGCGGGCCGGTGGCTGGACCGGGTGACCCGCGGCGACGTGGACAGCGGCACCCCCGCCTACGACCTCGGCGTGCTGGCCGAGGTGCGCATCGCCCGCGGCGAGGTCGACGCGGGGCTGGCGCTGTGGCGGCGGGTGCTCGACCAGGTCTGCGCGGTCGGGGAGCTGTACGCGGGCGGCGACCCGCCGGGGTTCGACCTGTGGGCGCTGGAGGCGCGCTGCGTCGCCGTCGTCGCGCACGCCCGCCACGGCGCGGTCGACCTGGTGGCCGACACCGCGGCGCAGCTAGCCGACCGGCTGCTGGGGATGCTCGCCAACCCGGTCGAGCAGCCGCCGCCGTACCTGATGCAGCTTCCGCTGTGGGGCGCGCACCTGCTGGCGCTGGGGATGGTCGACCTCGCGGGCGGCGACCCCCGCGGCGCGCGGCTGGTCGCGCTCGCCGAGGCCTGCGGCTACCTGCGCAACTTCCAGCCGACGATGGCCGTGGCCGCGGCGCGCGCGGCGGCGCGGGACGCCGACGGCCCGGCGTACGCCGACGCGGTGTCGGCGTACGCCGGGCTGGGCCGGGAGGAGCTGCGGCTGGCCGCCTTGGCCGTGCTCAGCGGTCGCGGTTGAACAGCCTGCGCGACCAGAGGTAGCCGACCAGGGCGATGAGGACGCACCAGCCGACCGCGACCCAACCCCTGCTCACCGGGGCCTCGGTCAGCAGGCCGCGGATCGTCTCGATGATCGGGGTGAACGGCTGGTGCTCGGCGAAGGCGCGCAGCCCGGCGGGCATCGAGTCGGTGGGCACGAACGCGCTGCCCAGGAACGGCAGGAACATCAGCGGCATCGGCAGGTTGCTCGCGCCCTCCACCGTCTTGGACACCAGGCCCAGCGCGACGGAGAACCAGACGATGGCGAAGGTGACCAGCACGACGAACCCGAGCACGCCCAGCCACTCCAGCGGGCTGGCGCTGGGCCGGAAGCCGATGAGCACGGCGACGCCGAGCACCAGCGCGATGCCGACCAGCGTTTGGATCATGCTGCCCAGGACGTGTCCGGTGAGGACGGACACCCGGGCGATGTTCATCGTGCGGAAGCGGGCGATGATGCCCTCGGTCATGTCCGTGGCCACCGAGATCGCCGTGCCCTGCGCCGCGCTGGCGATGGCCATGAGCAGGATGCCGGGGACGACGTACTCGATGTAGTCCGACCGGCCCCCGGACCCGCCGAGCCCGGCGCCGAGCGTGCCGCCGAAGACGTAGACGAACAGCAGCAGGAACAGGATCGGGAACCCGGCGAGCATGATCGTCACCGACGGGTAGCGCAGCAGGTGCTTGAGGTTGCGGCGCAGCATGGTGGCCGAGTCGGCCAGGGCGTGGCTCATCGGGCGGGCTCCTTGTCGGTCAGGGCGATGAAGACGTCGTCGAGGTCGGGCGTGTGGATGGACAGGTGCTCGACCTCGATGGACTCGTCGTCGAGGCGGTCGAGCAGGGCCTTGACCGAGCGCAGGCTGCCGTCGCTGGGCACGTGCAGGGTCAGCTCGTCGCGGTGGACGTCGCCGAGGGCGTAGGCGGCCGACTCCAGGCCGCGGGCGTCGGCGAAGCGCAGCCGCACGTGCCCGCCGGGGATCATCCGCTTCAGCTCGTCGGCGCTGCCCTCGGCGACGATCCGGCCGCCGTTGAGCACCGCGATGCGGTCGGCGAGCTGGTCGGCCTCCTCCAGGTACTGGGTGGTCAGGAAGACCGTGGTGCCCTGGCGCACGAGGTCGCGGATGACCTCCCACATGCCGCGGCGGCTGCGCGGGTCCAGGCCGGTGGTCGGCTCGTCCAGGAAGATCAGCCGGGGGCCGCCGACCAGGGTCATGGCCAGGTCGAGCCTGCGGCGCATGCCCCCGGAGTAGGTGGCCGCGGTCTTCTTGGCCGCGGCCACGAGGTCGAAGCGCTCCAGCAGCTCGGCGGCGCGCCTGCGGCCCGCGCGGCGGCCGAGGTGGTGCAGGTCGGCCATGAGGACCAGGTTCTCCTCGCCGGTGAGCAGGTTGTCCACCGCGGAGAACTGCCCGGTCACCCCGATCGCGGCCCGGATCGCGGCGGGCTCGCGCTGCCCGGCCACGGCGATGTCGCCGCCGTCGGCGCTGATGAGCGTGGTGAGGATGTTGACGGTCGTGGTCTTGCCCGCGCCGTTGGGGCCCAGCAGCGAGAAGATCGTGCCTGCCGGGACCCGGATGTCGATGCCGTCGAGGACGGTGTGGTCGCCGAAGGACTTGCGCAGCCCCACGACGGTGATCGCGTCGGTCATGGGCACAGCCTGCGGCGCGCCCGGATCAGGGCGGTTTCAGCGCGGTTTCACAGCAGTTCGTCGAGCAGCCGGTACCAGTACATCCGGTGCGGATCGATGCTGGTCAGGCCGTAGGCGTCGAGGAAGGCGTCGAAGGCGTCGTCGGCCGCCAGCTCGCGCTCGGCCAGGGCGATGTCCCGGTAGCGGTCGGCCCGGCCCAGGCGCGCGAGGTCGATCAGCACGCAGGAGCCGTCGGGCCGGATGAGCACGTTGGCCGGGGTGAAGTCCCCGTGCGCGACGACGGCGTCCTCCGCGGCGGGTCTGAGCCGGACGAGCCGGTCGAGCAGCTCCTCGGGGGTGCAGCCCGCGTGGTCGGCGTCGAAGTCCTCCGGGTCGACCCGGCCCGCGGCGACGTTGCGCCGGGCGGCGGCGATCGCGGCGTCGCGGCCCGCGTCGAAGGGGCACCCGGCGACCGGGATCGCGTGCAGGGCGCGCAGGGTGCGGCCCATCGCCGCGCCCGTGGCCGCGGGGTCGACCGGCGCCGCCTGCAGCGACGGGGCCTGCACGTCGGCCAGCACCAGCCAGGCGTCCGCGCAGGCGACGACCTCGGCGACGGGCACCCGCCCGTCCAGCCACCGCAGCCGCTCGTGCTCGTCGACGGCCTCGCCGCCGTGCTTGACGTAGAACGTGCCCGCGGCGCCCGTCGTCCGCCACACCCCGCCGCTGAGCCCTTCGTGGTCCGCCGACCAGACCGCGTCCCGCCCCACCGCGTCCACCACGACCCGAGGAATCCGCACCCGACCAGTCTGCCCGACCGCCCCGGGCAGGCGACGGCGCCCGGCCGTCCACATCGGACGGCCGGGCGCCGGTCACCCCCTCATCACTGGCGGCCGATGACGAACTCCACGCCGCCGATGTCCTCGCCGCGCTGGTCGGTCTGGTACATCCGCACGCTCTGCCCCGGGGCCGCGCGGTCGGACGCGGTGAAGGTCAGCGTGGTCAGCACCCGCTCGCCCGGCTTGAGCGCCAGGCCGTGCAGCACCGCCCGGCGCTGGTCGACGATCTCCAGCTGGGTCTCGCCGACCTGGCGCACGCCCTCGGCCTTGCCGCCTGCGGCCCGCCAGCGCTGCATCAGGTCCGGGCCGAGGTCGACGACCAGCCTGCCGCCGAAGGGCCGCTCACCGCCCGCGAGGACCAGGTCGGTGACCAGCGGCTCGCGGAACGGGTTGCCCAGGGTGAACGGGCGGGTGATCGGCTTGGTGCCCGGCAGCGCCGCCACCGAGTTCACGTTGCGCCACGCGATGTTGTTGTTGTTGCGCGCGTTGGTGTGCGTGGCGGTGGTCTCGGCGAAGGTCATCGGGTCCGACGCCGACTCCCAGCGGGCCAGCAGGCAGAAGTGGCCGGGGCCGGGCACGTTCGGCCACTCGATCATCACGGTGGTGCCGCCCGGCGGCACGCTGACGCCGGACTCGGAGCCGAACTCGGTCCAGTGCACGGGCCACTGCGCCCCGCCGCCCTGGGCGGTGTAGTACAGCCGCAACGTGCCGAGGTCAGGGCCGCTGCCGCCCGGGCCGGGGTTGTTCAGCTGCACGTAGACGTAGTTCGTCTGGCCCGCGACCGGGTTGGTGCCCGAGCACGGCGACGGCGTGGTGCACACCCGGATGTCCGGGCTGGTGTACGCCGACCCCGACACCAGCGGCTCGACCCCGGCGTCGCCGGTGTTGTCGCGCATGTAGACGTCGGTCGGGTTGCAGTTGATCAGCGCGCGGCGGATGAGCGCCGCGGTGTCGCTGCCGGTGGGGGTGGTCTGGTAGAAGTTGCCGCCCGTGGTCGTGGCGTAGTTCTGCATGATCGGCACGATGGTGCCGCTGAACGCGGTCGAGGTGGGCACGTAGATCGGGGTCAGCTTGATGCCCCTGGTCTGCGCGTCGAGCGCCACCTGCTGGGCGCTGGCCACGTCGGCGGCGGTGTGGGCGTCGTCGAAGCCGCCGGGGCGGGCGTCGGTGACCATGATCGCGTGCTTGGTCGCGTTGCTGCGCCAGGTGCCCGCGAAGTTCCCGGTCTGCGGGCGGGCGCCCGCGGGCAGGTTGTTGACCGCGGTGTTGAGCGCTTCGTCGGACGCCTCCGGCTCGCCGCCGCCACCGGTCGCGGTGAGCGCGCCGAGCTGGGCCGACACCGCGGCCTGGTTGCCCGCGGCGAGGTCGACGTCCACGGTCACGTTGTCCTTGAAGCTGACCAGGCCGAGCTTGTAGTCGCCGCCGGACAGGGCGACCACGTCCGACAGGATCGCCGAGAGCCCGGACTGCACGTTCGCCAGCGCGCCGCCCATGCTGCCGGTGGTGTCCATGACGATGGTGACGTCCATCGGGCCGCACCGGCTGGACTGGGCGGGGGCGGGCGCGGCGGCGGCGGTGCCCAGCGCGGGCGCGAGGGTGGCCGCTAAGGCCACGACGGCGGCGAGCGGCAGGCGCCGCCGCAGCAGGGTTGGGGACATGGGGAACCTCTCCCTCGGGTGGTCGAGTCGTCCCGAGCGTGCGTCCGGGCGGTTGCAGCCGGGTTGCGGGACGGTTGTCCGGTACCCGGTTGGCCGATTTGCCCGTCTGCCCGGCCGGCTACGCTCGCCTCGGGCGATGACGCACGGAGGCGACCTGGGGTGACCGGACCCGGATGGCTCGGTGTCCTGGGACCGGTCGAGGCCGTCGGTCCCGCCGGGCGGGCAGAGCTGCACGGCGCGCGGCAACGCGCCGTGCTGGGCGTGCTCGCCCTGCACGCGGGCACGGTGCTCTCGGCGACCCGGCTGGTGGACGTCCTGTGGGGCGACCGGCCGCCGCGCACCGCCGTCAAGACCCTGCACAGCCACGTCGCCCGGCTGCGCACCGCGCTGACCGCCGCGGGCTTCGGCGGCGTGCTGGTGACCCGCGACCCCGGCTACGCCCTCGACATCGACCCGGACGCGGTGGACGCCCACCGCTTCGCCGCGCTGGTCCGCGCCGCCCGCGGGCACACCCCCGAGCGGGCCGCCCCGCTGCTGCGCGAGGCCATCGGGCTCTGGCGGGGCGAGCCGTTCGCCGACACCCCGCTGGCGGGCTGGGGCGGGCACGCCGTGGCCGACCTCGCCGAGCAGCGGCTGACGGCGGTGGAGGACCTGTGGGAGGCCGAGCTGCGCCTCGGCGGGCACGACGAGGCCGCCCGCGAGCTGCCCCGGCTGCTGGCGGGCCACCCGCTGCGCGAGCGGATGGCCGGGCTGGCGATGCTGGCCCTGCACCGCTGCGGCAGGCACGCCGAGGCGCTCGCCGTGTTCGACCGGGTGCGCCGCGACCTGGCCGAGGAGTACGGCGCCGACCCCGGCCCCGACCTGGCCGCCCTGCACACCGCGATCCTGCGCCGCGACCCGGCGCTGGCCGCCGAGCCCGCCTACGGCGCCGCCCCCGCCCAGCTGCCCGCGCCCGTCGGCTACTTCACCGGCCGCGCCGCCGAGCTGGGCGCCCTCGACGACGTGGTCGCGGGGGCCGAGCGGCCGGTCGTGGTGATCACCGGCGCGGCGGGCATGGGCAAGACCGCGCTGGCGGTGCAGTGGGCCCACCGGGTCGCCGCCTGCTTCCCCGACGGCCAGCTCTACGTCGACCTCGCCGCCACCGGCGACGCGCTCACCCACCTGCTGCGCTCGCTGGACGTGCCCGACGACCGGGTGCCCGCCGACCCGGCCGAGCGCGCCGCGCTGTACCGGTCGCTGCTGCGCGCCCGCCGCTGCCTGGTGCTGGTGGACAACGCCGCCCGGGTGGACGAGGTGCTGCCGCTGGTGCCCGGCGCGGGGTCCAGCGCGCTGGTGGTGACCAGCCGCGCGACCCTGGCCGCCCTGGGCACCCGGCACGCCGTCCGCCCGGTCGCGGTGGACGCCCTCGACCACGCCGACTCGCTCGCGCTGCTCACCCGGGTGCTCGGCGAGGCCCGGGTCCGGCAGGAGCCGGTCGCCGCGGCCCGGCTGGCCCGGCTGTGCGGCGGGATGCCGCTGGCGCTGCGGATCATCGCCGCCCGGCTGCTCGGGGCCCCCGCCACGACGCTGGCCGCGACGGCGGACGAGCTGGCCACCGCGGGCAGGCTGGACGGGCTGGCCGTCGACGGCGACCCGCGGACGGTGGGCGCTGTGCTGGCCAGCGCGTACCGCCCGCTCCCCGCGGCGCAGGCGGCGATGTTCCGGATGGTCGGCCTGGTCCCGGGGCCGACCGTGACGCCCGGAGCGGGCGCGGCGCTGTGCGGGATCGGCGTGGCGGAGGCGGCGGGCGCGCTCGCCGCGCTCGCGGGCGGGCACCTGCTCGCCCCGGTCGGCCCGGAGCGCTACCGCGCCCACGACCTGACCCGGGAGTTCGCCGCCGAGCGGGTCCGGGCCGAGGTGCCCGCCGAGGAGCGCGCGGCGGCGGTGGACCGGCTGCTGGACTGGTACCTGGTGGTCGCCGCGGCCGCCAACGCCGTCATCGACCCGCGGCGCGACGCGGTGGAACCCCGGCCGCGGTTCCGGCCCGACCGGCTGCCCTTCCCCGACGACCGGCACGCCGCGCTGGCGTTCCTCAACGGCGAGCGGGACAACGTGCTGCCGGTGGTCCGGCTGGCCCTGGCCCACGGCAGGCCCGACGCGGCCTGGCAGCTGACCTACCTGCTCACCAGCTACCACGACGCGACCGGCCACTGGCACCTGCGCACGCGGGTGTGCGCGGTCGCCGCCGAGGCCGCCGCGGGCGACCCGCGCGCCGAGGCCGAGACCCTGCGCGGCCTCGGCGTCGCCTACTTCATGACCCGCCGCTTCGCCGACGCCCTGGCCACCAACCGGGCCGCGCTGCGGGCGGCGCAGGCGGCGGGCGACGCCGCCGGGGAGGGCCACGTCCTCAACAACATCGCCAACGCCCTGGCCGAGCTGCGCCGCTTCGACGAGGCCGTCGTCGCCCACGAGCGGGCGGTGGCCACCTGCGCCGCGGCCGGGAACGCGCTGGGCCGGGCGCTGGCCCAGCGCAACCTCGGGCACACCTACGTGCGGATGGGCCGGGCGGAGTCGAGCCTGGGCCCGCTGACCGACGCCCTGGGCACCTTCGCCGAGCTGGGCCACGACCGCCTGGTCGCGGCCACCCTGGACACCATCGGCGAGGCCCGCCTGCAGCTCGGCGAGCACGCCGGGGCGCTGGCGGCCGTCGAGCGGGCCATCGCCATCAGCCGCGAGCTGGGCGACCGGTGGCTGGAGTGGGAGTGCCTGCTCGACGCGGGCCGGGTGCACCTGGACCGGGGCGCCCCCGACCCGGCGGCCGAGCACTTCGCCGCGGCCCTGGCGGCCAGCCGCGCCGTCGGCGACCGCCACGGCGAGGCCGCCGCCACCGCCCACCTGGGCCGCGCCCACCTCGCGGCGGGCCGCGTCGCCGAGGCCCGCCGCGAACTCGAACGCGCCGCCGTCCTGCGCGCCGGGGTGCCCGACGCCGACGAGCAGGCCCAGATCCAGGGCGCGCTCGCCGAGCTGCGCCAGGTCACCGGGCCAGGATGGTGACCACGGTCTTGGCGTTGCCCAGCACGCCCGCCGAGGGGTCGAACAGCTCGAACCCGAAGCGCTCCTCCGGCGGCCGCGGCCCGGGCACCAGCGGGATCTCGGCCACCCCGACCGTGCTGCCCACCGGAATGGTGATCAACCCGTCCCGCACCGGCACGTAGCCGACCGGCTTGGCCAGCGCGATCGTCCGGAAGTGCACGGTGATCGGCGCGCGGGCGGGGAAGTTCGTCCTGATCTCGACCCGGCAGCTCTCCTGGCCTGCGGTGGCGACGCGGTCGGTCCCCCAGCAGATCTTCCCCCCGTCGACGCCTGTCCGCTGCGGCGGATCGTCGTCGTCGATGACGGTGCCGACCGCGCTCCCGTCCCCGATCACCAGGTTGACCGGGTTGCTGAGCACGACGGTGAACGTCTCGGTGCTCTCGGCGGTGGCATCGGCGACGACGGGGACGACGACCGTGCGCGGGGCGGTCTCGCCGTTCCAGCTCACCGTGGTCGTGGTCGCCTGGAAGTCCCCCGGCGCCACCGCGGTCCCGCTGACCGCCTGCACCTGCACCGACCCGGTGGCGGCGCACCCGGCGGCGGGGGCCACCGAGACCAGGAAGGTGAAGTTGCGGACGCCGGAACCGCCGGTGCCTTCATAGGTGCCGTAGTCGCCCACCGACACGACCGCGTCCCCGCACGCCGCCAACCCCACCTCAGGCGCCCCAGAAACCGACCCGACCGTCGCCACCGCGACGACCGCGCACAACACCGCTGTCCGCACCACTTCGCCCGCCTCCCGTCTGCATGCTTTCCCCCTGGCTAACGCACGGCGGTTGCAGCGCGGTTGTGCCCTCGGCGGTCGAGCTACCGGTCAGCGGCCTTTGGGGCGTTCCAGGAACAACGACTGTGCCGGACAGGTACGTTTCCTGCTATGGGGGTCTCTGCCGCGCAGACGAGGCAGCTGGGGCCGTTGCCGCACTCCGCGCTGGCCGCCGCCACCCTCTGCGTTCTGCAGGGCGCGGTCCCGCTGGCGATCACCGCTTGGCTCGACAAGACCCCGGACGGCCTGTGGACGACGTTCACCCGCCGATTCGATTTCTGGACCAGCTGGCCGTGGTGGGCCGGAATCCTCGGCTACGCCCTCGTCCTGGCAGCCACCCTCCCAACCCTCGCGCGGCGGCGCAGCGGCGGCCTTGTGCTGCTGGGGGTGGTGAGCGCTATCTCCTACGCCGGACTCGCCGGATTCTGGATTGGCCTGCAATCGCCGGGATCGATTGTGGGCCACATCGGCGAAACCCTGAGCCTGAGCGTCGTATACGGCAACTTCTGGCCAGCCCTGCTGATCGCCATCTTCACGGGCTGGCGATACCGGGCGTACACGAGTCGGGACCGGGAAGGGCGCGCCCACGGAACCGGGGCTGCGGGCGGCGGGACCAGCCGGTAGCCGCCCACCGCCACCTACCGCAGGCGGATCGCCAGTGCCCCCGGCAGGAATCGAACCTGCGACACACGGTTTAGGAAACCGATGCTCTATCCCCTGAGCTACGAGGGCTTGCCAGGGGTCACCATACCCCCCGCCCGGGTTCGGGGCGGCCACTAGGGGCCCTGCCGGATGTCCGTTTCGCCCGGGGAGGGCAGGATGGGGGGTGTTCGCCCAGGTGAGGATGATCGAGGGGAGTGGCGGATGGGTCGCCGTCTGGAGATCGATGGGATCTCCAAGAGGTATGGAGACGTCGTGGCGTTGCGGGAGATGACGTTCGACGTTCGGGCTGGGGAGCTGTTCGGGTTCGTCGGGAGCAACGGGGCCGGGAAGACGACCACGATGCGGATCGCGCTCGGGGTGTTGGCGGCTGATGGTGGGGAGGTGCGGTGGGACGGGGCGCCCATCACGCCGACCACGCGGCGGCACATCGGGTACATGCCGGAGGAGCGCGGGCTCTACCCCAAGATGAAGGTCGGCGAGCAGCTGGTCTACCTGGCGCGGCTGCACGGGCTCTCCGCCGCGGCGGCCGAGCGGTCGGTGCGGGAGTGGACCGAGCGGCTCGGGGTGGCGCAGCGGTGGGATGACGAGGTGCAGCAGCTGAGCCTGGGCAACCAGCAGCGCGTGCAGCTGGCCGCCGCCCTGGTGCACAACCCCCTCATCCTCGTCCTCGACGAGCCGTTCTCCGGCCTGGACCCGGTCGCCGTCGACGTCATGAGCGGGGTGCTCAAGGACAAGGCGCGCGACGGGGTGCCGGTGGTGTTCTCCAGCCACCAGCTCGACCTGGTGGAGCGGCTCTGCGACCGGGTCGGCATCGTCCGCAATGGACGGATGGAGGCGTGCGACACCGTTGAGGCGCTGCGGTCTTCGGGGACGACGCGGCTGGTGGTGGAGGCGCCGAACGCCGGGCCCGGGTGGGCCGACGGGGTGCCGAACGTGACCGTGGTCGCCCAGGACGGGCCGCGGACCGAGCTGGAGCTCGGCGAGGGCGCCGACGACCAGGCCGTGCTGCGCGCGGCGCTGGCCACCGGGCCGGTCACCGAGTTCAGCAGGCGCAGGCAGTCGCTGACCGAGTTGTTCCGCAGCGTGGTTACCGGGGAGGGATCGGCGTGAGCGACATGCCGGACGTGCAGTTGGGGAACTGGCAGGCCGTCGGCCTGGTCGCGGGCCGCGAGATCAAGACCAAGGTGCGGTCGAAGGCGTTCATCGCCCTCACCGGCGTCACGCTCGTCCTGCTGGTCGGGTTCAGCCTGCTGATGAAGCTGATCTCCGGCGGCTCCGACGCCACCGTCGGCCTGCTCGGGCCGACCGCGTCGCTGGAGCAGCCGCTGAAGGCGACGGCGACCACCATCGGGCGCACCATCGACACCCGCGCGGTCACCGACGAGGCCGCGGGCCGCGCCGACCTGGCGGCGGGCGACCTCGACGCCCTGCTCGTGCCCTCCGGCGACACCTTCGCCGTGGTGGTGCAGCAGGACCTCGACGGCTCGCTGGAGGACGTGCTCAACGTGCTCGCCGGGCAGGTCGCGTTCAACGAGGCCATCACCGGCCTCGGCGGCGACCCGGCCGCGGTCAACGAGACCGTCGCGCAGGCGCGGGTCGAGGTGCGGCCGATCGAGCCGCCGCAGGAGTACGACGGACAGCAGCTGGTGATCGGGATGGTCGCGGGCGTGCTGATCTACATGTCGCTGCTGCTCAACGGGCAGATGGTGGCCACCGGCGTGGTCGAGGAGAAGTCCAGCCGGGTCGTCGAGCTGCTGCTGGCCACGATCCGGCCGTGGCAGCTGATGGCGGGCAAGGTGCTGGGCATCGGCCTGATCGGGCTGGTGCAGATGGCCGTGGTCGGCGGCATCGGCATCGCCGCGGCGCTGGCGTTCGACGTGCTGACGATCAGCCTGTCGACGGCGGTCGGGACCGTCATCTGGCTGGTCGTGTGGTTCCTGCTCGGCTTCCTGGCGTACTCGCTGCTGTTCGCGGCGCTGGCGGCGCTGGTGTCGCGGCAGGAGGACGTCGGCGGGGTGATCACGCCGCCGCTGATGTTCGTCATCCTGGGCTACGTCGTCGGCATCTCGGTGCTGCCGTCGGACCCGGGGAACAAGCTGGTCGAGACCCTCTCGCTGATCCCGGTCTTCTCCCCCACCCTCATGCCGATGCGCATGGCGATGGGCGGGGTGCCCGCGTGGCAGGCGATCCTCGCCGTGGTCCTGACCGCGGCCCTGATCCCGGCCCTGGTGTGGCTGTCGGGCCGCATCTACCGCAACGCCGTGATGCGCAGCGGCGCGCGTGTGAAGCTGATGGACGCGCTCAAGCCTGCGTAGTCAGCACAAGGGGCGCGGGTGTTGTCCACCAGGACAACGCCCGCGCCCCTTGGCGTCTGGGACGGTCAGGCCGGGCGGGTGTAGGACCGCGGGTGGCCGGGGAGCCCGCGTCCGTGGCCTGCGGTGGCCGTCACGGCGCCGCGGCGGGCGGGGAATTCGACGATCTGCTGGTAGGTCGGGCGGTTCTGGGTGGAGATCGGCTCGTGGGTGATCCCGCCGAGGGCGTTGTGGATGATGGCGTCGGCGCACCACTGGTCGCCTGCGGCGCAGTCGCCGTCGCCCGGGTAGACGGTGGTCGCCGGGGTCGCCGCGGCGGTGCGCAGGGTGTCGACCAGGATTTGCCGGCAGCGGGCGAGGTCGCCGCCACCGCAGAATTCCGCGCCCAGCGGTGACGCGACCGGCTCGCCCAGCACCGCGCGCAGGTCCTTGTGGACGAAGCCCCACCAGCCCGCCTGGTAGGACGAGCCCTGGTGGGCGTTGCCGTTGGACGGCGACTCGTCCACCTTCAGCACCCGGGTCAGCTCCGCGTACGCCGCGTCGCCGAGTCCGGGGGCGAACTGCGCGCGGACCAGCAGCGGCCACCAGGCGTCCATGATGCGGATGGCGTCGGCGTGCTCGTACACCCGGCCGTTGGCCTTGCGCAGGCCCCCGGCGGCCAGCCAGTCGCGCAGGGAGCGCAGGGCCGGGTCGACCGACGGGTCGGAGCCGATGACGCGCAGCAGCAGCGGCAGCACGCGCTCGGCGCGCAGGTCGGCGAGGGCGGCTTCGGCCATCGCCTGGGTCAGGCTGACCCGGGTGACACCGCCCTCGGCGACCAGTGCGCGCACCCGCGAGTCCAACAGGTCACCGCGGTGCACGGCGCCGCGCTCCAGCCCGGACGCCGCGGTCCCGGGCGCCTGGTTGTTGTTCCACGAGATGATGTAGTCCTGGTTCACCACCTGCGGATGCGACTCGTAGGGGGTGTACGCCGCGCGGTTGGTGTCGGGGTTCCAGCCCGCCCAGTCGTAGCCGGCGTTGGCCAGCACCGGCATCCCGGGGTCGACGGCGGGGTCGCGGACGGGGTTGTTGCCCGAGTTGTAGTACGCGATGTCGTCGGCGTCGGCGTAGAACCAGTTGAACGTGTAGCCGATGTGCGAGGCGGCGCGCTGGAAGTCCGCCGCCGACCGGATCGCCGCCGGGTCGTTGAACTCCTGGAAGCCGATGACCGAGTCCAGCTCGTGCAGGTAGGTCGACCGCAGCCGGGTGTAGGCCACCGGCTTGCCGCCGATGGTCGCCCGGTGCGTCACCGGACCGTACTTCGTCCGGTAGGCCCGCAGCGTGTACGACCCGGCGTCGACCGGGCTGCCCACCGACCAGTACCAGGAGTTGCGCCGCTCCACGACCTCCATCGGCAGGCATTGGCCGCGGTGCAGGTAGTGGTTGCTGCCCAGGGTCGGGGGGCCGCTGGGCGAGCAGAGCTCGACGGCGTAGGTGTCGATGATGTCCTGCGACGAGGACGTCGCGCTCCAGGCGTAGTCCTGGCCGCGGCCCAGCAGCACGTAGAAGCTGATCCCCGCGAACGACGCGCCGCGCGCGCTGATCCCCGGCCCCTGCAACTCCTGCAGCATGAGCAGCTGCGGGGCGAAGTAGCCCGTCTGCGGCCCGAACACCGCGACCGGGTTGCCGCTGGCGGTGTGCGCGCCGGAGACCAGCAGCGCGTTGGACATGCCGCGCTTGTCGGCCAGCAGGTCGCCGGGCAGGACGCCGTCGGCGAGCAGGCCGCGCGCGACCTCGATGGTCTGCGGGCCGCCCTTGGGCGTCGCCAAGTCCTTGCGCTGCACCGCGGCGGTCTGCGCGCCCGTCCGGTCGAACACCAGCGGCTGGCGCACGACCGAGCCGGGGTCCGGCATGGCCGCGCCGCGCGGGTTGGCGGGCGGGAGCGCGTACGGGAAGCGGGCGCCGGTGTGGACGGTCTGGATGTGCTCGGGGTCGTCGGCGGTGCGCAGCGACCGCCAGATCCGCTCGCCCTCGGCCAGGCCGTAGCGCTCCTGGATGGCCAGCTTGGCGACCGCGGCCTGCACCTCGCCACCGCCGCCCGCGCCGAACTGCGAGCCGATCACCGCGGCGATGACGGCCAGGTCGGTCAGCTTGAACGGCTCGATGCGGCCCGCGTTGGTGATCGCGTCGATGTGGCCGAGCAGGACGTACTCGCCGGGGAAGTACCGGCCGCTGTGCGCGCGGCTGATGTAGGCGTTGACGCCCTCGACGTAGTCGCGCGCGTCCGCCATCGCCTGCGCCCCGCGCGGGCCCGCCGCGGCGGCGTCGTCGATCTGGCGCTGGAGGTCGGCCTCGGTGTACGGCGCGTCGGCGAAGAAGCCCTGCTCCAGCTGCTGGTTGGCGGCCGCGCCGCCGGCGAACGGGGTGAGCTGGCCGCGGCCGACGCGGCGCAGCACGTCCATGACGAACAGCCGGTCCTGCGCGGCGGCGTACCCGGCGCCGAACATCGTGCCGGAACGGGTAGTGCCGGTGATGTGCGGTGTGCCGGTCGCCTTGTCGCGCACGATCGTCACGTCCGCCCGCGGCTTGGTGGTGCTCTCGACCTGGGCCGGGGGCACGCCGAAGGAGGCGTCGTTGAAGTACTGGGCGATCTTGTCGGTGGTCAGCGCCGGGTACCCGGTCGCCAGCGCGGCGTACTTGCCGAGTTGGTCGTCGGCGTGCCGGGGCCGGGTGCCGAGCACCTGGTGGGCCAGGATCTCGGCGAGCGTGGCGCTGCCGTTCTGGCCGGGCGGGTTGATGTCGGCGCACTGGCCGACGCAGTAGTCGGTCGCGGCGGTGGCGGGCGGGGTGACCTCGGCCGCGGCGGGGGCCGGGAGCAGGGAGGCCAGGACCGTCACGCACGTCGCGGCGGGGATGAGGACTCGCACCGGGGATGCTCCTCTCGCCTTGTGACGTTCGGTCACGTTACCGGTGCGTGGCGCAGTTGCGAAAGGCTTTCAGCTTCGGCCCCTCCCCGGCCTCCCGGTAAGCTTCCGAAAAGGGCACCCTTCGGGGAGGGCGCATGCTGAAAGTGATCGTCGCCGACGACGAGGACCTGGTCCGCACGAGCCTGCGGACGATCCTGACGAGCGCGCCCGACATCGAGGTCGTCGCCGAGTGCGCCAGCGGGCACGGGGTCGCCGACGCCGTGCGCCTGCACCGGCCGCACGTCGTGCTGCTGGACATCCGCATGGGCGACACCGACGGCATCACCGCGCTGCGGGCGATCACCGCGCTGGTCGACCCGCCCGCGGTGTGCATGCTCACCACCTTCGACATGGACGACTACGTCCGCCGCGCGCTGCGGCTGGGCGCCTCCGGGTTCCTGCTCAAGGACGTCGACCCGGCGTACCTGATCAAGGCGGTGCACGACCTGGCCGCGGGCGGCGTCGTGCTCGACCCGACGGTGGCCGCGCGGGTGGTCAACGCGATGGCCGTCGGCGAGCGCGCGGCCGAGCCCGCCCGCGAGCGGCTGGCCACGCTGTCCGAGCGCGAGCGCGACGTGGTGACCCTGATCGGGCGCGGGCTGTCCAACGCCGAGATCGGGCGCGAGCTGCACCTGTCGGAGACCACGGTCAAGGGCTACGTCTCCGCGGTGCTGGGCAAGATCGGCGCCAGCAACCGGGTGCAGGCCGCGCTGGTGGCCTACCGCGGCGGGTTGATCGCGTAGTCGCCGACCGAGGAGTGCACCTCGACCCGGTTGCGCCCGCGGCGCTTGGCCCGGTAGAGGGCGATGTCGGCGTTGGCGAACAGCTTCTCCAGCGAGTGCGGGCCGGTCGCCACGCCGATGCTGACCGTCGGCCGCTGGGTGGTGCCGAGCACGGCGGTCCAGTCGTGCTGGTCGACGGCGGTGCGCACCCGCTCGGCGACCGAGACGCCGACCGGGACGTCGTGGGCGTGGTCGGCCGGGTTGTCGACCAGGACGACGACGAACTCGTCGCCCGCCCACCGGGCGATCAGGTCGCCGACCCGGCACTCGTTGCGCAAGACCTGGGCGATCTCGCGCAGCGCCGCGTCGCCCGCGGCGTGGCCCGCGGCGTCGTTGACGCCCTTGAACCAGTCGACGTCGATGAGCACCAGCCACGGCACCCGGCCGCTGGCGATGGCGCGTTCGAGCAGCTCAGGAGCGGTGTGCTCCAGGCCGAGGCGGTTGGCCAGGCCGGTCAGCGGGTCGCGGGCGGCGGCCTCCTGGGCGGCCATCGCCAGGCGCTGGGCGCGGATGGCCAGGCGGCGCTGCTCCAGGGCCTGGCTCAGGCCCTCCTGCAGGGTCTCGACCGCGGTCCGCCGGGCCATCACCGTGCGGCGCAGGGCCGCGGCCTCGCCGGCGTGGTCGCCGTTGTCCCGGCAGATGTTGGCCAGGTCCTCGGAGTAGCGCTGGAGCAGGGCCACGTCGTTGATCTGCTCGGCGCACTCGACGGCGGTGATGCCGTGCTGGGTGGCCGCGTCGAGGTCGCCGGTCTGCCAGCGGATGCGGGCCAGCACCCAGTTGCCGACCGACTCGGCCCACACGTCCGGGCCCGGGGCGGCCAGCTCCAGCGTCCGGTTGGCGATGCGCTCGGCCTCGTCCAGCTCGCCGAGCCCGGCCAGCGACGCGCCGTAGGCGGCGAGCAGGGCCAGGTGGATGCGCCCCCCGGTGACCAGGCCCAGGCCCTCCTCGAAGGCCGCGATGGCCTCCCGGTAGCTGGCCTCGGCCTCGGCCGGGGGCTGCTCGCAGGCGCGGAAGTTGAGCGTCCCGCCCAGGTTCTGCAGCGCGTGCGCCAGGATCTCCACGTCGTCACCCTTGCGTGCGACTTCGACGGCCACGCGGGTGATGTCCAGCGACGCCCGGCGGTGGCCGATGCCCTCCAAAAGGTAACCCAGCCGGTGCAGGGTGTCGGCCGCGAACGAGCCGCGGGGCTGCTCGGCGTCGATGTCGCTCCAGCCCTCGGCGGCCAGCTCCAGGGCCAGCGGGATGCGCCGCAGCCGCCAGGCCGAGACCGCCCTGCGGGTCAGGATGGCCGCGCGCGTCCACGGCGCCAGACCCGGCGGCACCTTGGCGAGCAGCTGGTCGAACAGCATGTTCGCCTCGTCGGCGCGGCCTGCGTCGATGAGCAGGCGCACCTCCCGGTCCGCCCGGAGCGCCTCGGCGGCGGCGAGTTGGTCGTCCTGGCCCACACCGTCCTCGGTCTTCGGTCCGGGCCACCCCAGCGCGGGCGGGGGCGACCGGTGGTCTGAGACACAGGTGGGAAAGGCTACTAGGCCAACCGAGCGTAACCCGTTTGGAGTAGCCATTCCGGGACGATCCGGACGACGGTGCGCGACCGACTCGGCACGGACCGTCAAGACCGTCCTACCTCAGGGTAGGGCAGCGGGACCGCATCGCGGGCGGTTTTGGCCGCGACGACCACCGGGTTTCCGGCCGCCGACCGCGCAGATCGCACCGAGCAGGCGAGGTGGCGGGCACCCGGGCGGCGCGTCCGGGTGGCACCCGCCCGAGTGGCGGAGACCACACTGACGCTGGGTCGATCATGAATCACTCGATCGAGGGATCAGGTTTCTCGATGGTGTTGACCCACTGGCCCCGGCTGGGCGGCCCTGATTGCCTTGGCCGCGCAAGATCGGTCCGCCGGGGTGCGCGGCGGGGAAAGCGAGGGGCCCGTGCCGCAGCCGTTCCAGTTGCCCGAGTTCTACGTGCCGTACCCGGCGCGGTTGAACCCGAACCTGGCCGCGGCCAGGGCGCACACCCGCGAGTGGGCGCGGACCATGGACATGGTCGACGCCCCGCAGCACGGGGTGCGCATCTGGGACGCCGCCGACCTGGAGGCCCACGACTACGCCCTGCTCTGCAGCTACACCCACCCCGACGCCGACGAGCTGAACCTCAACCTCGTCACCGACTGGTACGTGTGGGTCTTCTACTTCGACGACCACTTCCTGGAGCTGTTCAAGCGCCCCCGCGACATCGACGGCGGCAAGGAGCACCTGGAGCGGCTGAAGCTGTTCATGCCGCACGACGGGGAGATCACCGCGGAGCCGGTGAACCCGGTCGAGCGCGGCCTGGCGGACCTGTGGAACCGGACGGTCCCGCACCGCTCGGCGGCCTGGCGGGCGCGGTTCATCGAGAGCACCGCCGCCCTGCTCGACGAGTCGCTGTGGGAGCTGGCCAACATCGACGCAGGCCGGATCGCCAACCCCATCGAGTACGTCGAGATGCGCCGCAAGGTCGGCGGCGCGCCCTGGTCGGCCAACCTCATCGAGCACGTGGCCGACGCCGAGGTCCCCGCCGAGGTGGCGGGCGCGCGGCCGATGCTGGTGCTGCGCGACACCTTCGCCGACGCAATCCACCTGCGCAACGACCTGTTCTCCTACGAGCGCGAGGTGCTCGACGAGGGCGAGCTGTCCAACGGCGTGCTGGTGCTGGAGGCGTTCCTGGGCATCAGCACCCAGGAGGCCGCCAACCGGGTCAACGACCTGCTCACCTCCCGGCTGCACCAGTTCGACCACACCGCGGTCACCGAGGTCCCGGCGATGGCCGACGAGGCCGGGCTGGACCCGGCGGCGCGGGCGGCGCTGCTGGCCTACCTCAAGGGCCTGCAGGACTGGCAGTCCGGCGGGCACGAGTGGCACCTGCGGTCCAGCCGGTACATGAACACCGGCACCCGCGCCAACGCGCTGGCCGGGCCGCTGGGCCTGGGCACCTCGGCGGCGCGGATCGTGCCGTCGCTGCTGTCGCCCCAGCGGTTCGCCCGGTTCACCCACGTGCCGTTCAGCCCGGTCGGGCCGCTGGACCCGCCCGAGGTCGACATGCCCTTCCCGCTGCGGCTCAACCAGCACCTGGACCGCTCCCGCGAGCACGTGGTCGAGTGGACCGCGGCGACCGGCGCGCTCGACGAGGGCGTGTGGGATGAGGCCAAGCTGCGCGCCTACGACCTGACGCTGTGCGCGGCGGGGCTGCAGCCGGACGCGGACGCCGAGACGCTGGACCTGACCGCCGACTGGATCGTCTGGGGCACCTACGGCGACGACTACTACCCGGTCGTCTTCGGCAGGCCCGCCAACCTCGCCGCCGCCAAGGCGCAGAACGCCCGGCTGGCCGCGCTCATGCCGCTCGACGGCGACGCGCCCGAGCCGGGCAACGGCCTCGAACGCGGCCTGGCCGACCTCTGGCAGCGCACCGCAGCGGACATGACCCCCGAGAACCGGGTCTCGATGCGCGCCTCGGTGGTGGACATGCTGGAGAGCTGGGTGTGGGAGCTGGCCAACCACCTGCAGAACCGCATCCCGGACCCGGTGGACTACATCGAGATGCGGCGCAAGACCTTCGGCTCGGACCTGACGATGAACCTCTGCCGCATCAACCACGGGCGGCGCGTCCCGCCGCAGGTCTACGCGAGCAGGCCGGTGCGGGCGATGGAGACCGCGGCGATGGACTGGGCGACCCTGCTCAACGACGTGCACTCCTACCAGAAGGAGATCGAGTACGAGGGCGAGCTCCACAACGCGGTGCTGGTGGTCGAGGACTTCCTCCGCGTCGACCGGCACGCCGCCCGGCGCGTGGTCTGCGACCTGATCAACGCCAGGATGCGGGAGTTCCAGCGGGTCACCGAGCACGACCTGCCGATCCTGTTCACCGACTTCGACCTGCCCGAGGAGACCAGGGAGACCCTGCTGGGGCACGTCGAGGAGCTGCGCAACTGGATGGCGGCCATCGACCACTGGCACACCGGCTGCCACCGCTACACCCCGCAGGCGCTGGCCGAGCACAGCCCCGCGCGGTCCGCGGCACCCGACCGCCTGGGCACTGCCGGGCTGGGCACTGCCGGACTGGGCCCCGCCGGACTGGGCACTGCCGGGCTGGGCATCGGGCCCGACCGGCTGGGCACGGCCGCGCTGCGGCTGGCCGCCCGGGGCTAGGCCGGCCTCAGCCCGCGGCGGGCAGAGCGCTGAGGAACTCCGCCAGGGCGTCGTTGAAGACCTCGGGGCGCTCCAGGTTGGGCATGTGGGCCGCGCCGTCGACGACCAGCAGGCGGCCGTCGGGCAGCGCGTCGGCGGTCTCCCTGGCGACCGGGACCGGGGTGAACTCGTCGTCGGAGCCGACCACGACCAGGCCGGGGACCGCGGCGGCGCGCAGGCTGGGCAGGTAGTCGGGGCGGTCGGCCCGGCCGCGCTGGGCGGCCGCGGCGCCCGCCGCCGGGGCGCCCGCCATCATCGGCAGGACGAACGCGCCCACCTCCGGGTTGCCGGGCGACACCATCTTCCAGATGACGTCGTCGGCGTAGCCGCGCATGCCCTCCCGGTCGAGCTGGTCGGCCATCGCCAGGCGGTTGCGCCGCGACTCCGGCGTCTCCGGGTGCGGGGTCGTGTCGGCCAGGACCAGCCCGCGGACGCGCTCGGGGTGGACGCGGTGGAACTCCATCACCAGCTGCCCGCCCATGGAAAGTCCACACAGGACCGCGGACTCGACGCCGAGGGCGTCGAGTAGCTCGACGAGGTCGGCGGTGTGCCGCGCGAAGGGGACGGTGCCCGGGGTGACCGGGCTCTGGCCGTAGCCGCGCAGGTCCGGGGCGATGGCGCGGTAGCCGATGCGGGGCAGCAGGTCCAGCTGCGGGCGCCACATCGTCCGGTCGAACGGGTGGCCGTGCACCAGCAGGACAGCGGGGCCGGAACCGGCGTCGTCGTAGCTCAGCACCTCTCCGACGATATCCGAACCGGTCACCAATCCCACATGAGGAGATAACGCCCCGGAGCCGCGTCCGCCGTGGTCAGTTGTGCGCTATGGGAGGCGTCCAGGCGCAGGGGCTCGGGCCTGCCCGCGGCCCCGCTGCCGCCGCGGTGCTCCCACCGGCAGCGGGCGGGGCGGGCGGCGCGGTCGAAGACGACCTCCAGGTGCAGGTCCCGGACCGGGTAGCGGAGCTTGCGCTCGTAGCAGGTGGAGCGCACCGAGGTCGGCGGGCAGAGCAGCTCGTACTCGACCAGGATCGCCTCGCCGCGGGCCAGCTCGCGGTCGAAGGCCAGGGCGGCGACCATCCGCCCGTGGGCGGCGTCGTAGCAGGAGCGGGCCACCGAGCAGTGGCGCAGCGGGCGGATGCGGGGCCCGACCCGGCTGGGCGCCTCCAGCGCGTAGGCGATGATCACCTCGCGCACCCCGGCGCGCTCGGCGCGCAGGACCTGCCGGACGCGGATCATGCGCTGGGTGCGGTCGGGCCCCACGCGCACCAGGTCGTGCTGGCTGATCCGGGTCAGGTGCCGGTCGTGGCCCGCGTCGACGCGCCGCAGCAGCAGCGGCATCGTCGCGTCGTTGGGCCAGACGGCCTCCACCGACAGGTCCGGGCGTCTGCGCCTGCCCCGCGGCCGGGGCGCGCCTAAGAGCCGGACCAGCGCCCCGTCGGGCACGCCGACGACCTGCTCCAGGACACCGAGCGCGACCAGCGACTCGCGGCGCTCGGGCCTGCTGCGCCCGGACTGCCAGTGACTGAGCGCGGCCACGCTGACCGCGCAGCCGTGCTGGGCCAGGCGGGTGCGCACGCGCTCCAGGCTGAGCCCGCTGCGGTGGATCGCCGCGCGCAGGGCCACCTCGAACGGTCCGGTGGCGAGCACGTCGGAGAAGTCCTGCTGGTCGACCGACATCGTCTCCGCCCCGGCCCTCCCCCACGCGAATCTGACGGCGGAACTGTATCCCGACGCCGCTTCGCCGTTCGAGGGCCGGCTACCTTGGGTGATCACCCCGTTGCAGGTGAGCCCTCGTGCGGTCACCTTTCACCGAATTCCACAGATTGCGCTGGGTCACCACGACCAGCGGATGCCCGTCACCCCGGGGGGCACGTCGCCGCACACGATGTGCGGTGCGCGGGTGCGCTCCAGGGCGTGCTCCTCGTCGTCGCGGTACTCCACGCAGGCCGAGGGCGCGACGCCCGGGTCGAAGACGACCTGCAGGACGTAGTTCTGGGCGCTGCGGGCGAACCGGCGCTCGATGAAGGTCGACGGCACGGTGGGCGCGGTGGCCAGGATGTAGTCCACCACCGCGGTCTCCCCCGGCCGCAGCGCGCGGCCGAACATGATCTGGGCGTTCATCATGCCGGTGTCGTCGTGGGTGCGGACCGCGCCGAGCCAGCCGGAGACGACCCGCTCGAAGCGCGGGATCTCCCGGTCGGTCGGCGCGCCCGCGGCGGTGATGTGCAGCCGGTCCACCCCGGGCACCTCGGCGCGCACGACGACGCGGGTGTGCACCCGCCGGGCCAGGCCGTCGCGGTCGACGAACTGCTGGTCGTGCACGGACAGGTAGGACACCCGCCGCGGCGGCGGGCAGGTCAGCTCGCCCAGGACCTCCGGCAGCCGCTCCGGGTCGAGGTTCCACAGCCGGTCGAAGCCGATGACCCCGCCGCGGTCGGCGGCCCAGCGCCCGCGCGGGCGCTTGGGGCCCAGCAGCGCGACCAGCCCGCCCGGCCGCACGTTCAGCATCGCCTCCAGCTCGCGGACGGCGCGGATCGACGCGGGGCGCTCGGGCCTGCTGCGGCCGCGGCGCCAGTAGCTCAGCGTGGACAGGCTGACGTCCAGACCTTTGGATCGCAAGCGCTCCCGGATGCGGTCGAGGGTCAGGCCGCTGTCGTCGACCGCCCTGGACAGCGCCGCGGCGAACCGGTCAGGGTGCCGCCTGCCGGGTTCCATCGTCGGATCCTCCCCCGCCTCGAATTCGGCACAGTATGGCGGGAGTCGCCGATCTCCGTAGTGACACAGGACACAGGTGTCCGCTAGATCGACACGGCCACCCGGGTGCCCTGCTCGATGGCCCGCTTGGCGTCGAGCTCGGCGGCCGCCGCCGCGCCGCCGACGACGTGCGCCGGGATCGCGCCGAGCTGGCCGACGAGGTCGCGAACGGACTCCTGACCTGCGCAGACCACGATCGCGTCCACCGCGAGCGTGCGCGGGTCCGCCCGCTTCGGACCGAAGCTGATGTGCAGCCCGTCGTCGTCGATGCGCTCGTAGTTGACGCCCGTGAGCTGCTCGACGCCCTTGCTCTTCAGGGCCGCGCGGTGCACCCACCCGGTGGTCTTGCCGAGCCCCGCGCCGATGCGGGAGGTCTTGCGCTGCAACAGGTACACCTTGCGGGGCGAAGTGGACGGTCGCGGCTCGGTCAGCCCTTCGACGGTGACGCCCCACTCCGCGCGCCACGCGGCCAGGTCGAGCGCGGGGGACTCGGCGTGGGTGAGGAATTCGCTGACGTCCACGCCGATCCCGCCCGCGCCGATGACCGCGACCCGCTCCCCCACCGGCTTGCCGTGCCGGACCACATCCACATAGGACAGCACGCTCGGGTGGTCGATGCCCGGGATGGCGGGCACGCGCGGGACGACGCCGGTGGCGATGACGACCTCGTCGAAGCCGGTGAGGTCGGCAGCGGTGGCGCGGGTGCCCAGCCGCACGCGCACGCCGGTGCGGTCGAGCATGCGCTCGTAGTAGCGGATCGTCTCGGCGAACTCCTCCTTGCCGGGGATGCGCCGGGCGATGTCGAACTGCCCGCCGATGCGGTCGGCGGCCTCGAACAGCTCGACCCGGTGGCCCCGGCCGCCGAGGGTGACCGCGGCGGCGAGGCCGGCGGGCCCCGCGCCGACGACGGCGACCCGCTTGGCCCGGCGGGTGGGGGCGATGACCAGCTCGGTCTCCCGGGCGGCGCGCGGGTTGACCAGGCAGGTGGCGCGGCGGTTGCCGAAGATGTGGTCCAGGCACGCCTGGTTGCAGGCGATGCAGGTGTTGATCTCGTCGACCCGGCCCCGCTCGGCCTTGGCGACCCACTCCGGGTCGGCCAGCAGCGGCCGGGCCATCGACACCAGGTCGGCCCCGCCGGAGGCCAGGATCTCCTCGGCGACCTGCGGCATGTTGATCCGGTTGGTGGCCACGACCGGGATGCCCACGTGCGGCTTGAAGGCCCGGGTGACCTCGGCGAAGGCCGCGCGGGGCACCGAGGTGGCGATGGTGGGCACGCGGGCCTCGTGCCAGCCGATGCCGGTGTTGATGATGGTCGCGCCCGCCGCCTCGACCTCCCGTCCCAGCGCGGTGATCTCGTCCCAGGTCTGCCCGTCCTCGACCAGCTCGGCCATCGACAGGCGGTAGACGATGATGAAGTCCGGCCCCACGGCCGCGCGGGTGCGCCGGACGACCTCCACGGCGAGGCGGCGGCGGTTCTCCGGTGAGCCGCCCCAGCGGTCGGTGCGCTTGTTGGTGCGCGGGGCGAGGAACTGGTTGATGAAGTAGCCCTCCGAGCCCATGATCTCCACGCCGTCGTAGCCCGCCTGCCTGGCCAGCTCGGCGCAGCGGGCGAAGGCGTCGATCTGCGCGCGGACGCCGCGGTCGGACAGCGCGCGCGGGGTGAACGGGTTGATCGGGGCCTTGATCGCCGAGGCGGAGGCGCTGAACGGGTGGTAGGCGTAGCGCCCGGCGTGCAGGACCTGCAGGGCGATCTTGGCGCCCTCGGCGTGCACGGCGTCGGTGACCAGCCGGTGGCGGCGGGCCTCGGCGGCGGTGGTCAGCTTGCCGGAGAACGGCTTGAGCCAGCCGGTGCGGTTGGGCGCATAGCCGCCCGTGATGATCAGCCCGACCCCGCCGCGGGCGCGCTCGGCCAGGTAGGCGGCCAGCTTGGGCAGGTCGCGGGCGCGGTCCTCCAGCCCGGTGTGCATCGAGCCCATGACGACCCGGTTGCGCAGGGTGGTGAAGCCGAGGTCGAGCGGGGACAGCAGGGCGGGGAAGTCCATCGGTCACTCCATCGCGTCGAGCACCTCGTCGCACCAGGCGACGAAGGCCGCCTCGGCGGCGATCCCGCCGCGCAGGACGAGGTACTGGTGCAGGGTGGGGCCGGTGTGCGCGGCGCCGTCGGGGAAGTCGGCCGCCTCGATGGCCCGGTAGGCGGCCAGCCGCTCGGCGTGCGCCCGGCGGTGCCTGCGCACCTCGGCGACGACGGCGGCCACGTCGCCGTAGGCCGCGCCGCGGATCTTCACGGCGAGGTCGGTGCGCAGTTCGACGGGCTCGCCGGGTTCGGCGAGCCAGCGGGTGAGCTCGGCGCGGCCGTCAGCGCTGGCCGAGTACACCTTCTTGTCCGGCTTGCCCTCCTGGGCGACGTGCTCGACGGTGACCCAGCCGTCGTCGAGCATGCGCTTGAGGACGCGGTAGATCTGCTGGTGGGTGGCCCGCCAGAAGAAGCCGATGGACTTGTCGAACCGCCGGGTCAGCTCGTAGCCGGACCCGGACCGCTCGCGCAGCGAGACCAGGATCGCGTGCTCCAGCGCCATGTGCTGGAGCGTAACCTATGCACCTGGGTGCAATGCAACACGGCGCATAGGGTCAGCTCCGCACGGCCTGCGCCACGCGGGCCGCCGCCGCGGCCGGGTCCTCGTGCTCCCACACCCGGACCACCCGCCAGCCCGCCGCCGCGAAGCGCGCGTCGGTGTCGCGGTCGCGGGCGCGGTTGCCCTCGATCTTGGCCCGCCAGAAGTCGGCGTTGCTCTTCGGCCAGGTCGCGTGCTCCGGGCAGCCGTGCCAGAAGCAGCCGTCGACGAAGACCGCGACCCGGGCGCGGGTGAAGGCCACGTCGGCCTCGCGGCGCACGCCCGGCACCGGGCGGCGGTGGACGCGGTAGCGCAGGCCCGCGGCGTGCAGCGCGCGGCGCAGGGCCATCTCCACGGCGGTGTCGCGGGCGCGCTGGCGGCTCATCCGCGCGCGGGTGGCCTCGGTGGTCTCCACGGGTGCCTGCTCCAGCCCCGACGTGCCTGCATAAAGTTCCGTACCCCTACGGATACCGACCCTGATTGTTCCCTACCGGGTGTCACTCGAAAGTGACCAGCAGCGAGTGGCCGTCGACCCTGCCTAGAGGCGGCTGTTCCTGATCCGGAAAGGAACCATCGTGAAACGTACACCACGGTCCATTGGCCTGATGGCCTTGGCCGCGGCGACGGTGCTGGTGCCGCTCGGCACAACCATCGCGCTGGCATCCGAGGAGAGCGGGGCCGCCACCGCGCCCGCGGCCAACTACGAGGGCAGCGCCTACCCCGGCCCCGCCCCCGACGCGGGCGCGCAGTTCTACAACGGCCAGGACGCCACCGTCGCCGAGTTCCCCGGCATCATCGCGGGCATCCGCGCCGGTGGCCCGCGTCCCGAGGGCCAGACCTGCACCGGCACGGTCGTCGCCCCGCGCAAGATCCTCATCGCCGCGCACTGCGCCGACGCCACCGGTGAGAAGCGCTTCGTCTACGGGCTCAACGACCTGGCCGACTTCGACGGCGGCAACGGCTCCGGCTTCGTCGCCAACGTGGTGGAGTACAAGAAGCACCCCCGCTACGTCAACTTCGACCAGGGCTACGACGTCGCGGTGGTCACCGTCGACCGCGACATCCCGCTGCAGGGCGGGGCCGCCTTCCCGAAGGTCGCCACCTCCGCCGACGCGGGCATCTGGCAGGTCGGCGACACCGGCCTGGGCTTCGGCTACGGCAAGAAGAACCACGCGGACAACCCCGCCGACGTCACCCTCGACAAGGCGAGCCTGCCGATCGTCGACGGCGCGCGGGTGTGCACCGGCGTCGGCGCGGGCTTCCAGGCCGCGACGATGATCTGCACCGGCTACGCCGACGGCCGGGTGACCATCCTGCAGGGCGACTCCGGCGGGCCGCTGATCGTCGACGGCAAGATCGTCGGCGTCGCGTCCTGGAGCCGGTCGGACTTCCGCTGGTACGGCATCTACGGCCGCCTCGACAACGACATGGGCGACTGGGTGGCCCAGGAGATCGGCGACGGGCCCGACCCCGGCGAGGAGTTCGGCGTCGAGGTCAAGCCCGCCAGCGGCTCGGTCGCCGCGGGCCAGCACCTGTCGGTCGAGGTCGCCACCACCGCGGGCGAGCTGGGCTCGGTCGACGCCACGCTGTCCGCCTCCGGCGTGCCCTCCGGGGTGCAGGCGGTCTTCCAGACCGACACGGTGACCCTGGGCGAGTCGGCGAAGCTGACCTTCGACGCCTCCTCCAGCGCGGTCAACGGCACCCACGAGGTGACCATCACCGCGCGCACCGGCAGCGGGCAGACCTCGACGGCCCAGTTCAGCCTGACCGTCACCGACGGCGGCAACCCCGAGCCCGGCGAGTTCACCCTCGGCGCGTCGCCGAGCGCGCTGACCGTGGCCGCTGGCAAGGTCATCTCCGGCACGATCACCAGCAGCGGCACCGGCAGCGGCATCCGCCTGGCCGCCTCCGGCCTGCCCTCGGGCGTGACCGCGGAGTTCCAGCCCGGCAGCATCGATGCGGGCAAGAACGCCAAGGTCACCTTCAGCGCCGCGGCCAACGTCACCGCGGGCACGCACGACGTGCGGATCACCGGCACCGACGGCGCGGGCAAGAGCGCCAGCACGACCATCCGCCTGACCGTGCAGGGCGAGCAGCCCGGCGGCGGCGACGTGACCGTGACGGCCTCGCCGAGCAGCGGCAGCGGCTGGCAGGGCTCGATGATCCAGACCCGGGTCAGCGCGCGCGGCGGCACCGGCAGCCTCACCCTGTCCGCGACCGGGGCCCCGGCGGGCACCCAGATCTTCTGGAACCCGCAGACCATCGCCCAGGGCGGCAGCAGCGACGTCTGGTTCTTCACCAACTTCCAGACGGCGCCGGGCACCTACCGGGTGACCATCAAGGCGACGGCGGCGGACGGCAAGTCCGGCACCACCACCTTCACCATGACGGTCACGTCCTTCGGCGGCTGGCAGTTCGGCGGCCGCGAGGCCACGGCCTGGTAATCGACGAGCCCGCCGCGGCGGCAGACCCGGGGCGCCCGGGTCTGCCGCCGCGGCGCGCAGGCGAGGAGTCCGCGATGGACCTGGACACCTTCCCCGCCGTGCTGGACCGCACGATCGAGCGCAGCGGGATGAGCCTGGAGCACCTGCAGCGGCGGCTGTCCCAGCGCGGCATCCGGGTGAGCCTGTCGACGCTGAGCTACTGGCGCCGCGGCCGCACCCGACCGGAGCGGCCGGAGTCGCTGCGCGCGGTCGAGGTCATGGAGGACGTGCTGGAGCTGCCCCGCGGCCACCTCGGCGCCCTGCTCGGCCCGCGCAAGCCGCGCGGGCGCTGGGCATCGCGCGCCGGGGCGACCCGCGAGCCGGAGACGCTCTGGCGCGACACCACCGGCCTGGCCACCGCGCTGTCCTCTTTGGACGACCCGGTGCCCGGGACGCTGACCTACCTGTCCGTGCACGACCACCACCACGTCGACCACGAGCGCAGGGACAGCCACACCACCGTGCGGATGGTCCTGCGCGCCGAGGCCAACGGGCTGCGCTCCTGCGTGGTGCTGCACCGGGCCGAGGAGGCGGACAAGGCGCTGCCGGTGCTGGTGGCGGGCCCCGGCTGCGTCGTCGGGCGGGTGCGGGCGCAGCCGTCGAGCCGCTTCACCGTCGCCGAGATCCTCTTCGACCGGACGCTGGCCATCGGCCAGACCGCGCTGGTGGAGTACGAGGTCCGCTGGTTCGGCGCCGCGACGGCGACCCGCTACAGCCGGGCCATGCGCCGCAGCCCCCGGTCCTACCTGGCGCAGGTCAGCTTCCACCCGGCGGCGCTGCCCGCGGAGTGCCACTCCTTCACCCAGGCCGACGCCTGGGCGCCCGAGCTGGGCACCGGCAGGCTGCGGCTGGGCGCGTTCGCGGGCGTGCACGCGCTGGTGAACGACCCGCCGACGCCGATAGCGGGCATCCGCTGGCGGTGGTGAGCGGCGCGGGCCGACCCGCGCCGCCCCTACCTAGGCCTGGGGCATCTCGTAGGGCTTGACCGCGTCGTAGGCGGTCTTGGCGTAGTCGCCGTACTCCGAGAAGCGCTCCAGGCCCTTCATCAGGCCCGACATCTTCTCGGTGAGCCGGGCGATGCGCATGCCCATCCGCTCCATCGCCATCAGCAGCTTGCTGAGCCGGTTGGCCATCTTGGTCGCCAGCATCGCCGCCCGGGTGCCCGCGTACCCCGCGTAGGTGGCGATCGAGGCGCCCGCGGTCGGCACCGCCGACGCCGCGGCGATCAGCGCGCCCGCGATCAGCTCGCCCACCAGGTCGGAGATCCAGTCGAACACCATGCCGCGCAGCTCGCACACCAGCGCGCCGGAGAGCGCGTAGATCGCGGCGGTGCCGTCCATCGTCTTGCCCAGCGCCTCGTACTCCGCGGCCATCTGCTCCATGCTGGCCCGGAACGCCTCGCTGGACTCGCCCTCCCAGGACCCGCCCATCGCGTTGATGTCCTCGCGGTGCTCCTGGGCGATCATCTTCATCTCCAGGGCGGCGGTCTTGAGCTGGTCGGTGTTGGCGTTGATCTCGTCCGGGTTGCCCAGCAGCGCGTCCAGCGGCTCGCGGATGAACGAGATGTGCTCCAGCAGCCAGCCCACGCCCGCGGAGAACACCGCGGCCAGCGGGTTGGCCGCCGAGGAGACCAGGTCGACCACCATCCCGGCGCCGCCGATCGCGGCGTCGATGACGTCGACGCCCTCGCCCTCGGCCTCGCCCTTGAGCGTGTCGACGAACCCGGCGACGCTCTCGACCGCGCCCGCGCCCTCGTACCACTCGGTCACAGTTCCCCCACTCCCCGCTTACTTCCGGAAGATCGATTCGTCGCTGAAGTCGCCGTCGTCGTCATCGCGCGGCGGGGGCGCGGGCCGCCGCGGCCGCGCGGGCGGCGGCGGGGGCGCCTCCTCGGCCAGCGGCTGCGGCACGAACCGGGCCTGCTCCGGGCGGGCGGGCTCGGGCGCGGGCTCCTCCTCCGGCGGCAGGTAGTCGGTGATCAGCCGGTAGGTCTCCGAGCCTGCCCCGCCCGCGACCGCGAACGCATCGGCCACCTGGTGGGCCGCGCTGCGCTGGGCCTTGCGGGCCACGGCCATGATCTCCGCCGACAGCGCGGCGGGCGTCTTGGCCAGCGCGGCCGGGGTGAGCCGCAGGTCGGTCAGCGCGCCGGTGGGCGCCACGCTCACGGTGACCGCGCCGTCGGCCGACGACGCGCTGCCTGCGGCGTTGGCCAGGCCCTGCTGGATGGCGGCTGCCTTGGCCTTCGCGTCGGCGATGCGCCCCTCGAACTCGCGCATCCACTCCTCGGGCGTCTTCACCGGATCCCCCGTTTCCTCTCCCTCACCTGCGGCCGAGCACAGGGTGTCACATGCCGTCCGCGCCTGTGCGCCGAACGGGCGACGACCCCGGTCGCCCACTCCGACGACGGCGCGGCCCCGGGGGTTCCCCCGGGGCCGCGCCTGTCCCCCCGCGGTCAGAAGGTGAGCGTCCAGGTGTCGATCGAACCGGTGTCGTGCCGGTAGATGTCGGTCACCCGCAGCTTCCAGCTGCCGTTCTTCGCCTCGCCCGCGGCGTCCACCGTGAAGGTCTGGTGGATGCCCGCCGACGAGCCGACGCCCGCGGGCTGGTGCACGACGAACGCGCGGCCCGACGGCGCGACCAGCTCGACCTTGAGGTCGGCGGTGTAGGTGTGGTTGATGTCGACCTTCACCGAGGTGGTGCTGTCCGCGGTGCCGGTGCAGCCGCTGAACGTGACCTCCGAGGTGATGGCGGTGTTGTTGTCCGGGATCGCCACGTCGGCGCCGTTGGTGGCCGAGTCGCAGTTGCCCGGCTGCGGGCCGTCACCCAGGAACTGGGTGTTGACCAGCAGGTTCGGCGATCCCGACCCCGGGTTGTTGATGGTGTCCCTGATCGCGTTGGCGCGCAGGGTGTCGTTGACCTGCTGCGGGGTCGCCGAGGTGTTCGCCGACAGGTACAGCGCCGCGACGCCCGCCACGTGCGGGGAGGCCATCGAGGTGCCGGACATCCCGGTGGCCGAGCCGCTCAGGCTCAGCGAGACGACCCCGTCGGCCGGGGCCAGGATGTCCACGCAGGAGCCGTAGTTGGACAGCGAGTACTTGCCGTCGCTGCTGTTGGTGCCGCCGACGTTGATCGTCGTGGGCTCGTTGCCCGGGCCGAAGCCGCACGACCCGCTGTTGTTGTTGCCCGCCGCCGCGACGAACGGGATGCCCGCGCGGTTGAGCCCGGCCAGGGCCTCGTCGCCGATGTCGGCGTTGTCGAAGCCCCAGGAGGCGTTGACCACGGCGGGCTTGACCGCGTTGGCGGTGACCCACTCGATGGACTCCACGCCTGCGGAGTCCGGCGCGGTGGAGCCGCAGCTGACGCCCAGCATGCGGACCGAGACCAGCTTGGCCTTCTTGGCCACGCCGTAGGTCTTGGACCCGATGGTGCCCGCCACGTGCGTGCCGTGGCCGGAGCAGTCAATGCCGTTCTGGCCGTCGTCGACGAAGTCGGCGCCGACGCTGGCCCGGCCCTCGAAGTCGGCCAGGCTGGTCTTGATGCCGGTGTCGGTGACGTAGACCGTCACGTTCGACGCAGTGCCGTTGTAGTGGTACTTGCGGTCCAGCGGCAGGTCGTCCTGGTCGATGCGGTCGATGCCCCAGACGGCGTTGTCCTGCACGTCGTACGCGCGGGCGGTGCCGACCTGGTAGACCTTCTTCACCTGCGGGTCAGCCGCCAGCCGCCGGGCCTCGGCGGCGGTCAGGTCCCAGGTGAGGAAGCCGCTCATGGACGCGGTGAAGACCGTGTCCAGCTCGCCGCCGTAGCGCTGCGCCAGGCTCGCCGACGCCGACTTGACCGAGGCCGCCGAGGCCGTGGCCTCGCCCGCCTTGAGCGAGACGATGAAGCCGCCGCCGGGCCAGGGCTTGGCGGCGGGCACGAACGCCGCCTCGGCGGTCGCGGTGCCCGCGCCCGCCAGCAGGCCCGCCGCCACCGATGCCGCGCCCAGCGCAGCCAGTGCCACCCGCCCGATGGAGCGGGATTTTCCGTGCATGACTTGTCCTTCCGCGAAGGTCGACAGCCGCCCCGGGGAACGGCCGACAGGGTTTCGACGTGCGGGGCCGCCCCGCGGGCGCGATCGCACCGCGCCCGCGGGGCGGGGCTCACCTAGGGCGTGATCGACCAGGTGTCGAGCGTGCCGGTGTCGTAGCGCCAGGCATCGGTGACCTGCAGCTTCCAGGCGCCGTTGGCGGCCTCGCCGGACAGGTCGACGGTGAAGGCCTGGTCGTAGACGCCGGTGCCCTTGCCGCCGCCAGCCTTCTTCAGGTTGTAGGAGCGGCCCGACGGCGCGACGAGGTCGATCACCAGGTCGCCGACGTAGCTGTGCCGGATGGTCACCTTGACCTGGCTGTTGGCGCGGCCGTTGCCCGCGCAGCCGGAGACGGTGATCGTCGAGCCGACGGCGCTGCCCGCGTCGGGGATGGCCACGTCGGTGCCGTTGGCGCCGCCCGCGCACTCGCCCGGCTCGGGGCCGCCGTCGCCGATGAAGCCGGTGTAGAGCAGCCGGTTCGGCGAGCCCGTGCCGATGTTGGACAGCTTGTTCTGGCTGGAGTTGTCGACCAGCGCGTCGCGGACCTGCTGGTTGGTCGCGTTCGGGTTGGCCTGCAGGTACAGCGCCGCCGCGCCCGCCACGTGCGGGCTGGCCATCGAGGTGCCGCTCATGGAGCCGGTGGAGCCGTTCATCGTGGTGGAGACGATCGCCGTGCCGGGGGCGAAGATGTCCACGCAGGTGCCGTAGTTGCTGCCGTTGACGTTGTTCCAGTCCTGCGGCCGGGCTCGGCTGTCGGTGCGCGTGGTCGCGCCGACGGTGATCGCGTTCGGCGTGCTGGCCGGGCTGTAGTTGCAGGCGTCGGCGTTGTCGTTGCCCGCGGCCACCACGGCGACGACGCCCGCGTTGATCAGGCGGTTGACCGCGTCGTTGACCGAGGAGGCCCGGCTGCCGCCGATGCTCATGTTCGCCACGGCGGGCTTGCGGTGGTTGCTCGCCACCCAGTCGATGCCGCCGATGATCTGCGACCACTGGCCGGTGCCCTGGCAGTTGAGCACCCGGACGGCGACGATCTTGGCCTTCTTGGCCACGCCGTAGGTCTTGGACCCGATCGTGCCCGCCACGTGCGTGCCGTGGCCCTGGCAGTCGCTGGAGTCGTTGTCGCTGTCGATGAAGTCGCGGCCGTGGGTGACCCGGCCCTCGAAGTCGGCGTGGCGGGCGTCCACACCGGTGTCGATGACGTAGGCGTTGACCGAGGAGCCGTCGTTGCCGTAGGTGTAGGTGCCGCTCAGCGGCAGGTCGCGCTGGTCGATCCGGTCGATGCCCCAGGTCGCGTTCTGCTGGGTGTCGCTGATGCTCATGTAGCCGTCTTGCTCGACGTAGGCGACGGCCGGGTTGGCGGCCAGGCGCTTGGCGGCGGCCTCGTCCATCTTGGCCGCGAAGCCGCGGATGGACGCGGTGTAGGTGTCCTTGACCTGGCCGCCGTACTGCTTGGCCAGCTCGAACGCCTTGTTGTTCACCGCGGGGGCGTTCGCGTCGCGGTCCTTGAAGACGACGATGTAGCTACCCGCGACCGGGTTCGCCGCGGCGCGGATGGCGCCGGTCGCCTGCTGGGCGGTCGCCGGACTCGCGGCGACCACCGCGGCCAGGGCGCACGCGCCCGCCGCCACGCTGGCCACGGCGACCCGGCGGGTCTTGCGATCATGTCGCATCTTGGGCTTCTCCATTCCACTCCACCGGGTTGGGAACACCACCCGGAGGGGTGGCTGTCGGGCAGGGTTGGGTCACTGACAGCCACTCGGAACTCACGATCGGGCGGGGCGCTAGCGCGAACAATCCGGGTATCGGTACGTAGGGCTACGGTTCTTTCACCTAAGATCAACATCTCGCCGTGTCCGATATCGGAGTTTCCGCTGACGCCCGAACCGGCCTAGGCTGCGAGATCGGCAACGACAGACCCGGGGGTGGCGATGACGCGGCGAACCGTCGACCCGCTGATCCGCACCAGCTCGCCCGTGCTCGTCGGCCGCGACGAGCAGTTCCTCTCGCTGCGGTCGGTGGCCGCGCTGCACCCGGCCGTCGTCCTCATCGAGGGCGAGGCCGGGGTGGGCAAGAGCAGGCTGGTCGCCGAGCTGCTGGCGGGCGACCTCGGCCCGGCCCTGCCGCTGGTGGGCACCTGCGCCCAGGTCGGCGAGCCGTTCCCGTACGGGGCGGTGCTGGAGGCGCTGCGCGGGGCCGGGCCCCGGCTGACCACCCGGCCCCCGCTGTCCCCGGTGGCGGGCGCGCTGGCCCCGCTGCTGCCGGAGATCGCCGAGTTCCTGCCCCCGCCGCCGATCCCGATCGGCGACCCGCGCGCCGAGCGGCACCGCCTCTTCCGCGGGGTGCGCGAGCTGCTGGGCGCGCTGGGGCCGGTGCTGCTGGTCGTGGAGGACCTGCAGTGGGCCGACGACGGCACCCGCCAGCTCCTGCGGTTCCTGATGAGCGAGCCGCCCCCCACCCTGGCCACCGTGGTGACCTACCGGCGCGAGGACGTGCCCGGCGGGCTGCCGCTGGGCACCGCGTACCGCCCGCCGACCGGCGTGGTCAGCGTCCTGCTGGAGATCGCCCCGCTCAAGGTCGAGGACGTGCGCAAGCTGGCCGAGGCCATCCTGGACGAGGAGCCGGTGTCGGCGGAGTTCGCCGCCAAGCTGCACGAGCGCACCGCGGGCATCCCGTTCGTGATCGAGGAGACCCTGCGCGCCCTGCGCGGGACCGCGGGCAATCCCACCGGGACGGTGCACGCCGACGGCGCGACCGCCCGGCGGCTGCTGGATTCGGTCGAGGTCCCGGTCCTGCTCCGGGACGCCATGGCCGAGCGGCTGGCCGCGCTGCCGACGGCGGCGACCCGGCTGGTGCACGCCGCCGCCGTGCTGGGCGCGCCCGCCCCGGCCGAGCTGCTCGGCGAGGTGTCCGGGGTGCCCGAGCCGCGGCTGCGCGCCGCGCTGACCCACGCGCTGGCCGGGCACGTGCTGTACGAGGTGGACGGCGGCCGCTACGGCTTCCGGCACCCGCTGGCCCGCCAGGCCGTCTACGACACCCTCGGCGGCCCCGACCGCATCCACCTGCACAACCGGGCCATCGACGCCCTCGACCAGGTCGAGCCGCGGCCGCTGGTGCAGCTGGCCGAGCACAGCGAGCGCGCCGGGCGGATCGCGGCCTGGCTGCACTACGGCGAGGCCGCGGCCGACCGGGCCACCGAGGTCGGCGACGCCGCGACCGCCACATCGATGCTGCAGCGGCTGCTGCGCGAGCCTTCGCTGCCCGCCGAGCACGTCGACCGCCTGGCGATCAAGCTCGGCCAGATCGCGCACACCGGCCTGGACCAGCGCGACCCCTCGGAGCTGCTGGAGCGGCTGCTCGGCGACCCGCGGCTGTCCACTTCGGTCCGCGGCGAGGTGCGCCTGTACCGGGGCCTGCTGCTGCTGCGCGGGGCGGGCAGGCTCGGCGAGGCGCGCAGCGAGATCGAGCGGGCCATCGGCGACCTCGCCGAGCGCCCGGACCTGGCAGCCAAGGGGGTCGCCGTGCTGGCGATGCCCTACGTCGGCCTGGCCACGCTGGCTGAGCTGGAGCCGTGGCTGGCCAAGGCCGACCGCTACCGCGAGGAGTGCGTCGACCGCGAGCTCCGGCTGTCGCTGCTGGCCAACGAGCTGGGCTCCAAGCTGCACGTGGGCGACCCGACCGTGCTGACCCGGCTGCGCCAGCTCCCCGAGGTGGTGGAGACCGTCGGCGAGCAGCGCCAGCTCGCCAGGGCGTGGTGCAACCTGGCCGACGGCGCCTACAGCGTCGGGCACCTGCGGCTGGCGGGCGAGCTGCTGCGCTCGGGCCTGCGCCTGGCCGCCGACTGCGGGGCCACCTGGGTGGTCAGCACCGCGCGGGCCACCCAGTCCAGGTTGGACTGGTTCACCGGGCAGTGGACCGGGCTGGCCGAGCGCACCCACCGGCTGCTGGAGGAGTACCGCGACCTGTTCCCGGTCGCCAGCGAGCTGGCCCTGGTGCTCGGCTCGCTCGCGGTGGCCCGCGGCGAGTGGGCCGAGGCGACGAGCTGGTTCACCGAGACCGGCGCGTTCGCCCCCGAGGAGGCGATCTCCCAGGTGGCGATCGCCGGGTGCGCCGGGCTGGCCTGGAACCAGCTGTCCCAGGACGACGCCGGGCGCGCGTGCGCCGACGCCGACCGCGGCATGGCGATCCTGCGCACCAAGGGGGTCTGGGCGTGGGCCGGGGAGATCGCGCCCATCGCGGTGGGCGCCTACCTCGGGGTCGGCCGGGTCGCCGACGCCGAGGCGCTGGTCGCCGAGCTGGCCGCGGGCCTGGTCGGGCGGGAGGCGCCGCTGGCCGAGGCGGCGCTGGCCGCGTGCCGGGGCAGGCTGGCCGAGCACGCGGGCGAGCAGGCCGACGCCGTGCGCCACTACCGCGACGCAGGCGCCCGCTACGCCGGGATGCCCGCGCCGTACCTGGCCGCGGGCATGGCCGAGCGCGAGGCGCTGTGCCTGCTGCCGACCGACGCCGACGCCGCGACCGCGCTGCTCTCGGCGCAGGTCGACGCCTACGACGCGCTCGGGGCGACCCGCGACGCCGCGCGCTGCCGCCACCACCTGCGCGGCGCGGGCGGCGGCAAGCCGTCGCGGCGGGGCAGGCGCGGGTACGGCAACGAGCTCTCCCCGCGCGAGCTGGAGGTGGCCCGGCTGCTGGCGGGCGGGCACACCAACCGGGAGATCGCCGAGGTGCTGTTCCTGTCCCCGCGCACCGTGGAGCAGCACGCAGCGCGGGTGCTGCGCAAGCTCGGGGTCGGCTCGCGCACGCAATTGCAGGCGGAGGACTTGGCGTAACCCGATGGGGCGGGCAATGCGGCCCCGGTGATCGCGGACAGTCATAGGCAATCACCCGATGGGGAAGCGGAATCGGGTGTGGTCGAATGCCCGGGTCATGCCATTGACGCCGAGGAGTGCTTATGAGAGCGATCGCCTGGGCCATCGCGTTCGCCGCCGTCCCGCTGTCGGCCACCACCGCGGGAGCCGAGGAGTTCCGCGACACCGACATCTCGCTGACCACCGACAACGGTCTGCAGGTGTCCTCTGTGTCCAGCGCGGCCGACGAGGCGGGCGCGCACTTCGCCAAAGACCGCCTGATCGCGGGATTGCAGGGCGTGGACATGGACTCCACGAGCTCCAACAGCGAGCCCACCATTCTGGGGATCGTTCGGTCGGTCCTCGGGTAAACACGCCGGACCCCAAAGTGTTCTTTCGGGGGACAGGGGTTTCGCCGCGCATGCCGACCGGCAAGTCTGGGATGGGCCGCCCTCACCGAGGGCGGAGCGAATTCGCCGATTCAGACCAGGAGATCAAATATGCGCAGCATTACCCGAATGGTCCTCGGCGGCCTGCTGGCCGTGCCAGTGACCGTGGGGCTGGCGGGCGTGGCGATGGCCGACGACTTCATCGAGCACGCCGTTGTCGCCGGTCCTGAGGGGACAGAGCACTACATCGTGCACAGCGCGGTGGACGAGGACGGGGAGACGTCGTTCTTCGAGTACTACGCGGCGACCGGCCACGACGGCGCGTACTCCTCGACGGTCGCGGCGTCCACCGGGGGCGACTACGGCCGCAGCGAGACCGGCGGCGGCAACCCCGAGGCGGTGTACTTCAGCGACACCAACGCGGCGGGCCCTGACGGCGCCTGGTCGAACACGGTGCTGTCGGTGGTCGGCGGCCACGGCGGGTACGGCAGCGCCGACACCGCTGACAGCGCCGACACCGCGGACAGCACCGACAGCACTGACGGCAAGTCCTGCAGCGACGACCCGTGCGACGAGCACGAGCATGAGCACGAGCACAACTACTGCGAGGACGAGCACGACGACCCGTGCGACGACGACTGAGCCTCGCGGCTGGTGATCGCTCGCGGTGACGTGACTTGACTGGACTCGGGGGCGCTGGTGCGGCCAGCGCCCCCGAGGTCGTGCGCGACGGGGGGCGGGCCCGGGCCGCCGCTGGCCGGGCCCGTCCCCCGTCGGGGGTGGATCGCGCCCGCCGAGCCGCCCCCTGCGGTCGCAAGCGGCTCGGCGCGGTCAGCGCGGCCGGTGCCGAATCGGCCGCGCCGCGGGGTTTCCGCGATCCGGGTGGGGCGGGCCGGTGAGGGAGGGCCCGCCCGTGGTGGTCTCCAGCTCGCGAAGGCCGGTGGCGGGGGAGAGGCAGGGCGTTGGACGGCCTCTCCCCCGTCACCACCGGCGGACCGCCGGGGCAGGGTGGGGATCTCTCGGCGGTTGCGCTTCGCAGGGATGACGATGCCAAGCCGCGGGTGGGCGAACAATCGCGGCAACGGTAGGTAGGGCTACGTATTTATTGTCCGATTCGCTCTCTTGATCGATCAGAGCTGGCCGATCGACCCGTTGCCCAGCAGGCGAAGATGGGAACGAACGGGAAGAAGGCCCTACGACCGCAGCCTTGTGGGCGGCGCACGCAGCGCGCGATATTCGACCTGCCAGAGCCGGTGCACGCCGTCGTGAGGGCGCCCCCCGCGGGTTCGACGGCTGGTCCGGCGCAACCGAACCTCCAGCGCCACTTGGGGCGCACCCTGCAGGAGGCAGCGTGAAGCGCAAACGCCTGTCCGTACTGGTCGGAGCGGCGGCGGTCGTCGCCCTGATCGCGACCACCAGCCAGAGCGCGGCAAGCGGCGACTCCGCCACCGCCGCGCCCCGGGCCACGGCCGAGTACCACGTGCTCGGCGTCAAGACCGCCCAGCAGCGCACCGCCATCAGCAAGACCGGCGCGGCGATCAACGGCACCGAGGACTCCCGGCTGATGATCACCGCGACCCCGGCCGAGGTGGCCAGGGTCCGGGCCCTCGGGTTCCAGGTCGGCGCCGAGGCCCCGCTGGTGGCGGCCCAGGGCGACATCACCCCGATGGACTTCCCGTCGTCGCACGCGGACTACCACAACTACGCGGAGATGACCGCGGCGATCGACCGCGCCGTCGCCGACCACCCGAACCTGATCCGCAAGCAGGTCATCGGCAAGTCGTACGAGAACCGCGACATCATCGCGCTGAAGATCTCCGACAACCCGGGCGTCGACGAGAACGAGCCCGAGGTGCTGTTCACCCACCACCAGCACGCGCGCGAGATCCTCACCGTGGAGATGGCGCTCTACCTGATGGACCAGTTCACCGACAACTACGCCACCGACAGCCGCATCCGCGGCTTGGTGGACAGCCGGGAGATCTGGATCCTGCCCAACGTCAACCCCGACGGCGGCGAGTTCGACATCCGAACCGGCCAGTTCCAGGGCTGGCGCAAGAACCGCCAGCCCAATGGCGGGGCCGTGGGCACCGACCTCAACCGCAACTGGGACTTCCAGTGGGGCTGCTGCGGCGGCTCGTCGAGCTCGCCCAGCTCCGACACCTACCGCGGGCCGCGGGCGGCGTCGGCCCCCGAGGTCCAGGTGATGACCAACTTCGTGCGCAGCCGCAACATCGGCGGCAAGCAGCAGATCACGGTCGCCATCGACTTCCACACCTTCAGCGAGCTGGTGCTGTGGCCCTACGGCTACACCTACAACGACACCGCGCCCGGCCTGAACGCCGAGGACCAGCGGGTGTTCGCCACCATCGGCCGGGAGATGGCCGCCTCCAACGGCTACACGCCGCAGCAGTCCTCCGACCTCTACATCACCGACGGGTCGATCGATGACTGGCTGTGGGGCGACCAGCGGATCTACGGCTACACCTTCGAGATGTACCCGAGCGGCGGCGGGCTGAACAGCTTCTACCCGGACGACTCGCTCATCGCCCGGGAGACCTCGCGCAACAAGGAGGCCGTGCTCGACCTGATCGGCTACGCCGACTGCCCGAAGCGCGCGATCGGCCTGACCTGCGGCAGCGAGGAGCCGCCCGGCGGCGACGAGTTCGAGAACACCAACGACGTGCAGATCCCCGACGGCGGGGCCGCGGTCACCAGCGACATCGTGGTGAGCGGGCGCACCGGCAACGCCCCGGCCGACCTGTCGGTCAGCGTCGACATCCGCCACACCTACCGCGGCGACCTGGTCATCGACCTGATCGCCCCGGACGGCACGGCGTACCGGTTGAAGAACTCCAGCAGCTCCGACTCCGCCGACAACGTGGTCGCCACCTACACGGTGAACGCCTCGTCGGAGGTCGCCAACGGCACCTGGAAACTGCAGGTCCGCGACATCTACCGGTCCGACACCGGCTACATCAACTCCTGGAAGCTCGTCTTCTAGCCGCTTCCCACCCGGCGCCCCGGGCGCGCCCGCCGACTTCGGCGCGCGCCCGGGGCTCCGCCCCGGTTTCCGGCCACCACCCTGCGACGTGGCCGGTGAAAGGAAATGAACCATGTCAGAGGGCAAGTGGTTCACCAGAACCGCGCTGGCCGCAGCGGGCGCCGCGGTCACCCTGGCCGCGGGTGTCGGCCCGGCGTTCGCCGCGCCGCCGCCGTCGTCGGGCGACGTCGGCATCCAGGTGGTCGGCGGCACGCGCGCCGCCCAGGGCGAGTTCCCGTGGATGGTGCGGCTGTCGATGGGCTGCGGCGGTGCGATGTACACCGAGTCGCTGGTGCTCACCGCCGCGCACTGCGTCAGCAGCACCGGGCCGAACACCGGCATCACCGCCACCTACGGCGTGGTCGACCTGCAGAGCAGCAGCGCGGTCCGGCGCACGTCGAACTACGTCTACCGCAACCCCGGCTACAGCACGTCCGCGGGCGGTGACTGGGCGCTGATCCGGCTGTCCCAGCCGATCACCGGCGCGGCGCTGCTGCCGATCGCCACGACCACGGCATACGACTCCGGCACGTTCACCATCGCCGGGTGGGGCGCGGCGACCGAGGGCGGGGCGCAGCAGCGCTACCTGCTCAAGGCCGAGGTGCCCTTCGTCCCCGACTCCACCTGCCGGTCGTCCTACCCGTCGATGAAGACCGCGGTGGAGATCTGCGCGGGCTACAGCCAGGGCGGCACGGACACCTGCCAGGGCGACTCCGGCGGACCCATGTTCCGCAGGGACGGCGCGGGCCGCTGGATCCAGGTCGGCATCGTCTCCTACGGCCGCGGCTGCGCCCGCGCGGGCTACCCCGGCGTGTACGCCGAGGTCAGCGCGCTGGCCAGCGCGATCCAGGCGGCGGCCCGCGACCTCGGCGGCAACCCCGACCCGGACCCGGACCCGCCGGGCGACACCTTCGAGAACACCAACAACGTCACCATCCCGGACGCGGGCTCGGCCGTCACCAGCGACATCGCGGTGAGCGGGCTCTCCGGCAACGCCCCAGCGGACCTGTCGGTCAGCGTGGACATCAAGCACACCTACCGCGGCGACCTGGTCATCGACCTGATCGCCCCGGATGGGACCGCATACCGGCTGAAGAACTCCAGCAGCTCCGACTCCGCTGACAACGTGATCGCCACCTACACGGTGAATGCGTCGTCCGAGGTCGCCAACGGCACCTGGAAACTGCAGGTCCGGGACACCTACCGGTCCGACACCGGCTACATCGACTCGTGGAAGCTCGTGTTCTGACCAAGCGGCGGAAATCGGCCCCGGCCCGGCGCGGTGACGCCTGGCCGGGGCCTTCTTCTGCGTCCCCGCCCCGAGCGGATCGGTATCGTTTGCGCACACCCCCTGGCCGAATCGGACATCGGCAGGCAAGATACGCGGAAAAGTTACCGATAGGTAGCCGCCAATGCGGCCGCTGCCTGCGTCGTTCGCCGAGGAGCAGATCATGCGCGAATTCGCCGTTCCCCCCGTGGAGAAGCGCACCGAGGCGGGCGGTCTGGCGGACCTGGTCTTCACCAACGCCGTCGAGGCCCCCACGCACGTGTCGTTCCGGCGGCGGTCGGGCGCGGGCTGGGTGGACGTCACCGCGGCCCAGTTCCGCGACGAGGTGGTGGCCGCGGCCAAGGGCCTGATCGCCGCGGGCGTCGGCCCGGGCGACCGGGTGGCCATCCTGGCCGCGACCCGGTACGAGTGGACGCTGCTGGACTTCGCCATCTGGACCGCGGGCGCGGTCACCGTGCCGATCTACGTGACCTCCTCGGCCGAGCAGATCCAGTGGATCATGTCCGACTCCGGCGCGGTCGCCATCATCGCCGAGACCGACGAGCACCTGGCGCGCGTCGAGCAGGTGCGCCCCGCGCTGCCCGCGCTGCGCGAGGTGTGGCGCATCGACGAGGTCGACGCGATCGCCGCGGCCGGGGCCGGGGTGGACGACGCCGAGGTCGAGGCGCGGCGCACGGCGGTCAAGGGCTCCGACATCTCCACGATCATCTACACCTCGGGCACCACCGGCCAGCCCAAGGGCTGCGTGCTGACCCACGACAACTTCTTCGCCGAGGTCGGCTACGGCACCAACACCCTGGCCCCGCTCTTCCGCGGCGTCGGCGGCACCGAGCCGCCGAGCACGCTGCTGTTCCTGCCGGTCGCGCACGTCTTCGGCCGCATGGTGCAGATCGGCTGCGTCTACAGCCGCGCGACGATGGGCCACGGCCCGGACGTCAAGAAGGTCATGGACGACCTGGCCACCTTCCAGCCGACGTTCATCCTGTCGGTGCCCTACGTGCTGGAGAAGGTCTACAACGGCGCGCGGCAGAAGGCGCACGCCGCGGGCAAGGGCAAGATCTTCGACGCGGCCGCGGCCACCGCGATCGCCTACAGCGAGGCGGGCGGCAAGGCGGGCATCGGCCTGCGCCTCAAGCACGCCCTGTTCGACAAGCTGGTGTACTCGAAGCTGCGCGCGGCGATGGGCGGCAAGGCCAAGTACGCGATCTCCGGCGGCGCGGCGCTCGGCCTGCGGCTGACCCACTTCTTCCGCGGCGTCGGCCTGACCGTGCTGGAGGGCTACGGCCTCACCGAGACCACCGCGGCGGCCACGGTGAACTCGCTGGAGGCCTTCAAGCCCGGCACCGTCGGCCAGCCGCTGCCGGGGATGGCGGTGCGCATCGCCGACGACGGCGAGATCCAGATCAAGGGCCCGGTCGTCTTCCAGGGCTACTGGAACAACGACGCGGCCACCGCCGAGGCGATCGACGCCGACGGCTGGTTCGCCACCGGCGACCTGGGCGAGCTGGACGGCGACGGGTTCCTGAAGATCACCGGCCGGAAGAAGGAGATCCTGGTGACCTCCGGCGGCAAGAACGTCGCCCCGGCGGTCATCGAGGACCGGATCGCCTCGCACCCGCTGGTCGCCCAGGCGATGGTGGTCGGCGACGGGCAGAAGTACATCGCCGCGCTGATCACCCTGGACCCGGAGTACTTCACCTACTGGAAGACCACCGCGGGCAAGCCCGCCGACGCCACCGTCGCCGCGCTGGTCGAGGACCCGGACCTGCTCGCCGAGGTGCAGAAGGCCGTCGACGAGGGCAACGCCGCGGTCTCCACGGCCGAGTCGGTGCGCCGCTTCCGCATCCTGGCCACCGAGTTCACCCCGGAGACCGGGCACCTGACCCCGTCGCTCAAGCTCAAGCGGCGGGTGATCATGAAGGACTTCCAGGCCGAGGTGGACAGCCTGTTCCGCTAGTGGGTCGGCACGCAGCGGGGCGCGGCCGCAGGCCGGTCGCGCTCACCGCGGGCCTGCTCGTGCTGGCCGTGCTCGGCTGGGTCGGCTACCGGTACGCCGCCGACCGGCTGGGCGGCGGCGGGTGCCCGGCCGCCGCGCCGCTGGCGGTGGCCGCGGCCCCGGACATCGCGCCGGTGGTCGAGGCCGCCGCCCGGCGCATCGCCGGGTCCGACCCGTGCGCGCAGGTCCGGGTGGCGAGCCGGGCGTCGGCCGCCGTCGCCGCCGACCTGGTGACCGCGACCGAGCTGCCCGACGTGTGGATCCCGGAGTCGACCCGCTGGTTGCAGCAGGCCCAAGCCGCCGGGGCCTGGGCCGTGCCGGTGACCGGGACGTCGGTCGCCAGCTCGCCGGTGGTGCTCGCGGTCGCCGAGGACGCCGCGCGCGGGCTCGGCTGGCCGGGCGCGGAGCTGACCTGGGCCGCCGTGCTGGCCGGGCGGGGCCCGGTCGGGCTGCCGGACCCGGCGCAGGACCCGGTCGGGGTGTCCACCCTGCTCGGCGTGGCCGCCGTCGGCGCGGCCGAGCCGGACCCGGGCGCGGCGACGACCGAGCTGATGCGGGCGCTGTCGCCGCACACCCGCCCCGGCCCGCTCGACCTGGCCGACCCCGACCTGGCCGCGGTCCCGACCTCGGAGGCCGCGCTGCTCAGGCACGGCGGGACGCGGGTCGCCGCCTACGCCGACGTGCCCGCCCTGGACTTCCCCTACGCGGTGCTGCCGCGCACCGACGCCCGCGACCTCGCCCAGCGCTTCCTGGCTGCGCTGCTGGCGGACGGCGCCGCGGTGGTCGAGGCGGGCTTGCGCGCGCCGGACGGCAGCGCGCCCGGCTCCCTGCCCCGGCGCGCCGCCGCGCCGATGCCCGACGCCGACACCGTGGACGCGCTGCTGAACCGCTGGGCCGGGGTCAACCGCAGCGCGCGGGTGCAGGTGCTGCTGGACGTGTCCGGGTCGATGGCCCAGCCGGTCCCGGGCGCAGGCACCGACCGGATGGGCGTGACCCTGCGCGCCGCCGAGCTGGGCCTCGGCCTGTTCAAGCCGACCACCCGCTACGGGATGTGGACCTTCTCGACCCGCCTCGACGGCGACAAGGACTACCGCGAGCTGATCCCGATGGCCCCGGTCGCCACCCACCTCGCAGGCGACGCGCTGCCGACCATGCGCGCCGTCGAGGCCATCCCGGGCGGGGCGACGGGCCTGTACGACACCGTCCTGGCCGCCTACCGCTCGGCGCGGCAGAACTGGGAGCCGGGCCGCATCAACCTGGTGATCGTGCTGACCGACGGCCGCAACGAGGACCCCGACGGCATCACCCGCCCCGCCCTCCTCGCCGAGCTGGCCGCCCTCCAGGACCCCCGCAGGCCCCTGCCGATCATCAGCATCGGCATCGGGCCCGACACCGACACCGAGGAACTCAGCGCCATCACCCGCGCCACCGGCGGCCACTCCTTCACCGCCCCCGACCCCACCGAGATCGGCGACATCTTCTACACCGCCCTGAGCCAGCTCGCGGGCTGACCACCCACCAGCACCTCAGGGCAGAAGCATGGCCTTGCGGGCGCGGACGACCGCTTCGTGGCGGGTGTGGGCGTCGAGCTTGCGCATCGTGGAGCGCAGGTAGGACTTGACGGTCTCCGGGGAGAGGGAGAGGCGGTCGGCGGCTTCGGCGTTGGTGCAGCCCAAGGCGATCTGGGCCAGGACGTCGGTCTCCCGCGTCGAGAGGGTGGTCGTCGGGGCGGGGGTGGGGGCACCGAGGTCGGTGAGGCGCTGGGCGGCGGTGTGCAGGCGGTGGCGCAGCGCGGGGTCGGGGATGCCCGCGGCGATGGCGCGGAGTTCGGCGTGCACCGCGCGCAGCTCCTCGCGGGTCGCCGACTGGGTGGGGTCGATGGCGCGGGTGACGGTGAGGGATTCGGCCATCGCCAGGCGGTGGTCGACCTCGTCGCGGATGGCCAGCTCGCGGGCGAGCCTGCGGCCCGCGGCGATGAACTGGTCCCACATCCGCTCGCCGAAGGCCAGGGGCTGGCGCAGGGCGCCGTAGAGGACCGCGCGGCAGCGGCCGCCCGCCTGGACCGGGACGGCGAGGATGGCCGACAGGCCCTCGGCGAGGACCGGGCCGTCGTAGTCGTGGGTGATGGTGCGGGCCGAGCCGTAGTCGGTGACGCCCGCGGGGCGGCCCTGGACGAGCACCCGGCCGCCGAGGCCGGTGCCCGGGTGGACCCGCAGGTTGTGCAGGCCGGTGGTCCGGGTGCCGATGAACTCCACCAGTCGCAGCTGATCGCCCGCGACCTCGCCGCCGAAGGCCACCGGGACCCCCGCCCGGCGCAGCGCCCGCAGCTCGGCGCGCAGGGCGGCGCGGTCGTCGGGGCGCAGCAACCCGGGATCCGTCATCGCCTTCCCGCTCCTCGGCGTCGATCCGCCCACGGTACGGCGCTGGCCGCGGCGAGTCGAGCCGGGCCACCCCCATCCGGGGGTAGAGCGCCAGCCCGTGCTGCGGCCACCCTGACCGCGCAGGAGGGAGCCAGACATGACGCAGACGCAGCGCTACCGCGAAGCCCGTGACCTGCTGATCCGCACCCGCGAGGACTACCGGGCCGCCGCGGAGGAGTTCCGCTGGCCGCGCTTCGAGGGCCGGTTCAACTGGGCGGTCGACTGGTTCGACGCGATCGCCGAGGGCAACGACCGGATCGCGCTGTGGATCGTCGAGGAGGACGGCGGCGAGCGCCGGTACACCTTCGCCGAGCTGGCCCGCCGCTCCGACCAGGTGGCGACCTGGCTGTCCGGGCTCGGCGTCGGCCGCGGCGACCCGGTGCTGCTCATGCTGGGCAACCAGGTGGAGCTGTGGGAGTCGATGCTGGCCCTGATGAAGCTGGGCGCGGTCATCGTCCCCACCACGACCGCGCTGGGCCCGGCCGACCTCGCCGACCGGATCGAGCGGGCGGGCGCGCGGCTGGTCATCGCCAACACCGCCGACACCGGCAAGTTCCGCGGCGTGCCCGGGGTGGTGGTCGGCGGCGAGGTGCCGGGCTGGCACCCGTACGCGGCCGCCGCGGACGTGGAGCCCCGCCGCTTCACCAGCGTCACCGACGCGACCGACCCGCTGCTGTTCTACTTCACCTCCGGCACCACCAACCGCCCGAAGCTGGTGGAGCACACCCAGGTCTCCTACCCCGTCGGCCACCTGTCCACCTTGTACTGGGTGGGCGTGCGGCCCGGCGACGTGCACCTCAACATCAGCTCCCCGGGCTGGGCCAAGCACGCCTGGAGCTCGTTCTTCGTGCCGTGGATCGCCGAGGCGACGATCTTCGTCTACAACTACGCCCGCTTCGACGCCCCCGGCCTGCTGGCCCAGATCCGCCGCGCTGGGGTCACCACGATGTGCGCGCCGCCGACGGTCTGGCGCATGCTGATCAAGGCCGACCTGTCCGGCGGCCCCGGCGCCCTGCGCGAGGTCGTCTCCGCTGGCGAGCCGCTCAACCCCGAGGTCATCGACCAGATCGAGGCCGCGTGGGGCCTGCGGCTGCGCGACGGCTTCGGCCAGACGGAGACCACCGCCCAGATCGGCAACCCGCCGGGCGCGCCGCTGAAGCCCGGCTCGATGGGCCGCCCGCTGCCGGGCGTGCCGGTGGTCCTGGTCGACCCGCTGACCGGCGCGCCGACGAGCACCGAGGGCGAGCTGTGCCTCGACCTGTCCGCGCCGAACCTGATGACCGGCTACCGCGACGACCCGGTCCGCGACGCCGAGGTCAGGGCGGGCGGCTACTACCACACCGGCGACGTCGCGTCCCTGGACGCCGACGGCTACCTGACCTACATCGGCCGCACCGACGACGTGTTCAAGGCGTCGGACTACAAGATCTCGCCGTTCGAGCTGGAGAGCGTGCTGGTGCAGCACCCCGCGGTGCTGGAGGCCGCGGTGGTGCCCGCGCCGGACGAGGTGCGCCTGGCGGTGCCCAAGGCGTACGTGTCGCTGGCCCCCGGCTGGGAGCCGGGGCCGAGCACGGCGCTGGCGATCCTGCGCCACGCCCGCGAGCACCTGGCGCCCTACCTGCGGGTGCGCCGGATCGAGTTCGCCGAGTTGCCCAAGACCATCTCCGGCAAGATCCGCCGGGTCGAGCTGCGCGGCCGGGAGGAGCAGGCCGCGGGCACGCGGCTATCGGCGGAGTACCGCGACACCGACTTCGCGGAGCTGACTTCACGGAGCTGACCGGGCGCGCCTGACGCGCGGGGGTTGTCCGCCGCCACAGGGATTGTTGTCCCACCGGCCAACGCCGCGCCGGCTATGGTCGCCCGGACTGGGTGCCGAGCGCGGAGCGGGTATGGGTTTCGACCAGGTGCGGCGGGATTGGACGACCCTCGGCGACGAGGACCCGCTGTGGGCGGTCAGCGTCGCCGACGGCAAGCGCGGCAACCGCTGGGACGTCGAGGACTTCCTGCGGACCGGCCGGGTCGACGTGGCCGCGGCCCGGCACTGGCTGGCCGAGCTGGGCCTGGCCGCGGCGTGGGAGCGGGTGCTGGACTTCGGCTGCGGGGCGGGCAGGCTGTCCCAGGCGCTGGCCGAGCACGCCGACGAGGTGGTCGGCGTGGACGTCTCGGCGCCGATGCTGCGCACCGCCGAGCGGATCGACCGCAGCGGCGGGCGCTGCCGGTTCGTCCTCAACGAGGTGCCGGACCTGCACGTGTTCCCCAGCGCGTCGTTCGACCTGGTGTACAGCGAGCTGGTGCTCCAGCACCTGCCCGCCCGGGTGATCACCGGCTACGTCGCGGAGTTCGTGCGGGTGCTCAAGCCGGGCGCGACGGCGGTGTTCCAGTGCACGACCCGTCCGATGTGGACGGCCAAGGGCGTGCTCTGGCGGGTGGCCCCGCACGCGCTGATCCGGCTCGGCCAGAAGCTCGTGCTCGGCTACCCCGCGCCGATGCGGATGACGCCGGTGCCGCCTGCGAAGGTGGCCGCGGTCGTGGCGCAGGCGGGCGGGGCGGTGGTCGACAGCCGGACCGCGGCCGAGCCCGAGACGCACTGGGTGTCGACGCGGTATGTCGTTCGCAAGGGCGGCTAGGCACGCGGCCCCGCGCCCGCCGCTGCGGCGCAGGCCCGACGCCGCGGTCATGGCCGGGCTGGTCCTGCTGTCGCTGCTGCAGCTGCCCGGCCGCACCACCTTCGACACCAAGCTCGACCTCACCGAGGACCCGCTGGGCTTCCTCGGCCGCGCCCTGCACCTGTGGAACCCGGCGACCAACTCCGGGGAGCTGCAGAACCAGGCGTACGGCTACCTGTTCCCGATGGGGCCGTACTTCGCCCTGTGCGACCTGCTGGGGCTGCCCGGGTGGCTGGCCCAGCAGCTGTGGGTCGCGCTGCTGCTGTGCCTGTCCTTCGCCGGGGCGCTGGCCGTCGCCCGGCGGCTGCGGATCGGGTCCGAGCCCGCGCGGATCATCGGCGCGCTGGCCTACGCGCTGGCCCCGCGCATGGTCACCGAGGTGGGCCTGCGCTCGGCCGAGGTGCTCTCCGCGGTGGCCCTGCCGTGGATCCTGCTGCCGCTGATCCGCCCGACCAACCCCCGCAGGGCGGCCGCGCTGTCCGGGTGCGCGGTGCTGGCCATCGGCGGGATCAACGGCGCGGTCGTGGTCATGGCGCTGGTGCTGCCCGGGCTGTGGCTGGCGACGCGGCGGTGGTCGGCCGACCACGCCCGGCTGGTCGGCTGGTGGGTGGTCGCGGTCGCCGCGGCGGTGCTGTGGTGGTTCCTGCCGCTGGCCCTGCTCGGGCGGTACGGGCTGCCGTTCGTCGACTACGTGGAGTCCGCGGCCAACACCACGACCCCGACCTCGCTGTTCCAGGTCCTGCGCGGGACCAACCAGTGGGTGGCCTACCTGGTGCGCGGCGAGCCCGAGTGGCCGACCGGGTTCCTGCTGGTCGACCACCCGGCCCTCATGGCGGCCACCGGGCTGCTCGCCGCGCTGGCGCTGGCCGGGCTGGCCCGCGCGCGCCTGCCCGAGCGGGCCTTCCTGGCCATCGGCGTGGTCACCGGGACCGCGCTGATGGCCGTCGGGTTCGTCGGCGCGCTCGACAGCCCGCTGGCCGAGCCGGTGCGCGCGCTGCTCGACGGCCCGCTGGCGCCGCTGCGCAACGTCCACAAGTTCGAGCCGGGCCTGCGGCTGCCGATGGCCCTGGCCCTGGCGCACGCGCTCGCAGGCAGGCTGCCCGGGGTGCCCGCGCTCACCGCCCGCTGGCTGCGGCCCGCCGCGGGCGCGCTGCTGGTGCTGGTCGTGACCGCGCCCGCAGGGCTGCTGATGCTGCGCCCCGGGCCGGGCTGGAGCGCCATCCCGGCGCACTGGCAGCAGGCGCTGGCCTGGCTGGCCGACGCCGACGCCACCGGCCGGACGCTGATCGTGCCCGGCACCGGCTTCGCCGAGTACACCTGGGGCAGCCCGGTCGACGAGCCCGCCCAGCCGCTGGCGCGGGCGCCGTGGTCGCTGCGCAGCCAGCTCCCGCTCAGCTCCGAGGGCCACATCCGGGTGCTCGACGCGGTGGAGGACGCGCTGGCCACCGGCCGGGGCACGCCGGGGCTGGCGGAGTTCCTGGCCCGCTCCGGGCACCGCTTCGTGCTGCTGCGCACCGACGTCGAGCCCGGCGAAACCCCGCCCGTCGAGGCGGTCCGGGCCGCGCTGGAGCGCTCCCCCGGGCTCAGCCGGGTCGCGGTGTTCGGGGCGCTGGAGGTCTACGCGGTGGCCGAGCCGCCCGCGCTGGCCAGGGCGGTGGTGGACGCGGCGACGGTCAGCGGCGGGCCGGAGTCGCTGCTGCCCCTGCTGGGCGCGGGGCTGATCCACCCGGGCACCCCCGCGGTCCTCGCAGGCGACGGCGGCGCGCCCGCCGGGCCGCGGCTGGTCACCGACGGGCTGCGCCGCCAGGAGCGCAACGTCGGCCGGATGCGGGACGGGATGAGCGCGACGCTCGCCCGCGACGAGCCCGCCCGGCTCGACCGCCCGGCGCTGGACCTGCTGCCCTTCCCCGGTGTCGAGCACCAGACGACGGCGGCCTACCGCGGCGTCCTGGGCGTGTCCGCGTCGTCGTCGGCCGGGTACGCGGACTCGCCGCGGCCGGTGGACCCGTCGGGGATGCCCTTCGCCGCGGTCGACGGCGACCCCTACACCTCGTGGCAGTCCTCTACTTTGGACTCCCCGGTGGGCCAGTGGCTTGAGGTCCGGCTGGACACGCCGCGCGTGGTCGAGCACGTCGAGCTGCGGATGGTGGACGACCGGCGCGTCGGCTGGCCGGTCACCAGGGTGCGGCTGGACACCGACGCCGGGTCGGTCGAGCACGAGGTCGCCCCCGGTGGCGGCCCGCAGGTGCTCCCGGTCTCAGCCGGGCTGACCGGCCGGGTGCGGGTGTCGGTCGTCGCGCTGGCCGCCGGGCGCACCACCGGGCACGTGGGCATCGCCGAGCTGGCCGTGCCCGGGGTGAGCCCGAGCCGGGCGCTGCGGGTGCCCGGCGACCGGGGCACGGCCTACGCCTTCAGCCGCGGCTCGCAGGCGCGCTACGCCTGCCTGCGGGTCGACGGGGCCTTCCGCTGCGACACCGGGCGGGCCCGCCACGGCGAGGAGCCCTCGGGCGTGCACCGGCTGTTCGACAGCGACGCGGGCGTCTTCACCGCGGGCGGCACGGTCCTGCCCGCCGCGGGCGCGACCCCGCCGATCGAGCTGCCCGGCGCGGCGGTGTCCGCCTCCAGCCACCTGGCGGGCGACCCGGCCGCCGCCGCGCTCGGCGCGGTCGACGGCGACCCGGCCACCAGCTGGATCGCCGACCCCACCGACCCGCGGCCCGCGCTGCGCGTCACCTGGGACCGGCCGACCCGCGTCGGGACGCTGCGGCTGCGCACCGCGGAGGGCGTCGGCGCGGGCAGGCCGACCGAGGTGGACGTGACCACCTCTGCGGGCACCCGCAGGCTTTCGGTGGGCGACGGCGGCGCGATCGCGGTCGCCGCGACGACCGACCGGCTGGAGATCGCCGTGGTGCGGGTGGCCGACCACGGCCTGCCCGCGGGCATCACCGCGCTCGACGGCCTGCCCATCGCCCCCGTCGCGGCCGGGACGCCGTTCACCGTGGGCTGCGGCGACGGCCCGACCGTGCGCATCGACGGGGCCGAGTACGCGACCTCGGTGTCGGGCACCGTGGACGACCTGCGCGACCACCGCCCGCTGCCGCTGCGCCTGTGCCCGGACGGCCGGGTCGAGCTGGCGGCGGGCGGCCACGAGCTGCGCACCGGGCGCACGTCGGCGTTCGTGGTCCAGGACTTCTGGCTGCGCTCGGCGGAACCGGTCGCCCCGCGCACCCGAGCGGTCGAGGTGCTGTCGTGGTCGGCCGCCGACCGGCAGGTGCGGGTCGCGGCGGGACCGGGCGCGCTGCTGGTGGTGCCGGAGAACGCCAACGCGGGCTGGGTGGCCGAAGTGGACGGTGCCGAGCTGGCCCGCACGCGGGTCGACGGGTGGCAGCAGGCGTGGGTGCTGCCGGAGTCGGGCGCGGTGACCGTGCGCCTGCGGTTCGAGCCCGACACCGCCTACCGGGCGCGGCTGCTGGGCGGCGCGGGAGCCGCCCTGGCGCTGGTCGCGCTCGCCGCGGTCCCCGGGCGGCGCAGGCCCGCCTTCGCCCAGCCCAGCACGTCCCCCTGGCTGGGCGTGGCGCTGGTGGTCCCGCTGCTGGCCGTGGGCGGCGCGCTCGGCCTGATCATCCTGCTGGCCTGCCTGCTGCTGCGGGCGCTGTTCGGCACGCGCAGGCGGGCGGTGGCGATGGCCCTGGCCGCGGGCGGCATGGCGGTGGCGACGGCCGCGGCGGTCGCGGGCAGGTTGCTCGGGCACGGCCAGGACTGGGCCTACGGCCCAATCGCCCAAGCGGGCGGCCTGGTCGCCTTGGCTGCGGTGGTCACCGCCTGCCTGCGGTGGTTCGACGGCGATGCGCCCCGCTGACCCCGGCCTCCGCGAGGCCGCCCGCCAGGGCCAGCACGCCGGTGGCCGCGACCGCCGCCGCGGCGACCTGGGTCGGCGAGCCGTCGAGCCAGCCCAGCACCAGCGCTGCCTCGACGGCCACCGCGGCCCAGGTCAGCAGCGACCGGTGGTCGGCGCGGGCGATGCGGGTGTAGAGCAGCACCTGCGACAGCGCCAGCAGCGCGCCTGCCAGGGCGAACGGCCACAGCGCCAGGTCGGAGCCCGCGTACGCCGGGCCGCCGAGCAGGCGCAGGCCCAGCGGGCCGAAGAGGGCCGCGCCCGCGACCACGAGGGCGTCCAGGCCCGCGACCACCGCCAGCGCGACGGCCACCACCCGCCGCCGGTCGGCCTGCCCCGGCCGGGCGAGCTCGGGCAGGACCACCACCGACACCGCGTGCGGCAGCCAGTAGGCGATCTTGAGCACGACGGCGCCCACGGCGTACTCCCCCGCGTCGGCCGGGGACAGCACGTGCCGGGCGAGGACCAGGTCGAGGTTCACCAGGACGACCAGCGCGAGCAACGCCTGCGCCGCGCTCGCCGCGGAGCGCAGCAGCTCGCGGTCGGGGCGGACCGGCGTGGGGCGGCCGCAGACCACCCACCCGGCCACCGTGGCGACGCCGACGCCCGCGGCGATGCCGAGCACGGCGGCCGCGGGACCGCCGAGCAGCAGGCCGCCGACCGCGCCGCCGACCCGGCACCCGCTCTCCAGCAGGAGCAGCCCGGCCAGCGCGGGGAACCGGCGCCTGCCTTGCAGCAGCCCGTACCAGAGGCCGTTCAGCGTCATCGGGGCGAGCGCGGCCGCCAACGCGAGCGGGGACTCCACCCGCAGCAGCGCGCCGACCGGCCCCGCGGCGGCGGCCGCCGCGACCACGACGGCCACCGCGACCGCCAGCCCCAGCCCGGTCAGCCGCCGATCGTCCGAACCGGACGCCACCCGCAGCGCCACGACGGCCTGCACGCCCATCGCGGGCACGACGCCGACCAGCAGCACGGCCAGCAGCGCCCCGAACTCGCCGAACTGCGCCGGGGCGAGCAGGCGCGCGGCCAGCACGGTCACCGCGTAGCCCGCGAGGTTGTTGACCGCGAGGGAAACCGCGACGAGCAGCGGACCGGCACCCGAGCGCACGGCGACCCGCATTGCCGCTCCCCCTTCGGTTACCGGTCGGTAGACCATGCACTCTAACCAGAGCAGGGCAGCGGCGATAGCGCTTCCCGCCGTGTGCGCCCTGTTGGCGCTGGCGATCTTGGCCCCGGTGCTCGGCCGCGGCTTCGTCCTGAGCTACGACATGGTCTTCGCGCCCCGGCACGACCTGCTGCCCGACGCGCTCGGCCTCGGCTCGACCCCCGCGCGCTCGGTGCCCGCCGACGCCTACATGGCCCTGGCCACCGCCCTGCTCCCCGGCGACGTCGTCCAGCAGCTCCTCCTCGCCGCCGCGCTGTTCCTCGGCCCGTACGGCGCGGGCAGGCTGGTGCCGACCCCGGCGCTCGGCCCCCGCATCGTGGCGGCCGTCTTCTACGGGTGGACGCCGTACATCGCCGAACGCCTGCTCATGGGCCACTGGCCCTACCTGCTGGCCTACGCCTGCCTGCCGTGGATCGTGGCCGCGGGGCTGGCGGTGCGCGGGGGCGACGACCGGGCGCTGGGGCGGTTGCTGCTGTGGTGCGTGCCCGCGGCGATCACCCCCACCGGTGGGCTCATCGCCGCAGGAGCCGCGCTCGCCGCCACGGGCAGGCGGCGGCTCGCCGTGGTCGCGGCGGGGGCGGTGGTGCTGAACGCGCCGTGGTGGGTGCCGTCGGTGCTGCGGCCTGCGGCCGTGGTGTCCGCACCGGAGGCCGTCGACCTCTTCGCCGCGCGAGCGGAGAACTGGGGCGGGCCGGTGATGTCCGTGCTGGGGCTGGGCGGGTTCTGGAACGCCGACGCCGTGCCCGCCAGCCGCGCGCTGCCGGTGGTCCCGGTCGTCACCGCGGTGCTCACCGCCGTCGCGCTGGTCGGCTGCGCCCGCCTGGCCCGCAGGTGGGGGACGCGCCCGGTGCGCGCCCTGCTCCTGCTCGCCGGGCTCGGCGTGCTGATCTCCTTGTCCGCCACCGTGCCCGGCCTGGCCGAGGTGCTGCGCTGGGCGGTGGCCGAGGTGCCGGGCGCGGGGCTGCTGCGCGACGCGCAGAAGTGGGTCGCCTGGTGGGCGCTGCCGCTGGCGCTGGGCGTCGCGCTGGCCGCCGAGCGGGCGGTGGTCGCGCTCGTCCCGCTCGCCCTGCTCCCCGATCTCGCGTGGGGCGGCTGGGGCGCGCTGGCCGCGGTGGACTACCCGCCGGATTGGGCGCACGTGCGCCAGATCGTCGCCGACGACCCGCATCCCGGCGACGTGCTCGCGCTCCCGCTGGGCGCGCTGCGGCAGTACGGCTGGAACGGCCACCGCACCCAGCTCGACCCCGCGCCGCGCTACCTGCCCCGCCCGGTCGTCATCGACGACACGGTCCACGTCGGCGGCGTCCCCGTCCCCGGCGAGGACCCGCGACTGCCCGCGGTCCGCGAGGCGCTTGCCGCCCAAGGGAATCTGGCCGACCTCGGCATCGGCTGGGTCCTGGTAGAGCACGGCACGCCGGGCTCGATCGACCCGAGAACCCTTGCCGTGCTGGAGGAAGCGCACCGCGGCGAGTGGCTCTCGCTCTACCGCGTGCCCGGACCGGTGGCCCCGCCGCCGGAGCTGGGCCCACCCGCGGCGGCAGTGCTGGCAGCGGACGGAATCTACCTGCTGGTCATCGCGGGAACCCTGTTGTGGCAAGTGATACCGGCCGGTAGATTTGGCCGGAACCGACGTGGCGAGGAGTCAACGTGAGCAAGTGGATCTCAGCGGCGGGCACCGTCCTGGCGGCGGTCGCCATCGCGGTCGGCGGCGTCTTCGCCCTCACCGCGGCGGCGGGCCCGGACCGCGACCTCGACGGCGTGCTGCGCGACGCCCCGGCGCCCAACGGCTCCGGCGGCGTCGTGGACTACGGAATCCGCTGAAAAAGCGTGGGCAGCACCGGAGGGGGGACGTCGACGACGTCCCCCCTTCGGCGTTCCGGTCACCTGCGGGCGCGTCCGGTCGCCAGCAGGACCAGTCCCGCGATCACCGCGACGCCGCCTGCGATCCACAGGATCACCGGCAGGGTGGTGATCACCCACAGCGAGGAGTGGTTCGCCTCGGTCTCGGCCACGTTCGCCGCGACGGTCTCGTCGGTCAGCTCCAGCGTCCCGTTGAACACGTAGACGCCCTCGCCCGGCCCCTGGGCGGGCGTGCGCAGCTCCTGCTTGATGTCCTGCCTGCCGTCGATCACCTTGCCGGTCAGCGGATCGACCCACAGGGTGCGGGTGACCTCGTAGAACAGTTCGGTTTGGACGGTCTGCTCATCGACGCCGAGCAGGTAGCCCGGAACGTCCCGCTGGGCGATCGCGGTCGGCGGGATCTCCTGGGAGAACTGGTAGACCGCCAGCCCCGACACCTCGGCCTCGCCGACGAACCGGATCGGCGGCGCGGTCTTGATCCGCGTGTCGTACCACCGGTAGTCGCGCGGCTCGGTGCCGAAGGGGAACTTGAAGCTCAGCCCCGGCTGCTGGACCTCGCCGCGCGTGCCCGCGGTCCGCACGCCCGGGGCGTCCTCGTAGTACTGCCCCTCGCACGGCGCCACCGCCTCGCCGGTGCCGCGGTCGAGGCACAGCGACCGCACGCCGCCGGAGACCACGAGCCCGGAGGCGTCGTCCACCACGATGGCCGACTCCACCCACGCGGTCACGTCACCGTCGACCTGGACCTCCGGGGCGCGCAGGTCGCCGGTCACCCGCGTGGTCGAGGTGAGGGCCAGGTCGCGGCGGATCTCCGGGCTGCCCACCCCGCCGTTGTCCACGTACACCAGCGCGGTGATCCCGCTGCCCCGGGCGACCGAGACGGTGTTGATGTCGTGCGGCGCCTTCGCCAGCCGCGGATAGGCGTAGAACTGCAGGAGCAGGCCTGCCGCGACGGCGAACACCCCCAGCCCCAGCAGCACGAGGCCAACGATTCGACGCACCCTGTCCTCCTCAACGTTCACAACGACGTCACCCCGACCCGACCGCCCACCAGCTCCGCCACCACGGCGGTGAACTCCGCCCCGCTGCCCGCCCAGTCGAAGCGGCCCGCCCAGGCCCGGCAGCGGGCGGCGAACACCGCGGCGACCGCCGGGTCGGCCAGGTCCAGCAGCGCCCGGTGCAGCGCGTCGGCGACGCGCCCGTCGGGCACCAGCCACCCGGTCTCCCCCGGGCGCACCGAATCCCGCAGCCCGTCGACGTCGCGGCACAGCGTCGGGACGCCGTGCGCGGCCGCCTCCAGCACCGACAGGCCCCAGCCCTCGCCGTCGGAGAGCGCCACGTGCAGCCAGGCCCGGCCCAGCAGCTCGGACTTGCGCCGCGGCGGGACGAACCCGTGGACGACCACCGCGCCGCCCAGGCCCGCGGCGCGCTCGCGCAGCGCGTGCTCCATCGGCCCGCCGCCCACGACGTGCAGCCGCAGGTCCGGCCAGCGCTCACGCAGCTCGGCGACCACCTCGATCAGCCGGTCGACGCGCTTGTGCGCGACGAGCCTGCCCAGGCACACCAGCGTCGGCCGCGCGTCGCGGCGGGGCGGCACCGCGACGGGCTCGACACCGTTGTGCACCACGCGGATCGGGCCGGTCCAGCCGAGCCGGGAGCGCATGGCCGCCACCGTCGAGCGCGACACCGCGACCGTCGTCGCCCGGCGGTACACCCGGCGCGCCGCGGGGCCTTCCAGCCACCGGCCGACCGCGGCCAGCCAGGCCGGGAAGTGCACGCCGAACTGCGCGTCGTGCACGTGGTGGACCACCTGGACGACGGCGGTGCCCCGGCCGACGACGAGCGGGCTGAAGAAGGGGATGCCGTTCTGGCAGTCCACGACCGCGTCCAGCCGCCCGCGCTCGCGCCACAGCCACAGCAGCGCCCACGGGTAGACCGTCCACCGGCCGCCGCGCCGCACCACACCGTCGCCGCGCGCTGCCTGGCCGGCGTCGCGCGCGGTCACGAACACCACCTCGGCGCCCGCCGCGGCCAGGGCGTCGGCCATCCGGTGGGCGTACTCCTCGGCCCCGCCCGCCAGCCGGTGCCCGCGGTCGCGCCAGTTGACCACGGCCACGCGCCTGCCCGCCAGGATCACGCGGCCTCCACCAGCACCCGGGCCTGCGGCTCGGCGGCGAGCACCGCGCGGATGCGGCCGAGGGCGGCGAAGCTGGCGTACCCGTCGCGCAGCGGGTGGAAGGTCGAGCCGGGCACGTCGGTCCAGCGGACCGGGACCTCCTCGATCACCGCGCCCATGCGCTGGGCGCGGGCCAGGACCTCCACGTCGAAGGCGAAGCCGGTCGTGCGCAGCGGCGCGAAGACGGCCTCGGCGACGGCCCGGCCGAAGAACTTGAACCCGCACTGGGTGTCGCCGATGCCCGGCACCACCGAGGCGACGGCGCGGCGGAAGACCCACGCGCCCGCCTGCCGCAGCGCGCTGTGCCGGGCCCGCACGTCCGAGTCCGGGTGCGCCCGCGAGCCCACCACGACGTCGACGCCCGCCAGCAGCCGGGCCACGACCGGGCCGATGGCGTCGACGCTGGCGGCGAGGTCGGCGTCGCAGAACCCGACGTAGGGCGCGGTCGAGGCGAGCACTCCCGCCCGCACTGCGGCGCCCTTGCCGGGGTCCGGGCAGTGCACCAGCCGCACCGGCACCGGCCCGCGGTGGGCGCGCACGACGTCGGCGCTGCGGTCGGTGCTGCCGTTGTCCACCACCACGATCTCCGCGGCGTGGGCGCGCAGGGCCATGCCGAGGCCCACCAGGCTGGCGGGCAGCCGCCGCTCCTCGTTGCGCGCGGGCACCACCACCGACAGAAGCGTCCTCATCGGACGTCCATAGTGGCCTGCATTCGACCTCCAGGGCGGCGGGTTACCCAACGGTAGGGCCTGGGCCGCCCCGGTGGCGGACCAGTTCCCGGCGACCGCGCGCCGACCGGCCCGCGCGCCCCCGTTCAGCCGCTGCGCCGTGGGCCGAACGGGGTATCGGGACAACCAACTCTGTCCGCGCGCACAAATCCCGGCGCGGCTACCCGTCGAGGCGGTGCGCCTCGATCGCCAGGTACAGCTCCGCCGACCCGCGCGGGTCGGCCAGGTCGCGCCTGGTCAGCTCCTGCACGCGCCGGATCCGGTACCGCACGGTGTTGGGGTGGACGAAGAGGCGCTCGGCGGCGTCCTTGGCCGAGCCGTGCTCGGCGAACCACACCCGCAGCGTCTTGAGCAGCACGTCGCGCTCGGCGGCGGGGAGGGCGAGCAGGTCGGCCAGCACGTCGCGGGCCAGCTCCCTGGCCAGCTGCGGCGCCCCCGCGACCAGGGTCGTGAGTGGACGGTCGCCGAAGGCGACCACGCCGCGCTCGCCGGGGGCCAGGCAGCCGCGGGCGATGCGGGCCCGGCGCAGGGCGGCGGGCAGCAGGCCGAGCCCGGCGACCGGCGGGCTGATGCCGACCGCGCCCGGGGCCCGGTCCAGGCTCTGCCGCAGCCCGCGCAGGTCGACCGCCCGGGCCACGACCACCACGCCGACCTCGGCCTCGGCCCCGCGCCGCCAGGCCGCGCGCCAGCGGCCGGGGTCGAGCGCGGCGGCCGGGCCGGGCTCGTCGGCGTAGACCACCACGAAGGGGCCGTTCACCGGCAGGCCGAGGCCGCGCGCGGCGTCGTCCAGCTCGGCCGGGCGGGTGAACCGGCCCTCCAGCAGGCCGTCGAGCAGTGCGGCGCGGGCCTTCTCGTCGTGCCCGGCGCTCTCGGCGGCCACCTCGGCGTAGGCCGCGGCGATGGCCTCGGAGTAGGCGTCGATGATCCGCCAGACGGTGTTGCTGACCGGCAGCAGCTGCTCCGGGGTGATCGTCCCCGGCGGGATGGCCCGCTCGACGATCGCCTCGTAGGAGAAGGTCCCGGCGATCCGGAAGGCGCGCAGCACGGCGGGCAGCGGGATACCCAGCCGGGCCTGGGCGCGCGCGGTCTTGCGGGCGCAGCCGAGGTCGACGTCGCGGCATTCGAGGAAGGCGGCGAAGGCGTTGCGGAGGTTGACCTCGCAGACCTTGCGCAGTTCGGCGGGGGCGGCCTCGTCCACCCGCCGGTAGAACTCCTCTTTATCGCGCAGGAGCGCGGCGAGTTCGTCTGCCAGCGCCTGCAGCCGTCCGAGCTGCGCTTTCGCCACCTCGGCGAGCTCGGGAGGCAGCGGCGACATGATCGTCGGAGCGCCCATCGCAGCACTGTAACGCGGAATTCACGATTTCCGTACCGGCCGGTAGCGGAATTGTTGTCACACCGGATCGATTCCGAACGCGCCCAGCAGCGTGCCGAATTTCGCCGACGTCTCGGCCAGCTCGGCCGCCGGGTCGGAGGCGGGCATGATCCCCGCGCCCGCGAACAGCCGCATCCGCGCGCCCGCGACCTCGGCGCACCGGATCGCCACGACCCACTCGCCGTCGCCGTCAGCGTCGCACCAGCCCACGACCCCGCTGTAGAAGCCCCGGTCGAACGGCTCCAGCGCGTCGATGGTGTCCAGCGCGGTGGCGGTGGGGGTGCCGCAGATGGCGGGGGTCGGGTGCAGCGCCGCGGCCAGCCGCAGCGCCGAGACGTCCGGGTCGGCCAGCACCCCGGTGACGCGGGTGGACAGGTGCCACACCGTGGGCGTCTCCACCAGGTCAGGCCCCTCGACGGCGACGGAGGTGCAGAACGGCCGCATGGTCTCCACCACGGCGTCGACCACGACCCGGTGCTCGTCGAGGTTCTTCGCGGAGGCCAGCAGCGCCTGCGCGTTGGCCCGGTCGGCCACCGGGTCCGCACCGCGCGGGAGCGTGCCCGCCAGCGGGTTGGCCGTGACCGTGCGGCCGGAGCGGGACAGCAGCAGCTCGGGGGTGGCCCCGACCAGGGTCGTGGTCGGCAGCTCGGCGGCGAAGGTGTAGCCGCGGGGGTTGGCCCGGACCAGCCCCGGCAGCAGCGCGGGCAGGTCGACAGGCGCGGCGAAGTCCAACTCCATCGTCCGGGCGAGCACCACTTTCCGCAGCTCATCCCCCTCACGCAGGGCACGCACCGCCGCCGCGACGGCCGCTTCGTACTCCCGCTCAGCAGGCACCGCCCGCCGCGCCACCGGCACGCCCGCGCGCTTGGCCCCAGGCGGCGCCTGCGCGGGCCCCGCCTTGGTTGCGCTCTCGGGGATGACCACGTGGGAGGCGACCCCCGGCAGAAACGGCAACGCCCCGACCGCCACCGGCGCCCCCGTGTCAACAAGCAGCTTCCGCACCTGCCCAGCCAGTTCCTCAGCATCCGTCTCCGCGACAACGGCCTGGCAACCGGTCGCGTGCACGGTGGTGGTGGGCCCCGCCAGCAAAAAGTCCCCCACCCCATACCGCCCCACAAGCTCCCGACTCACGAGCACCCCCCCGACGCCGACAACCCGCCCCCGACCAAGCCATCCCAAAGCGGCCCACCCACAACCGAGCCACCCCAAACCAGCCCGCCCCCGACCAAGCCATCCCAAAGCGGCCCGCCCACGACCAAGCCATCCCCAACCGGCCCGCCCACGACCGAGCCACCCCCAACCCGCCCCCCACCGAACAAGCCCCAACCCCCATCAACCCCAACCGCCCCACCCCGGCCTCGACCGCCCCCCAACGAACCAACCCGAACTTGGTCGCCTACGAACGAGCCACCGCAGCCACGGTCACCTCCGAACGAGCCGCCCCAGACCCAGTCACCTCCGAACGAGCCACCCCGGGCTCGGCCGCCTCCAGACGAGCCACCCCATGCCCGATCAACCCCCAACGCGCCAACCCGACCCCGGCCACCTCCCGTTGAGCCAACCCGCACCCGCCCGAGCCCAGACGAACCACCCCAACCCCGATCAACCCCGGACAAGCCGACCCGAACCCGGTCGCCTCCGAACGAGCCAACCCAACCCCGATCAACCCGGACCGCGCCAACCCGAGCCCGGTCAGCCCCGGACGAGCCGCCCCAGGATCGGTCGCCCCTCGGTGATGAGCCAACCCGGTGGCCACCACATGAACCACCCCAGACCCGCCCGACCCCGGCCGTGCCGCCCCAAACACGGTCAACCCCAGACGTGCCGACCTGAACCCGGTCGCCCCCAGACGAGCCGACCCAAACCCGACTGCCCCTGGGCGAGCCAACCCGAACGCCCTCGCCCCCGAACGCGCCACCCCGGACCCGCCCACCTCCGAAAGAGCCCACCCGAACCCGGCCGCCCCCGGACGAGCCGCCCCAGATCCCATCGCCCCCGAATGAGCCGCCCCAGACCCGATCGACCGCCAACGAGCCTGCCCTAACCCGCTCGCCCCCGGACAGACCGATCCAGCCCGAATCGACCCCATCCGGGCTGGTCCGAGCCGTCGAGTTATCCACAGGCTGGCCGCCGACCCCTATTGACAAGATCGCCAAGTCGGTAGCCTGGAACGAAAGGGCGGACTGCCCCCGGTTGGGGCGGGGTGTGTCCCTGGGGGTGGTTTCCCCGCTCGCGGGGTCCGCTTTGTTCACGTCCTCATCATGCCTACGGGTGAGGTGGGGGACGGAACGGGCGGGGGTGGCGTTGGCCACGGAAAGGGGCAGGTGGGCACCCGGGAGGGGTGCCCACCTGCGAAGAGGACCTTCGTCCTGATCTAGCCGAGCGCCTCGATGAGGGCGGCGCGCTGGCGGTCGCCGAGGCCTGCGGCGCGGCGGTCGGGGTCGATGCCCGCCTGCTCCAGGAGGGCGGCGACCTTGACCTGGCCCAGGCCGGGGACGGCCTTGAGCAGGGCGGCGACCTTGGTCTTGCCGATGGTCTTGTCGTCCTTCGCCTTGCCGAGCACGTCGGCGATGGTCTTGTCCCCCGCCTTGATCGACGCGAGCAGTTCCGAGCGCGCCTTGCGGGCCTCGGCTGCCTTGGCGAGCGCCTCGGCGCGCTGCTCGGGGGTCAACGTGGGCAGAGCCAACGTAGTTGTCCTTTCATTCCCTCCCCGCCGTTTGCGGCGGCGGGGTCACATCTGGTGTGCGGCACCGCGACTACCGACGGTCACCGCGGGAGGCTGTCGTCCCACCCGTGGTCAGCGGCGCCACCCGGCCTGCCCGGGTGCCTTTGGCCAGTAAACGACACCTCGGGTCGCAACATACCCCCGACACGCGGAAATCTCCTGTGGAGCGTCCGTCAGCGCCTGGCGACGGAGCGTGACAGCATGATCAACTACCCGGCGGACGGTGTTGCGCGCCACACCGGCGCACTACAGTCACCCCCTACTCGCCAGTACGCGCCAGGGAGCTTGAGCGACGATGTTGAGCACCATGCAGGACGGCAACCTGTCCATCGGAACGCTGCTGCGGCACGGTTCCACGATCCACGCGGCCAGCACGGTCAGCACCTGGACCGGCTCGGGGGCGCGCACCGCGACCTTCGCCGAGATCGGCGCGGACGCCGCGCGCCTGGCCAATGCGCTGCGGGGCCTCGGGGTGACCGGCGACCAGCGGGTGGCCACGTTCATGTGGAACAACGCCGAGCACCAGACCGCCTACCTGGCCGTGCCCGCGATGGGCGCGGTCCTGCACACCCTGAACCTGAGACTCTTCCCGGACCAGCTGACCTACATCGCCAACCACGCCGAGGACAAGGTCGTCATCGTCGACGCGACGGTCGCGCCGCTGCTGGCCAAGGTCCTGCCGACCTTCCGCACCGTCGAGCACGTCATCGTCGCCAACGGCGACGCGGGCGCCCTGCAGGCCCCCGACGGCGTGCAGGTGCACTCGTGGGCGGAGCTGCTGGCCGCCCAGCCCGCCGAGTTCGACTGGCCCGACGTGGACGAGCGCTCGGCGGCGGCCATGTGCTACACCTCCGGCACCACCGGCAACCCCAAGGGCGTCGTCTACTCGCACCGGTCGATCTGGCTGCACTCGATGCAGGTCTGCATGAGCGACGGCCTGGGCCTGTCCCCCGCGGACACCTCGCTGGTCATCGTCCCGCAGTTCCACGCCATGTCCTGGGGCATGCCGTACGCGGCGTTCATGTGCGGGGCGTCGCTGATCATGCCCGACCGGTTCCTGCAGCCGGAGCCGCTGCTGGCGATGGTCGAGGCGCTCAAGCCGACGCACTCGGCCGCGGTGCCGACCATCTGGCAGGGCGTGCTGGCCGCGCTGGAGCAGGCCCCGCGCGACATCTCCAGCCTGCGCGAGGTCGTGGTGGGCGGCGCGGCGTGCCCGCCGTCGATGATGCACACCTTCGCCGAGAAGCACGGCGTGCAGATCACCCACGCCTGGGGCATGACCGAGACCTCCCCGCTCGGCTCGGTGGCCCGCCCGCCCGCCGGGCTGCCCGAGGAGGAGACCTGGCGCTACCGCTACACCCAGGGCCGCCTGCCCGCGGGCGTGCGCGCCCGGCTGATCGGCGACGACGGCGCCGAGCTGCCCTGGGACGGGACCAGCGTCGGCGAGCTGGAGGTGCGCGGGCCGTGGATCACCGGCTCGTACTACCGCCTCGACGAGGACGGCGAGGGCGCCGAGAAGTTCCGCGACGGCTGGCTGCGCACCGGCGACGTCGGCACGCTCACCCCGGACGGCTACCTCACCCTCACCGACCGCTCCAAGGACATCATCAAGTCCGGTGGCGAGTGGATCTCCTCGGTCGAGCTGGAGAACCACGTCATGGCCCACCCCGCGGTGGCCGAGGCCGCGGTCATCGGCGTGCCGGACGCCAAGTGGGACGAGCGCCCGCTGGTGACCGTCGTGCTCCGCGACGGCGCCACCGCCACCCCCGCCGAGCTGCGCGAGTTCCTGGCCGGGAAGGTCGCCAAGTGGCAGCTCCCGGAGAACTGGGCGTTCATCGGCGAGGTGCCCAAGACCAGCGTCGGCAAGTTCGACAAGAAGGTCCTGCGGGCCCAGCACGCCGAGGGCAGACTGGACGTCACGCGCCTGGACTGACCGCGGGCCCCGGTGCGGCCCGCGGTCCCGGGCCGCACCGGAGGCGGTCCCCGCCCGGCGGCGGGGTGGGTAGGGTCTGCGCTGTCCTGGTTGAGCGAGGAGGTGACCAGGCTGCCGACCGAATCGGGCAAACGGGCCCGCAAGCTGAACGCCACGTCCTATGTGGTGCTAGGGATGCTGTCCTACGCGCCCGCGACGAGCTACGAGCTCAAGCAGCGGGTGGGGCTCACGATCGGCAACTTCTGGGCGTTCGCCCACTCCCAGCTCTACGACGAGCCCGCCCGGCTGGCCGAGGACGGCCTGGTCACCGCGGCCGTGGAGGAGGGCGGGCGGCGCAAGCGCACCTACTCGATCACCCCGGCCGGGCGCGCCGCGCTGGCCGAGTGGCTGGCCACCGGCAGCCGCGAGCAGACCGAGGTGCGCGACATCGGCCTGCTCAAGCTGTTCTTCTCCACCCTCGGCACCCCCGAGGACCTGCGCAGGCTCGCCCGCGACCGCTACGAGTCGCACAAGGCGCGGGCCGACGGCTACCTCGCCCAGCACGAGCAGATCGTCGACCGGGCCGACCGCTGGCAGGTCAAGACGCTGGAGCTGGGCATCCGGTTCGAACGCACGGTCGAGGGCTTCTGGGCGGACTTCCTCGCCGAGCTGGACGCCGAAGCCTGACGTGTTCACCGACGCCGACTACCCCGCCGTGCCGTACCCCGGGGCCCGCCCGCCGGTGTCCTTCGCCCACCTCGACGGCCGCGGCTTCCCGCTGGCCCCCGACCCGGCCGCGGGCAGCGGCTGGCGGGTCGGCCCCGACGACCTCGACGCCTGGCTGGCGCGGCGGTCCGCCCCGCCGCTGGCCGAGCGGGTCCCGCTGCTGTCCTACGGGTCCAACGCCTGCCCGTCCAAGCTGACCTGGCTGCGCGCCGCGCACGGGCTGGGCGGCCCGGTCGTGGTGCTGCGCGCCCGCACGAGCGGGGTGTCGGCGGTGTGGGCGGCCGGGCTGCGGGTGGTCGACGACCAGCGCCCGGCCGTGCTGGCCGCCGCGCCCGGCGTGGTGGAGGACCACGCGCTGGTCATGGCGGCCGCCGACCAGGTCGCGGCGTTCGACAAGTGCGAGGGCCGCGGCGACCGCTACCACCTGGCCGCCGTCCGCACCGGTGCGGTGTCCACTGAGGACGGCGCGACCTGGGACCGGGTGCTGGCCTACGTGGGGGCGCGGGAGATCCGCCGCCCGCTGCTGGTGCGCGGCTCGCCCGTGCCGTGCTCGGCGGTGCCGCAGGGCGACGCGGTCCACCTCGTGGGCGCGACCGCGGACGACGACGGGCTCGATGCGTCCCCGGTGTCCGGTTCGCCGGATCCGCGCGACTTCCCCGGTTCGCTGTTCGTCTACGGCACGCTGCAGCCCGGCGCGGCGGCGTGGGGCTTGCTGGCCCCGCACGCCGACGGCCCCGCCCGGCCCGCGTCGCTGGCGGGGCGGCTGTACGACACCGGGTCGGGCTACCCCGCGCTGCTGCTCGGCGGCGGCTCGACCGTCCAGGGGTGGCGCGTGCCGCTGCGGTCGGGGGCCGCGCTCGCCGCGCTGGACGACTACGAGGGGCCGGAGTACGCCCGGGTGCGGGTCGCGCTGGCCGACGGCGGGATGGCGTGGACCTACACCTGGCTGCCGCCGGTCACCGCGATGCGCGAGCTGGACGGGCCCTGGCGGTGAGGGCGGGGTCAGCGCGCCCGCTTGCGCGGCATGTCCGAGGGCTTGGGGCCGCGCTGGATCGGCACGGGCGGGTCGGTCTCGGGGAAACCGTAGTAGCGGAACAGCTCCACCGCGTCGGACAGCGGCGCCTGCGGCGCGTCCTTCACCACGTCGAGCCGCACGATCACGCGCAGCCCGTCCGGTTGGCTCTGCGCGCCGCGCAGCGGGACGAAGGTCTCCTTGTGGCCGTGGAGGCCGGTCCGCACGGTGACCCATTCGGGTTCGCGGGTCACCCCATCGACGTACACCGTGCCCACGCGGCCGATGCGTTCGCCTTCCGGGTCGTAGACGTCGTGTCCGATGAGGTCCTGCGGCTTCATGGGACCAAAATCGCGCCACCGCGCGGCTCGGGCAACCTCGATCACCTGAACGTGGGTCGGTTCCCCCGCTCGGGAAGGCCCATGACGCGAAGGATGACGCCATGTCGCTCGCCGCGCTGATCGCCGCGCTCCCGGAGTACGCCGCGGACACCAAGCGCAACCTCAGCGCGGTGCTGGGCGGCTCGCCGCTGACCGACGCGCAGGCGTGGGGCGCGGCGGTGGCCTGCGCGGTGGCCGCCCGCGATCCGCAGGTGCTGGCCGAGATCGCGGCCGAAGCCGCCGGGCGCCTGCCGGAGCCGGTGGTGACCGCCGCCAAGGCCGCCGCATCGATCATGGCGATGACCAATGTGTACTACCGCGCCAAGCACCTCATGGACGACGACTACGCCGCGCTGCCCGCCCGGCTGAGCATGCGGGTCACCGCCCGGCCCGGCGTGGACAAGCTCGACTTCGAGCTGTGGGCGCTGGCCGCGTCGGCGATCGGCGGGTGCGAGGCGTGCCTGCGGACTCACGGGCGGCGGCTGCGGGCGGCCGGGTTGGCCGCCGACGCCGTGCACGAGGCGCTGCGGATCGCGGGCGTCGTGCACGCTGCCGCGGTGACCCTGGGCGCGGAGCGCGCGATCAGCCGATCGGATGACAAAGACCGGGTGAATGGTCCACTCTCTGGGGCATGACCGTCGACCCGCTGGACCAGATCACGCTCACCCCCCGCCGGTTCGCCGGGGTGCTGGCGCTGCTGGCCCTGCTGCTCGGCCTGGCGCTGGCCCTGGTCCCGGTCCGGGTCGCCGGTCCCGACCCCGCCGCGGCGCGGTCGGTGACCTGCGGCAACGCCGTCGGCGGGGTGGAGACGGCCTGGATCGTCGATGACCTCGGCCACGACATCCGCTCGCTGACGGTGGACTACATCGGCATCTGCGAGCAGGCCGTCGGCTCGCGCGGGACCAAGGCGTCGCTGCTGTTCGCGGGCGGGCTGCTGGGGATCATCGCCCTGGGGGTGGTGCGGCGACCAGCTTCCCCGGGTTCAGCGCCCCCGTCGGGTCCAGCTCCCGCTTGACCGCGGCCAGCACGCCCACGCCCAGCTCGCCGATCTCCGCGGCCAGGTACGGGGCGTGGTCGACGCCCACGGCGTGGTGGTGGCTGATCGTGCCCAGGCCGGTGATGGCCTCGCACGCGGCCTGCTTGGCCGCGGTCCACTGGCCGACCGGGTCGGCCGAGCGCGGGACGAGGACGGTGAAGTACAGCGACGCGCCGGTCTCGTAGCTGTGCGAGATGTGGCAGGCCACGACCGGCGTGCGCTCGGCGGTCGTGAGGCTGTCCAGCAGGGCCGTGCGCACCGCCGTCCGCAGGGCGTCGAGGCGGGACCAGTGGGTGGCGGTCTCCAGCGTCTCCACACACACGCCCGCGTCCATGAGCGCGTCGCGCTGGCGGGGCCCGGCGAAGCGGCCGTGCCGCCACGCCTCGCCCGCGGCGCGGCCCAGCGGGAGGTGGCCGTCGATCAGGCGGAGGGTGGCGCGGCGGCGGGCGGCCAGGTCGGCGGCGTCGCGGCCCTCCCAGCCCAGCACCAGCAGGCAGGGCTCGGCGATGCCGCGCAGCCGCAGGTACCGGCGCAGCGCGGTGATCTTCCAACCGCCCTTGAGGGTGAAGCCGACCTCGGTCTCCTGCGGGTCGGACAGGCGCACCACCGAGCACCGGCCGCCGTCCTGGGCGATCGCGCGCACGGCCGCCGCGCCCGCGGCCCAGCCGTCGAAGACGAACCCCTCGTAGCGCTCGGCCTTCGGGATCGGCCGCACGCGCACGGCGACCTCGGTGATGACGCCGAAGGCGCCCTCGCTGCCGACGACGAGCTGCTTGAGGTCCGGCCCGGCGGCGGAGGCGGGGGCCACGCCGAGCCGCCACTGCCCGCGCGGGGTCGCCACGCGCACGCCCTCGACCATCGCCTCGAAGCGGCCGTAGCCCGCGCTGGCCTGGCCGGAGGAGCGGGTCGCGGCGAAGCCGCCGATGCTGGCCCGCTCGAAGGACTGCGGGAGGTGGCCGAGGGTGAACCCGTGCGCGGCCAGCAGCCGCTCGGCCGCCGGGGCGACGACCCCGGCCTGCAGCACGGCGATGCGCGAGACCGGGTCGACCGAGACCAGCCGGTCGAGGCGGGCCAGGTCGAGCACGACCACGGCGGCCTTGTCCCCGCGCAGCGCCTTCACCCCGCCGACCACCGACGTGCCGCCGCCGAAGGGCACCACCCCGATCCCTTGCTCCACACAGGACTCCAGCACGCGCTGCACCTCGTCGGGGTCGGCGGGCAGCACCACGGCGTCGGGCACGGCGACCTCGCCTGCGCCGCGGCGGGCGAGCAGGTCCAGGTAGGACAGCCCGCCCGCGCGGGCCGAGCGGGCCTCGGGGTCGACCAGCACGTGCTCATCGCCGACGACCGCGGCCAGCGCGGCGCGGGCTTCGCCGGGCAGTGCGGAGGCGGGCACGTCAGGATGGGTGACTGGAGTGCGCGCCTCGCGCAGGCCGATCCGCGAGCGCAGCCAGCGGGCGGCGTGCGGGGGCAGCTGGGCGTCGGCGGCGCCGTCGGGCGTCCACGTGGCGCGGACGTGCGGGTCGAGGTGGTCCGGCAGGTGGGTCACGCGCTAGAGTGTGACACATGACAGGGAAACGTCACACCCCGCCTGCGACCAGGGTGGACGACCGCGTGCTGCTCGACGCCGCCCGGGACTGCGTCCTGGCCCAGGGCGTGCGCCGCACGACGCTGACCGACGTCGCCCGCCGCGCGCGGGTCAGCCGCATGACCCTGTATCGCCGCTACCCCGACGTCCGTTCCCTGCTGGCCGCCCTGATGACCCGCGAGTTCGGCGCGCTGCTCACCCGCGCCGCCGCGGGCGTGGCCGACGCCGAGACCGCCCGCGACCGCCTGGTCATGGGCGCGGTGGCAGGCGTGCGCGCCATCACCGCCGACCCCCTGATGCGCACGGTCCTCGACCGCGACGGCGCCCTGGTCCTGCCCTACATCGTGGAGCGGCTGGGCAGCACGCAGAAGATCGCGGAGGCCTACCTGGTCAGCCAGCTCACCGCGGGCCACGCCGACGGCTCCATCCGCCGCGCCGACACCGCCGTCCAGGCCCGCACCCTCCTGCTCACCGTCCAGTCCTTCGCCCTGTCGCTCACCCCGGCCACCGCCGACGTCCCCGCCGACGCCCTGCTGGCCGAGCTGACCCACCTCCTCGACGCCGCCCTGCGCCCCGCCCCCGAGGAGCGGGCATGACGAGCGCGCCACCCCATCCGCAGTCTCGACCGACCCCGGAGGAGCCAGCATGAGGAGCTCGGCCCTGAACGCCCGCAGGCGGGCCGCCGACCTGGCCGCCATCGCCGGGGAGACCGTCGACGTGCTGGTCGTCGGCGGCGGGGCGACGGGGACCGGGGTGGCGGTGGACGCCGCGGCGCGGGGGCTGTCGGTGGCCCTGGTCGAGGCGCGCGACCTGGCGTTCGGCACGTCGCGGTGGTCGAGCAAGCTCATCCACGGCGGGCTGCGGTACCTGGCCAAGGGCGATGTCGGGCTGGCCGCGGAGAGCGCCGCCGAGCGGCACGTGCTGCTCACCCGGACCGCGCCGCACCTGACCAGGGCGCTGCCCCAGCTGGTGCCGCTGACCCCGCAGGTCTCCCCGCAGGCCGCCGCGCTGACCTACGCCGGGCTCACCGCGGGCGACGGGCTGCGCAGGCTCGCGGGCACGCCCGCGGCCGTGCTGCCCCGGCCGCGGCGGGTCTCGGCCGCCGAGGCGCTGGCCCTGGCGCCCGGCCTGCGGCGGACCGGCCTGCGCGGCGGCCTGCTCTCCTTCGACGGCCAGGTCGTCGACGACGCCCGCCTGGTCGTCGCCCTCGCCAGGACCGCGGCGGCCAGGGGCGCGCGCATCCTGACCCGGGTCCGCGCGCTCATGCTCGACGGCCAGGGGGCGCAGCTGCTCGACGAGGTGACCGGCCACGAGGTCCGCGTCCGCGCCCGGGCGGTCGTCAACGCGACCGGGGTGTGGGCGGGCGAGCTGGTCGACGAGGTGCGGCTGCGCCCGTCGCGGGGGTCGCACCTGGTGCTCGACGGGCGCGGGCTGGGCATCGGCGGCACGGCGCTGACCATCCCGGTCCCGAACCGCTTCGGCAGCTTCGCGCTGCTGCTGCCCCAGTCCGACGGCCGCGTCTACCTCGGCCTGACCGACATCCCCGTGGACGAGATCACCGACGTGCCCGCCGTCCCGGAGTCCGATGTGGACTTCCTGCTGGGCATCGCCAGCGCCGCGCTGTCCCGCCCGCTGTCCAAATTGGACGTCTTGGGCTCCTTCGCGGGCCTGCGCCCGCTGCTGCACAACCCCGGCGAGCGCACCGCCGACCTCTCCCGCCACCACGCGGTCCTCACCGCGGCCAACGGCGTCATCACGGTCGTGGGCGGCAAGCTGACAACCTACCGCAAGATGGCGGCCGACGCGGTGGACGCGGCCGTCCGCAGGGCAGGCTTGCAGGCAGGCCGGTCCACCACCCGCGACCTCCCCCTGATCGGCGCCGCCCCCCGCGCCCATCTGACCACTTTGGATGCTCCGGACTGGCTGGTCTCCCGGCACGGCACCGACGCCGTGCGCATCCACGCGATGGCCCAGCTCGACCCCGACCTCGCCAAGCCCATCACCCCGACCAGCCAGATCACCGCGGCCGAGGTGGTGTGGGCCGTGCGCACCGAGGGCGCGATGACCGCCGACGACGTGCTGGACCGCCGCACCCGCGTCGGCCTCGTCCCCGCCGAGCGCGCCGAGGCCGAGCCGGTCGTGGCCGAGCTGGTCGCCCGCGCGCTGGACGGGTTGGCGTAGAAACGGCGCGGCCACCCCGGGGGACGGGGTGGCCGCGCCGAGATCACCGGGTCAGCGGACCGGGGCCTCCAGGGCGGCCATCAGCGACCCCCACTGCGCGAGCACGTGCATCACGCCCGCCAGCAGGTTGTCCACCGGCTCCCAGATGTTCGGGTACCCCGGCACCTGGTGCTGCTGGAACTGCGGGTCGGTGAGCTGCATGAGCCCCTTGGGCGGCGTGCCCTCGCCCGCAGCCGGGTGGCCCATGTCCATCGCGTGCGGGTTGCCGCCGGAGAGGCGGTCGACGATCTGGGCGATCTGCCCGGCGTCGATGCGCTCCGGCGGGACGCCGTGGTTGATCAGGATCTCCACGGCCGACCCGATCCACCGCGCCCGGTCGACCCGGGACGCGGGCGCGCCGGGGGTCGGCGGCGGGCCGCTGGGGCCGTAGGGCGACGGGCGGCCGGGCGGCGGCGGCATCGAGCCGCCGGGGCGCTGGCCCCCGCCGGGCACCGGCTGGAACCCGCCGTAGCCGGGCACCGGCGCCGGGGAGCCGTAGGACGGCTGCCCGGCCGGGGTCCCCGGGCGGTACTGGTCGTAGCTGTAGCCGGGCACCGCGCCCTGCGCGTACGTCGGGCCGGACACCGCGCTGGGGTTGGTGTACCTGCGGTTGGCCGCGGCGTCGATGCCGGAGGTGTCGACCGGGGTCGCCTGGTGCGCCGGGGAGCGCCGGGAGGTGTTGGCCCGCCCGCCGATGGTCTCCAGCAGCTGCTTGACCGACTTGGCCAGGTTCACGATCTTCTGGATCGTCTGCAGGATCTTCTGCAGCGACGAGACGAACTTCTGGACCTTGGAGATGATCTTCTGCGCGGTCTGCACCGCCGTCTGCACCGACTGGGCGATGCCGCGGGCGATCGAGGCGCCGAAGCTCAGCCACGACATCGACAGCGCCTCGATGATGATCATGATGACCCGCTGCACGCACTGGTTGATCATCTGCAGGACGGTGTTGCGGACCTCGGCCAGCAGCTGCCCGGCCTGGGTGACCGCCTGGCCGATGGCCCGGCTCACCTGGGCCAGCGCCTCCAGCCCCTCGGCCTGCGTCGAGCTGGCGTTGCGGTAGGCGTCGCCCGCCGAGCCGTGCCAGTTGCAGGTCTCCTCGCGCGCGGCCTGGCGGTAGCGCTGGGCGGTCGCGGCGAGCTGGTCGCCGGTGCGGTTCCAGCCCTGGGCGCTGCCCATGATCGAGTTCGCGTCGCCGAGCAGGGCGTCGAAGGGCTCCCGCAGGAACGAGATGTGCTGGATGATCCAGCCGAACCCGGCGCTGGCCGCCGCGCCCAGCGGGTCGCCCGCGATGTTGATGACGTCCATCGCGACGTTGGTGATCGCCATGCCCGCGTCGAGCCAGTCGCCGCTGTCGATCGCGGCGCGCGCGGCCCGGACGTTGCCTGCGATGGTGCTCGCGGCCTGCTCGCCGCTGCCCTGCGGCGTGAAGCTGACGGTGGTCACTACCTCGTCCTCCCCGTGAAGGTGGCCGCGTTGCCGAGGTCGATGGCCTCGTAGTCGTCGGCGACGGCCTCCAGGCCCTGCCGCACGTCGTCGACGGCGGCGGCGACCCGGCCGATGCCCTCCAGCACGTCCCCGCAGGCCGACAGCAGCGCGGAGGCGAAGAAGCTGCCGATCAGCCCGTAGGCGTTGCCGGAGACCTGCTGCGCCAGGTTCCGCGCCCCGTCCACCTGCGCCGAGCAGTCGGCCACGGTGCGCGAGTGCCCCCGGACCTCGGCGACGTTGACGTTGAATCCACTGCCCATGAGAGCCGCTCCCCTGTCCTAGTTGACGACTTCCGGCGGGTTGTCGAAGTACTCGTCGTCGGTGCGGGTGTCGCGGTGCTTGACCAGGTCCATCGGCTCGTCGGCGCCGTCGCCGCGGAAGCCCTCCGGCAGGTGGGACTTCACGACCTCCAGCGCGGGGCCCTCCCCGACCAGCTCGCGCATCGTGTCGACCACCTTGGCCGCGGCGTCGCGCTGGGCCTGCCGGGTGACCTCCATGATCACCCTGGCCAGCTGCTCGGGCTCGATCTCGCGGGCGCCCGGCCGCAGCACCAGGCCGGTGGTCGCGCCGTTGGCGCTGACCCGCACCGTGATCTCGCCGTCGGGCGAGGTGGCCACCCCGCCCACCTCGCGCAGCGCCTTGTCGGTCTTCTGCGCGCTCTTGGCCACGGCCTGGAGTTTCTCGTCGTACTGCGCCAGCCACTGCTCGGGCTTCATCCCCGGCCCTCCCATGGTCCAACCCGGATCATCGTGTTGGACGGAGCATCTCCCGCCCGGTTCCCCGGCGGGAGTGATTCGACCAACTCGTTTGCAGGCGCACCCGAGCCCCCGGAACGGGTCGGCGGCGGGATAATGGCCCGGGTACGGCGCGGCGAGGGGAGAGCTGGTGGGCCCGGCGAGCACGGTGTGGCTGATCGCCCGCCGCGAGATCGACGCCCGGCTCCGGACCAGGTCGTTCGCGGTGAGCACCGTCGCCGCCGTGGTCGTGCTCGTCGGCTTGGTGCTCATGCAGAGCACGCTGTTCTCCCCCGTCGAGCGCAGCCGGGTCGGCCTGGCGGGCCAGGCCGCCGCGATCGCCACCCCGCTGGTCGCCCAGGCCGGGGCGCGCGGCATCGACGTGGACACCACCACCGTGCCCGACGTGCCCACTGGCGAGGCCCAGGTCGCGGCGGGCGAGCTGGACGTGCTGGTCAGCGGCGCCCCCGCCGCCCTGCGGGTGGTCGTGCGCGAAGCGCTCGACGAGGACCTGCGCAAGGTGCTCAACGGCCTGGTGCAGGACCAGGTCCTGCGCGCCGAACTGGCCGCGGTGGAGGACCTCGACGCCGACCGCGTGCTCTCGACCGTGGCCGACTCGACCATCGACGTGCACACCCTCACCAGCCCCGACCCGCAGCGCGACCAGCGGCTGGCGGTGGCGCTGGTCGCGGTCGCGCTGCTGTACCTGGCGCTGCTGTTCTACGGCGCGATGGTCGCCCAGGGCGTGGTGGAGGAGAAGTCCAGCCGCGTGGTCGAGGTGCTGCTGGCCACCGTGCGGCCGTGGCAGCTCCTGCTGGGCAAGGTCGTCGGGCTCGGCCTGGTCGGCCTGGCCCAGTTCACCGCGATCGCCCTGGTGGGCCTGCTGCTGGCGCTGACGACCGGGGTGCTGGCGATCCCCGGCGCCGCCATCGGCACGCTCGTCTGGGGCGTGGTCTGGTACCTGCTGGGGTTCCTGCTCTACGCCACGGTCTTCGCCGCCGCCGGGTCGCTGGTGTCGCGCCAGGAGGAGACCCAGGCGGTGCTGCTGCCGATCACCCTGGTGCTCGTGCTGGCGTTCGTGCTCGGCTTCGGGATGCTCTCCCGCGCGCCGACCGGGACCGCCACCGCCGTGCTGTCCCTGCTCCCGCCGCTGTCGCCGATCATGATGCCGGGCCGCATCGCCCTGGGCGTCGCCCCGGCGTGGCAGATCGCCGTCGCGGTCGCCGCGGCGCTGGCCGCCGTCGCCGCCCTGTCCTGGCTCGGCGCCCGCGTCTACACCCGCGCCGCCCTGCGCACCGGCCCCCGGGTGGCCCTGGCCGACGCCCTGCGCCGCAGCTAGGTCCACAGTGGACGGCCGCAGGACGCGGAACGGGGCCGCCCCGGCGAATGGGACGGCCCCGGCTGGCGAGCGGCTTCAGCGCTCGGCGAGGGACTTGTAGTCGCGGAGGGTGTGGCCGGTGTAGACCTGCCGCGGGCGGCCGATCTTGGTGGCCGGGTCGTTCATCATCTCCCGCCAGTGGGCGATCCAGCCCGGCAGGCGGCCCAGGGCGAACAGGACGGTGAAGAACTTCGTCGGGAAGCCCATCGCCCGGTAGATCAGCCCGGTGTAGAAGTCCACGTTCGGGTAGAGCTTGCGCTCGATGAAGTAGTCGTCGCTGAGGGCGTGCTCCTCCAGCTGCTTGGCGATGTCCAGCAGGGAGTCGTCGCCGCCGAGCTTGCCGAGGATGTCGTCGGCGGTGCGCTTGATGATGGCGGCGCGCGGGTCGTAGTTCTTGTAGACCCGGTGGCCGAAGCCCATCAGCTTGACGCCGTCCTCCTTGTTCTTCACCCGCGCCACGAACTTCTCGACGTCGCCGCCGGTGTTGCGGATGCCCTCCAGCATCTCCAGCACCGCGCTGTTGGCCCCGCCGTGCAGCGGGCCGAAGAGGGCGTTGATGCCCGCGGAGATGGAGGCGAAGAGGTTGGCCTCGGAGGAGCCGACCAGCCGCACCGTCGAGGTCGAGCAGTTCTGCTCGTGGTCGGCGTGCAGGATGAACAGCAGGTCCAGCGCCTTGACCAGGGCCGGGTCCAGCTCGTAGGTCTCGGCCGGGAAGCCGAAGGTCATCCGCAGGAAGTTCTCCACCAGGCCCAGGGAGTTGTCCGGGTAGAGGAAGGGCTGGCCGACGGACTTCTTGTAGGCGTACGCGGCGATGGTCGGCAGCTTGGCCAGCAGCCGGATGGTGGAGATCTCCACGTGGTTGGAGTCGAACGGCTTCAGGCTGTCCTGGTAGAAGGTCGACAGCGCCGACACCGCCGAGGACAGCACCGGCATGGGGTGCGCGTCGCGCGGGAAGCCGTCGAAGAACCGTTTCAGGTCCTCGTGCAGCAGGGTGTGCCTGCTGATCTTGTGGGTGAAGTCGTCCAGCTCGGTGCGGGTGGGCAGCTCGCCGTAGATCAGCAGGTAGCTGACCTCCAGGAACGTCGAGTGCTCGGCGAGCTGCTCGATCGGGTAGCCCCGGTAGCGGAGGATGCCCTGGTCGCCGTCGATGTAGCAGATCGCGGACGAGCAGCTGGCGGTGTTGACGAACCCGGGATCGAGGGTGACCAGGTCGGTCTTGGCGAGCAGCTTGCCCAGATCGATGCCGGAGGTGCCTTCGGTGGCCGGGACCACCTTCATCTCGTGCTCTCCACCGGGGTAGCGCAGGGTGGCGGTCGGCTCGGTGCCGGTGGGCACAGCGGTCCCGTCGGGCATGCAAGTACCTCTCACACTCGGACAGGGCGGTGTCGCGGACGAGCCGGTGCGGGCCTGGTCCGGTGCGATCCGCGGCAGGGTTCTCGCCGCGGCGCAGCACCGCCCCGTTGGGGTCCTGAGCCCCCTACGCTAGTGCGCCGCGCCCAATCCGGACACCCGTGGACCCGGCCTTCCGGCAGCGTTGGGACACGCATCACAGGGTTGTCGGCGCATCCGGGCGTCCCGGCCGCGCCAAACCGCCCAGCAGCAGGTCAGACAGCGCGGCGAACGCCTCGGCGTCCGAGACTTCCGCGCGCCGCCGCAGCACCCCGGTCTGGATGCCCTCGATGAGCCAGCCCGCCATCTCCCCGACCAGCCGCGCGTGCACGTCCCGGAAGACGCCCTCGGCGACCCCCTCCTGGATGAACTCCCGGATGCGGGCCGCCGCGGCCGTGGCGTTGCGCTCGTAGACGGCCTGGGTGGCGGGGAAGGCGGCGACGTCGGCGACGAACCGGTCGCTGGCCGGCTTCAGCTCGTCGGCCGCGGCGTGCAGGTAGGCCGCGATCCGCCCGCGCGCGTCGCCCGCGGCGGCCACCCGCTTCTCCACCCGCTCGGTCGCGTCCCGGAAGAACCGGCTGACCACCCGCCTGGCCAGCTGCTCCTTGCTCGGGGCCAGCGCGTAGAGCGTGGACTTGGAGCAGCGCAGGCGGGCGGCGAGGTCGTCGAGGGTGAACCCGGCGAAGCCCTCGCGCAGGAACAGCGCCAGCAGCTCGGCCAGCACGGCGGCCTGGCGGGCGGTCGGCGGGCGCCGGGGTCTGGTCACGACCCCAGGGTCTCACGGTACTCTGAGGCGTCCTAGCGTACTGCTCACAGTATCGTCCAATCGGAGGACCGCATGCCCGCCGAGCGCCTTCTCCCCTCCACCGAGGCCGAAGACCTGCTGAAGCTGACCAGGGAGATCGCCCGCGACGAGCTGGCCCCGCTCGCGGCCGAGCACGAGGAGGCCGGGCGCTTCCCCCGCGAGCAGTTCCGCCTGCTGGGCCGCAGCGGCCTGCTCGGCCTGCCCTACCCGGAGCGCTGGGGCGGCGCGGGGCTGCCGTACGAGGTGTACCTGCAGGTCCTCGAGGAGATCGCCAGCGCGTGGATGTCGGTGGGCGTGGGCCTGTCGGTGCACACGATGTCCTGCTACGCCCTGGCCGGGCACGGCACCGACGAGCAGCGCGACCGCTTCCTGCCGGACATGCTCGGCGGCGATCTCCTGGGCGCCTACGCCCTCTCGGAATCCCACGCGGGCTCCGACGCCGCCGCCCTGTCCACCCGCGCGGTGCGGGACGGGGACGCCTACGTAGTCAACGGCACCAAGGCGTGGATCACCCACGGCGGCGAGGCCGACTTCTACACGACGATGGTGCGCACGGCGGACACGGGCGGGAAGGGCATCAGCTGCCTGCTGGTCCCAGCGGACACGCCCGGCCTGACGGCGGCTGCGCCGGAGCGGAAGATGGGCCTGACGGGGTCCACGACGTCGCAGATGGTGTTCGAGGACGCGCGGGTGGGGGTTGACCGGCTGCTGGGGGCGGAGGGGGAGGGCCTGAAGATCGCCCTCACGTCGCTGAACTCGGGACGGCTGGGAATCGCCGCGTGCGCCGTCGGCCTGGCCCAGGCGGCCCTGGACGAGGCCGTGGCGTACGCCAAGGGCCGCCACCAGTTCGGCCGGGCGATCGCGGACTTCCAGGGGGTGGAGTTCATGCTCGCGGACATGGCGGCGGCGGTGGAGTCGGCGCGGGCGACGTACCTGGAGGCGGCGCGGCGGCGGGACCGCGGACTGCCCTTCGTGCGCCAGGCGTCGGTGGCGAAGCTGGTGGCGACGGATGCGGCGATGAAGGTGACCACGGATGCGGTGCAGGTGCTGGGTGGGGCCGGGTACACGCGGGACTTCAACGTGGAGCGGTACATGCGGGAGGCGAAGGTCCCCCAGATCTTCGAAGGCACCAACCAAATCCAGCGAGTCGTCATCGCCCGAGAACTGAAGAACGCCTAACGATCCGCGGCCATCCCCTCACATTCCAACACCCGCTGCACCCCACCTTCCTTGTCTTCCCTTCCTCCTTCCCCTCCTCTCCCTCTCCCCCCACCCCTTGCCCATGAATCCGCCATCCGTCCAGGCCCGCGGCTTGGCGGGTGGGTCCGATGGGGTGAACTCGCATTCGCGGGGACCCCTAAGCGAAGCGCCGCTGGGCGTGAAGAGCGGCGATGCGGGCGAAGCCCGTTCACGCCCCCGCAAGTTTAGCGGCACTT
>NZ_JBSGHB010000020.1:42967-130355 GCF_053604195.1 Actinokineospora sp. NPDC004072 | reverse complement strand
GATCGGGGGCCGCCGCACAGCTCGTGGTTGATCACGAGGGTCACGGTGATGGTCTGGCCGGTCTGTTCCCAGCGTTGTCGAACGCGCGCGGCGAGTTTGATCTCGACGTGCGCACTGATCGCGGCGAACCGGAAGCCGATCCTGTCCAGGTAGCTCTGCGCCAGGTCGGCGACCTCGTCCTCGCCGCTGATGATCTGTTGTGCGGGTCGGTCGCCGACGAACCACCGGCCGTGCGTCTTCCGTCCGCTGTTGGGGCCTTCGAGCGGAGGCGGTAGTTCTCGGCGTAGGTGCTCGACCCGGTCGATGCCTGGTGTCGGCGACCGCGTCGCGGCCGAGGTGGGCGCCGGGAGGTTCGCCGCGGTCGAGGTGTCGCCTGCGGTGACGTTGCTGAGGTAGGCGGTGAACCCCTGTTCGGCGTGGGCGGCCTGGGTGAGGACCTCGGCGATCCGGTGCAGCGCCGCCGTCTGGGCCGCGAGCGCTTGCCCGGTTTCGGGTCGTCGGGTTCCTTGCGTGGCTTGCTGGAGGAGTGCCCGAGCGGCGTCGATCAGGGTCGCCGCGGTGAGCAGGGACGCCTTCCCGGCCTCGATCTTGGCGACTCCGTTCCGGATCGCGGCGGCGACTTCGGCGAGGGGCACGGACTCATCCTCGCCATCGGCGGCGACAGTTCAGGCGGCTTCGGGCTCGCCAAGGTCACGGTCCACTCGTTCGGGTGAACGACGAGTCGAGTCGGGTGCGTCGAAGGGTGCGCTGTCTGCGGGTGCCCCGCTCGACCAAGACGCCGACTTTGACTACGCGGGCGAGCAGGTAGAGCACCTCGTGGGTGGAGTCCCATGCACCGCCCTTGCTGGTCGGCATTCTCGTGGCCGCACACGTCCCGCCCGCTGCGTCGGTGTCGCTGCCCTCGACGGCACTGGCCGGTCCCCGCAAGACGTGTTGCCCCGGAAGCGGGAACCGGAACGACACAGCCCAACTCGGCCGCGCGCCCTTCAGTGCACCGGCCCCGCTTCGGCGGCCGGAGGTCAAGCGGGGGCGACCCAGAGGCGAGTGCTCGGGTCCCACACCGCCTCGGCGTAGAGGCGGCGGAGGTCGGGCAGGCCGGGGCCGATCATCCAGCCGAGGCGCTCGCAGTCGGCGTGGCCCGGCCAGCGGCCGGTCCACAGGTCTTGTCCGCAGTCGTGGTCAAGATCGCACATCAACCGTTGGTGGCCGGTGACGAGGCAGCGGGCGACGTCGCAGCCGCCGTCGTACTCGTCGTATTCGTGGGCTTCGCCCACCTGCACGTCGCAGTCCGGGCACCGCTCCAGGGAGTCGGTCAACGAGGACAGCGCAGGCCGTTGCGTCGAGTTGGGGTCGCTGTGGTCGCTCATCCTGGCCTCTCTTTGGTTCCGGTTCGTCGGTTCGCCTGAGTTGCTAGTTCTTCGCCCGCGGCGGCCTGGGATACCTCCCGGAGCCGCCACGGCGAGCCGTCGATCAGGGGGCGGGCACGGTTTGGTGTGCCGGTTGCCCGCCGGGACGTTGTGTCCCGGCGGGCAACGGGCCGGGTTCAGCGGGTGGCGAGATCGGTGCGCAGGTCGGCCAGAAGGCGGTCGTCGTGGGCGCGTCGCCAGAGGTGCCAGCCGTTGGCGGTGGTGCCGGTGAGGGTGGTGGCGAGGGCGTTGACGGTGGACACGGCGAACCTGTCCGGTCCGTGTTGCAGGATCCCGCCCGCTACGACGGTGGCGCGGTGCGCGCCGAGAAGGACCGGCTCGCCCTGTTCGATCAGCCCGGCGTCGAGGAGTGCGGCGAGTGTGTTGGGTTCACCGCCGGACGCGGGCTTGCCGGTGAGGGTTGTCCACTGCGCGTCACTGAGGGCGGCGTCGGCGAGGACTCGCATGCGCAGGAGCACCGACGTGACGACCTCGTGCGGCCAACGCGTGTCGAGCGCCTGGTAAACCAGCACGGTGTGCCATTTGCCCTGGATGGCGGCGAGGACCTCGACGTCGACCCGGGTGGGGTCGTCGTCGGTGGGGGCGAGTAGCCGCAGCACGACGTCCCCGCTGTGCAGGTGGGCGGGCGGCGGTGCGGGCAGCCAGGTCCCGGCGAACAGGTCGGCGATGTCGGTGGGGGCGGGGTCGGGGGCGGGCGCGTCACCGATGAAGCGCACTGGGGGCGCGGCGGCGTCGGTGGTGCGCACCGCGACCACGACCAGTCCCCACGCCCCGGTGGGCGGCCGCGTCGGCACGGTGTGCGTGGGAGCCGGGGCGAGCAGGACTGTCTCGGGCGGTAGGACGTCGCGCAAGGCCGGCGTCGTGGTGGGGTGACTGCTCATGCTGTCCTCCAAAGGATTGGGTTGGGCAAAGGACTTGCGGTTGTGGTGACGTCAGCGCGCTGGGTCGACGGGCGGCGGGGTGGCGGGCGGCACAGGTGGGAGTGCGGTGAGAACCCGTGCGGCGCGGTCGAGGAGCCGTTGGGCGATCGGCGCGAGGACTTCGGTGGCGTCGGGTACCAGCCGGGGAACGGGTGCGCTGTACCACCAGTTGTCCGGGGCGTCGGTGACGAGGCTGGTCCAGGTCAGCTGGTCGGTGAGCACCTCGGCGAGCGCGTGGCTGTCGGTGATGCGGCGGTCGCAGCGCACCCGCGCGCGGAGGACACGTCCGCCGAGGTCGACGACGCGGGTGTAGTGGTAGTGCCAGGAGTTGACCGCCGACTCCACGTCGAGGTCGGTCATGACGGTGGTCATCGCGGCTGTCCTTCGGTCGTCGGTCGTCGGTGATGGGTTCGCGGACTTGGGTCGGGCGGGGTGGCGGTCATGCCGACCATCCGAGGGCGTCGGCGGCGATCGCGGGCAGATGACCGATCTGCTCGCCGATGCCGAGCCACACCACGGGCGAGTCGGTGGGTCGGATGCCCCGTGACTGGGCGTCGTCGGGGGTGCACACCACCCGCGCGAGAAGGTGCTCCATCGGGTAGCCGGGTTGGGCGGCGACCCGCAGCGGCGTGGCGGGGTCGTAGCCGGACAGGGCGGCGATGAGGTCGCCCACGGTGCGGGGGTGTTTGTAGGTCATGGCGGGTCACCTCGTGGTCGTGGGTCGGTGCGCGGGGTGGGGTGGTCCGGGGCGGGGGGGTTCCGCCCCGGACGGGTGGGCTAGCGGGTGGTTGCGCGGAGGGCGGCGGTGGCGGCGTGTCCGATGGCGCGGGCGGTGGTGGTGGGGTCGGTCAGCACGTGGACGGTGGACCCGTCGAGCGGGGTGTCGTGGGTGGCGGTGGTCAGCCACAGCACGGCGCACCCGGACGCGCGCAGCCGGTCGAGTTTGCGTTGTCCGTCGATGCGGGGCTGGTAGCGGTAGTCGCCGTCGGACACGATGACCAGCAGCCGCGCCGCGCCGGGGCGGGACAGCCCGAGGGCACCGTCGAGGGCGTCCAACGCGACCGGGATGTCCTCCCAGTTGTCGTTGGACTCGAACTCGGTGACCTCGGCGGGCGGGCGGCCGGGGTGGGTCAGCGGGCGCACGTGGTGCCCGAAGATCACGGTGGCGGTGTCGGTGGGCACCCGGGTGTGGCGGGCGGCGTTGGCCAGGATCCACGCCGCCGAGGCCACGTGGGCGCGTGCCCACCCCATCGAGCCGGACACGTCGCACGCGATCCCGACCCGCAACGGCGGGACGGTGACCGGGGTGCGGGTGGTGCGGGTGAACGGTTCGGCGGTCACGACCGCCCCGGCGGCACGTTGGGCTTCGGCGGCACGCACCCCGCGCATCCGCAACCGTCCCGGCGGGACCTGCGAGGTGGACTTCACCGCGACCCGTTCCCGGACCCCGGCGGTGTCCAACGCCCGCGCCAACACCCGCGCGGCGGTGCGCTCCTCCGCCGTGGGCGGGCGGGTGCCCGCTAGCCGGGTGCGACCGGTGCGGGGACCACCGGCGGCGAACACCCGCCGTGCCGCCTCCTGCGCCTCCTCGTCGGCGGCGTCGGCGTCCGCCTTCGCGGCGGCGGCGACGGCGGCGGGGTCCTCGGGTGCCTTCTCCCGCGCCACCGTCGCCGCCACCCCGTTGAGCACGGCGGCGATCGCGTCCGCCAACGGCGACGGGTCGGGTGCCGCGCCGGGGTCGGGGTCGGCGGGGGTGTTGGGGTCGGTGTCCGGGTCGGTGCCGAGGATCTCGCACCATTGCCGCCCGAGGGCGAGCATGGTCTCGCCGTCGTCGTCGGCGGTGCGCAACGCCGTGCGCCACACCGCCCGCAACCTGTCCAGCACCTCGGCACCGAGTACGTCCTCGATGACCCGGGCGACCGGGGCGACCTCGGCGCGGGTGAGCACCCCGCCGTCCGCGCGTCCCAGCAACAGCGCGGCGGTGTGCGCGGCGTGCGCCGGGGTCATCTGCGGGGCGGTGGCGGGGTCGGCGAACAGGTGCAGGTCGGCGGCGACGATGGACTTCACGCACGCCCGCAACCAGTGGCGGTCGTCGGGGCGGCGGCGGACCTGCGCGGCTTCCATGCGAGGCTCCTCCAACAGCATGGCGGCGGCGACCACGCCGGGCGGGGCGTCGGGCGGGGGTTCCCAGGCGGTGTGTTTGGCGTGCCCGCACTCGTGGGTCAGCGCACCCCACGCCGGGGCGTAGCGGGGGCGGTCGGACAGGTTGGCGGGGTCGACGGTGGCGGGGTCCACGCCGAGGTGGTCGCCGTCGACCTCGATCAGCGCGCGGGCGGGGTAGAAACACGCCGGGGCACCCCCGCCCGCGCCGGGGGCGACGGTGACCAGGAGGTCGTCGCGGTCGGCGATGATCGGGACCTCGTCGGCGAAGGCGGCGGACAGGGTCAGCCATTCCGGGCGGGTGGGGAACACGGCGGCACCGGCGGCGGTCGGGTCGGTGGTGAAGTGGGTGCTCACGGTTGCGGGTCCTTTCGCGACGGTCGCGGTTCGCGGGGGTTGGGTGGTCAGGGTTTGGTGGTGATGCGGGCACCGAGGGCGAGCGGGGTGACGGTGCGCCCGAACGCGTCCCGTACCACGGCGGCGACGGTGGCGCGGTCCTCCTCGGGCGCGATGCCCACGAGGTTCCCGGCGGCGGCGTCAGTGCCCAACACGGCGGCGATCTTCTTGAACGCCAACAGTTCCCGCAATTGGGGTGCCCATCCGACCTCGCCCCGTTCCTGACGGGTGGCGAGGTTGCGCGCCACGCGCACCGCCTTGCGGTCCACCCCCAACTGGTCGGCGAGGTCGTAGTCGCTGGACACCTGCACCTGCACGGAGAACCTGGACGCGAGGGCGTCGGTGAGCACCGCCCCGTGCACGCCGGGGTTGTGCCCGGCGACCACGTAGAACCCCGGCGCGGCGTCGACGACCTCGCCGCCGTTGGCTTTGATCACGATCTGGCGGCGTCCGTCCATCGCGGGGTAGACCACGGCGAGCACGGTCGGCGGGATCAGGGTCGCGTCGTCGATGAACAGCGGCACCCCCGCGCGCATCGCGCGGACCAGCGGACCGTGCACGAACACGAACTCCCCGTCCGGGGTCTTGGTGTAGTCGCCCACGAAGTCGGCGACCACGGTGTCCCCGTCGCCCTGAACCGTGACGCAGTCCGGGAACGCCGCCTCCACCACCGACGTCTTCCCGGTTCCCGGCGGTCCGTACAACAGCGCGGCGACCCCCGCCTCGCGCAACCGCCGCAACGCCGTCACGTCCGGCAACGAGGTCCCCTGCACCAGGCGCGGGTGGTACTCCATCCCGTTGGGGCGCATGACCGGACCGCTCACCACAGCCGCCGACCCGCCCGCCTTCGCCCCGCCCCCGCACGGTCGCGCCGCAGCGGTCGGGGCGGTGGACGGCGGGACGGACGGTTTCGGGCGAGGTGCGCGGGGTGGGGCGGGGGTGATCGTGGGCGCGGCAGCGGACGCCGTGGTCGCGGTCGCCCGATAGCTCACCGGGGTGGTCGAGGCGACCTCCGCCTCCCCCCGGTCCGCCAACGCCCGGCACGCGTTGCCCACCGCCCCCGACGACCGGTTCAACGTGTGCGCGATGGCGCGCGGGGTCAGCGCGGTTCCCGTGTTGTCGGCAAGGATCTTGGCGACCATCGCGCGCAGTTCACCGTTGCGCAACCGCGACCCACCCGCCGGGGCGGTGGGGGTGGCGGCGGGTGCCGGGGCGGTCGGGGTGGGCGTGGTCATCGCGGGTCCTTTCGATTCCATGCGACAGGCGGGCGCGCTATTCGGGTCACCCGCAACTAGTCCGGGGACTTGTTTCACCGGACATGGCTCGAGCCGGGCGTGGTATTCCATGTGATTCCGGTTCCCTTGGCGACAATTCAATTATGACTCTGCGCCGCGCGTCGCGCAACGGTTTTGGCAGCTCATTTTCATGACTCTTTTCGGCCGCACCCGGCGACTATCGCCACCACCAGAGGAGCCGGGCATTCATAAATGCGGCGAACTCGCGTTCGCGCAGGTCAGCGGCATGCGTAAATGCCGTGAACCCTCAGAGCGAAACCAAGACCAGCGGGAACCGAAGACAAAGGAGATTCCCATAGCAGAACGTAAAACAGTAGGAACACACGAGTCGAATCGGTGATGAGACAGAGGAGAAATAGCGGGGGTCTGAATGATCGGGGCGTGACCACGAGCCAGCCCCGATGTGTTCACCGGCTTGTGGGCAAGCGAGTCTGGGATACCAGTGGATCCCCCCGCAGGCCCGCTGACCGGCGTCTTCACCGGCCGCGGGGGGTGGCGTTCTAACGGGATCCCCAACCTGATCCCCAAGGTGATCCCCCATGTGAACCCCCAACGGAAGCGGCTGTACGCGCAGCCGATGTCCACACCGGAACAGCCACGTTGACCAAGTCGGGTCGCCTCAGTCGCGCGCTCCGGGGGAAGCGACGTCACACCTCGCTCGGTCGGACGCGGCTCGGGGACCGTGCCGGAGCACATGGGAAGGGGTGCGGTGGCAGAGCGAGACGACGGAGTCCCGTGGGACCGCCACCTGCAGAAGAATCTTTTCGCCTTCACGTGCGGGCTCGCCGTTCGGGCGACACTCCGCGACGGCCTGAGGCGTCGAGTCGAGACTTTCTCCACGGTAACTCGTAATCCATCGACGAGAATGACGGCAAACACACTGCTCTGCACGATAGCATTCCGACCCCGACATCGAAACGATGCCCAACAGGTTCCCTCTCGTCCGCTGAAGATGCGAAAGCCTTTTCCAGCGAAAGCCCTGTGCTCGCCTAGCGCGGGCATCACCGAGGTGCCCAGGCTGGTGGAACCCTTCTTCGAGTGAAGTCGGAGGGATGCGAATTGCTTGGACAGGCTCAGGCGCGGGCACCTGCACGGTGGCGAAAGTGCTTTTCCGCGCACACAGCGGAGTTCGACGACGTGACCGATCCCCTGCCGCCCCCCCTCCCCCCGCGACAGCGTGGCTCGGAGGCTGACCCACCTGGTTGTCGCCCGCCGGGCGCGGTCGTGGTGGTCACCCCGCCTTGCTGTGGTCACGATCGGCTCCGGGCGGATGAGACGGGTCGCCGACGTCGTGGCGGCGGCGCAGCCGCTCGGCAAGGCCGATCGTCTGCGGGGTCGGCCGCTCGTCAACCTCGATCAGCCGCGTGGCCAGCAGGGTGAGCGTGCGCGGAATGGCGTCGAGTTGGCCAAGGCGTTCCTGCAGCCGCATGATGTCGCGGTAAATCAACTCGTTGTGCGGGTCGAACGCGCGGGCGATCTCCAGCAGGTCCAGTGTCTGCTGTGGGTCCTGGTCGACCAGGGCGCGGGCGAGGGCGGCGACGGCGTCGATCGCGTCGCGGCGGATGGCCTCGCGGGCGGTCTCGATCCACTCCGTGCTCAGCCCGTCGGCCAGCGGGCCGCGGTAGCTGTCGACGATGTGCCGGTATGCCTCGACCCGCTGCTGGTCGGTGGTGGCGACTCGGCGGGCGGCCACGGCGGCGGCGAAGGTCCAGTAGTCCACCTCCACCAGTTCGGGGTCCAGCCGGTATCGACGCTCGCCGACCAGCACGACGTCGGCCAACGCACCGTCGGTGGCGGTGGCCAGGGCTCGACGCAGGCGCGAGAGCGAGGTGTTCATCGCGTTCGTGGTCTTCTCCCGTGGGCGGGTGGCCCACAGGGCTGCGGTGAGCGCCTCGCGGCTGGCGCCGTCCGGGTGCAGGGCCAAGAACACCAGCAGCTCGCGCAGACGGGGTTGGAACGCCGAGGTGACCTCCCGTTCGGCGGCCTCGGCGTCAAGTACCTCTCGGGTGGGGCGCCACCAGACCTGCGGCGGTCCCAGGACGCTGATCCGCAGCGGCACGAGCGGCGTCACCCCGTCGGCGTCGACGCGGTCCTGCAGGCACTCTCCCATCGAAGGCTCGACCTCGGTGGTACCGAGTCGATGGTCATTGCCGATGGTGGGTGCGCTCCGCGGGCGCACAGCCTGCTGGGTGGGTCGCAGTCGACGACCCGGTGAGGTCATGGACGCAGGTACGAGGATTACCGGGTCGCGGGCGCCGCGCCGTTCGGCAGCGCCGTCGGCGGCCACCAGCTCGAGATCCGTGTCGTCGACCGGGTCCTCGACCACGATGTGCTGGTCCTCCTTTGTCCTCGCGTGGTCCCCCGCATCAGCCGTGGGCTCTACGGGGGCAGGATCGCCGATCACGACGAGGGGGTGACGCGGGTGGCCTGGCGGCAGGTCGTCGCCAGTGAGGTCCACAGGTCCGGGTCCGTCTTGGGCGTCCGCGCGACGCAGCAGGGCCAGTAGGTCGGCGGTGTGGTCCTCACTCAGCCTGAACACGCTGGTTCCGCGCAACGGCTCGCCGATGCCGGGACTGGTGGCGGAGATGGTGCCGTCGTCGCGAACGTAGGCGGTCACCCCGGGGGTCCACTGGCCCACCAGCAGCCCGGTCACCCCGACGCTCGCCCCGTTGTCCAACACCGCCTGCAGCCGTCGGGACTGCCGTCCCGGCGCGCGGGTCACTAGCACGACGGGCTCCCATGCCTGGCCGGTGGCGGGATGTTGACCGAGGCGCACCAAGGTCTCGGACTCCAGCACGTCCAGGGCGGCGTCCAGGTCGGCCACCACGTGCACGCTCGCCGGTAGCGGCACCTGGGCCGCCCGCCGCCCGAGCAACACCGCCCGGTCCTCGGCCGCGACGACAACCCGGGCCGGTCCACTGGCGGCCTCGGGTGCGGTGGTCAGGACGGTGACGAGCAGCGCGCGGACCGCGGCGGCGGCGCCCGCGCCGACCAGCCCGAGGCCGTGCGAGCTGGCCAGGTTCAGCGCGATCTCGCGGCCATCGTGAACACCCATGGGCAGGATCGGCGCCTGATCGTCGAAGCTGCCCTCGGCGGTGCCGAGCACCACGGGCGGCGCCGGTGTCCGCCGCGGTCGCTCACTCGGCCGGTCGAAATTCAGGTCGTCGTCGACCTCAACGTCAGAGTCGAGCGCGTCATGGTCGGCGCGCAGGTGCGCCAGCCGAAGCCGGTAGACAACCGGGGCGACGGGCAGGTCGCTGCGGTCGCCACTGCCCGGCACGTAACGGCGGCGCGCGGCGGCCAGGGCGGCGCTGACCGCCGACGCCAGACCAAGTCCGACGAACAACTCCTCGCCCCACCGGAACCCCGGTTCGCCGGGCACGTCCGTCGTGGCGGGTGCTGATGTTGTGGAGGGCGTCGGCGCCGTCGGGCTGCTCGGTGGGGGTGTCGTCGTTGTCTGAGAGGGCGTCACGGGGCCCGGTGTTGTTGGACGGGGTGGGTTCGCGGGCACGGTGGCGTCGTCGGGCAAGGCCATCTCCTCGCCGGGGAAGACCAGGCTTGGACGGATGAGGGTGCCGCCGTCGGGTTGGGGTTTGCTCTTGTTGAGCTCGAAGATCTCCGGCCAACGGTTGCCGTCGCCCAAGGTGCGTTCGGCCATCCGCCACAGTGAGTCATACACCCCCGTCCGCGGGTCGTACGGGAGCACGACAGCGGACTTCGCGCGGGCGGGTTGCTCGGCCGCGACGGCGGGTGCAGACCGCTCCGGGGCACTGTATGCGACCGTCCGGAACCCGGCGGTCGCCTGTTCGGCGGGTTGGTTCCACGCGGACGCCGTCGCGACCACTTGGGTGATGCCGGGTCCGGCGGTGTGCAGCAGCGCGGGAACCAGGCTGGCGCGCTGCCCGAGGATGGAGATCAGCACCGCGCCGACGAGCACGGCCGCAATCCGACGGATCGGGCCGGCTGCCGCCAGGTCCGCCATCCGGGCGTCGCGGACGATCTCGATAGCGCAGCGGGCGACGTCGAGGACGAAGGCGCCCCACACGAGCCAGGTCGCGCAGGCGAGGAAGTCCAGTAGAAACGTCGTGGTCATTGGACCGAGCAGCACGCCGTGGATCTCGGCCCAGGACGGCAGGTGATCGGACAGCGGCCAGCCGATGAAGTGCGTCAGCGCCCACGGCAGCCCGGCCAGCAGAACGGCGAGGACGACAGCGGCCAGCAGCCCGCGGGTCAGCCTTGCGAGGAATCCGAGCACGCGCCCGGCGCCATGCCACGTCCGACCTCGCGGCGGCCGACGCTGCTTCTGCCGAGAGATGTGTGGTGCGGTCATGACGTACTCATTTCCTCAGTGGAACAAGGAGGTCGATGCTCGCCACCGCGCGGCGCGATCACCCACATGTCCGGTAACGGCGGACCACGGCGGCAGCGGCCAGCGAAAGGTCAGCTCGCCTGCGCGACGAGTCGCTCGGGCGCACCGGCCGGAGGCGTCTCCTCTCCCGGGGTGGGCGCTTCCTCGGCTCCCGGTGTCCTCGGTCCGGGGGTTCGTCGCGCGGTGCTGTGTGTGCCGGAACCGCTCGGGGACTTCCTGCGCTTGCCGCGGGTGGCTTTGCGGCCCGCGAGCCACCGGGTGAGGTCGCTGGGCTTGAGGTCGGTGAACTCGGCCACCTCGTTGACGCCGATGACGTCCTGGGCTTCGGCCAGGACGTCGCCGAGTTTGCGCTCGATGTCCTCGAGTTGAGCGGCGATGGTGGCGCGGCGTTGGGCGAGTTCGCCGACCTGCTGCGCGGCGGCGGCCCGCCGCGCACTGCGGGTGGTGTCGGCCTGCTCGACGCGCTGGCGGATCTCCTCCGGTGTTGCCATGCTGCTTCCCTTCTCGGATCGCTGTTCACGGTGAACAGCGGTGGTCACGGATCGATTGCGGTCACCCCGCGCTGCGGATGGGCGCTGGCCTGGCCGTGAACGTGGAGCGAGCCGATGCCGATTAGTCCGAGCAGTTGGGTGGGCTGGGTAGCCGTCACAGTGACCGTGACGGTGTCTCCGGAGACGGTCACCGTGCCGGTCGCGCCCTCGGCGGCCAGATGCGCCTGGGCGCCTGCGGCCGCCTGAGCGGACACCAGCTGCACCGTGCCGCTGCCGCGGTAGGCGGCAAGGTCGATGGCCTGGGCTCCGGCGCGCGCGGCGGCCTCGGCCTGGCCGTTGGCCCGCACTTTCGCGGCCAACGCGAGGCCACCATCCAAGGTGAGCCCGGCCAGGGCGAGGATGCCGAGGGTGAGCACGACGACGAACGCGCTCACCCGCCCCTCGTCCGCGCGCCACCACAGCTTGCGTGTGCGCCACCAGGCCGTCCACGAGCTGGCTGCGTACGGGGTCGGCCGGACATGAACGGCTCGGCGAATCATGTCTGCCCCCCGGTGTTCACCGTCGAGCGCCAGAGGTCTACGGGTTCGACCGAGGTGGCCGACAGGGTCTTGCCGCCGGGGACGCCGAGGATGAGCGCGTCGCCGAAGTCCACTTTGCAGGACACGGTCACGCTGACCGTGCCGCCGGGTCGCAGGCCACCGGTTGCGGCGCTCACCAACAGGGACGCACACGTCACACCCGCCGAGGACAATGCACTCGCCGCAGTCGACTGGGCCGCTGCGCTCGCCGCCGCCGGGCTGCGTTCGATACTCGCGGCGCGAGCCGCTTGGTGGGCGGCGTCGTCGACGCGGATGCGCGCGTCGACACCCCGGTGGATGACCACACCGACGAAGACCAGCAGCATGACCAGGAAGGGTGCGACGATGGTGACTTCGGCGGCCACGGAGCCGCCGTCAGCCCGCCACCAGGCTGCCCACCCCTGCCGGTCGGGGCATAGGCGGCAGTGGAACTGTCGTCGGGGTGTGCCGGGTGGCTGTGGTGTTGTCGTCTGCGCTGTCATGGCGATCACCCGCCCGCCAGGTCGGGAACGAAGCGCTCAACCGGCCCGACCGCCTCAGCGTGCACGGGCAGACTCAGGAACGGCACCACCGAGGTCGCTGTCCCGCTGATCCGCACCGACGCCGACGTCGCTGCGCGGTCGGTGCTGACGGCGGTGTCCCGCAAAGGGCCGCCCGCGAGCTGGTCGAGAAGCTGCTGCGCGCTGGCTGTTCCCGCTGCGGCGGTCCCGTGCTGGACTCGCGCGGCGGCCAGACCTTGGGAGGCTGCAGCCTGGGCGATGTGCGTAGCGTGCGACCAGAGCGCGAACTGCACGATCGCCAACAGCATCAGCAACAGCAGCGGAGTGGCGACAACCAGTTCCGCGCTGACCGAGCCGCGCTCGCCGCACAGCGCGTCGCGGACTCGGCACCACCAACCGGCACCGGCCGCCCACCCACTACGTAGGTCTTTGTTGTGGCTCATCGGGATCACATGGTGATGCCGTTGGCCTTCTCGGTGACCTTCGCGACCACGATCGCGATCACCGCGAGCGCGGCCACGACCAGCAGCGCGGTCACCAAGACGGTCTCGGTCGAATAACCGGCCTCCGGCCGTCGCCGCAACTCCTCCCACCGTGCTTGCACCACGCCCCACAATGCCTCCACGTGTGTGCGCATCGTGTTGTCCTCCCTTGTCGTTCGCGTTTGGTCGTTGTCCGCGCGAGATGTCACAGTCCATTGAGGACCTGCGTAAGCGCGGGGTAGGCGATGAAGGCCAGGAACCCGAGAAACAGCGCCATCACCGGCAGGCTCATGCGCTCGGTGGCGGCCTGGGCGTCACCTTCGGCCTCGGTGATCTGATGGGTTCGCAGCGCTCCGGCCTTCGCGGCCAGGGAGGTGCGGACCTTTGCGCCCTCGGTGCCTGCCAGGCTGACCGAGGCCGCGAGCTCGGCGAGCTCGGTCACGTCCAGTTCCTCGCCGAGCTGGCGCAGCGACGCCCACGGAGTCGTGCGCGTGAGGCGGGCGGTGTCCAGGGCGCGGCGAATCTGCTCGAACCCCCACCCGCGGCCGATGTTCACCGAGTCGCCCAGCGCGCTGTCGACTCCGGCTCCCCCTGCCAGGGCGATCCACACCAGGTCCAGGTAGGCCGAGAGGGCGTGGCGGAACCCCGTGCGCAGCTTCGCGGCTTGGGAGCGGGCTTGCAGATCCGGCAGGACGAACCCGACGGCCGCCAGGACAAGTCCGGCGATGATCGGGAACTCGAAGCCGAGTCCGAGCCCGGCCACGGTAAGGACCACGGTCAGCAGGACGGGCAGCAGCAGCCCGGCGACAGTGAGGGTGGCTTTCTCGGCCAGGTGGGTCGAGGTCGAGCGGCCGATGACTGCCAGGTCCTTGGCCAGGCGCGGGCCGGGGAGCCCGAGCACTCGCAGTGGGGCAACGGCGGGTCGGCCGAGCCGGGCGGCCCAGCCGGTGTCGTCGGTGGCGACGATGGGTGCTGGAGCAGGTGGGGCGGTGGCGTGGGCCAGCACCGCGCCGAGGGCTGGTCTTGGCGGGAACAGGTAGACCGCCAAGGCCCACAGGCCGATCCCGGATCCGATGCCCAGGGCGATGTAGGTGATCATGGCGTTCACTCCTGCCTCGCGGTGACGAGACCCCGTGCCGGGCTGGTCGCCGAGTCCTGGTCGGCGGTGGAGAGGAAGCGGTCGGGCTGGGCGACGCGGGCGATGCGGTTCAGCCACGTGAACCCGGCGGCGAACAGTGCTCCGATGCCCAGAAGCACGATCTGCCCGGCGGCGCTGTCGTAGGCGCCCATGTAATTGCGGTTGAGCACCACCACGGCGACGGCGAAGGCCAGGGTGGTACCGACGATGACGCGCACCGAGGTGCGGGTGCGGGCACGTCCGGCCTCGACGCGCATCCGCATCGAGGCTTGCCCGCGGGCAGCGTCGGCCAGCGACCCGAGCAGGTCGGCGAGCTGGCGGGTCTGTTGTTCGGCGGCCAGCAGCAGGGCAGCGATCACCAGGTCGCCGATCGGGTCGTCCAGGCGTTCCCCCAGGCGCCGTAGGGCGGGCGCGAGCCGGTCGCCGTTCTCGATCCCGGCGGCGAGTTCGCCGACCTCACCGCGGATGGCCGTGGGCGCCAGCGGCGCCGTGGCGAGGATGGCCTGCTCGAGCCCGGCCGCGGCCGACAGGGTGTCGCGCAGCATCTCGGTCCAGATGGCGATGGCCTCGATCCGCGCGACTCGGCGGGTGTGCTCGGGGTCGCGGCCCAGCACCCGCGGAAGCGCCCAGGCGGCGAGGCCGGCCAGGACGGCGCCGACGACCCAGCCGGTGAGCAGACCGGTCACCACCCCGGCGGTCACGGCCAGCGCGATCCGCAGGCCGCGGTGCTGGTCGACGGTCCCTGCCGCGCGGGCCCGGGTGCGGCGCTGACGCCGTGGGTTGGTTCCGCGCCAGCCAAGGATCACCAGTAGCAGGCCGAGCCCGGTGCCGACACCGAGCAGCGCCGCGGCGGCCGTGGTGGGGCTGAGGGTGATGTTCACGGCCCCCACCAGCCCTCGGGGTTCTCCAGCACGCCGGGGTCGAAGCCAACGTCGACCAGGTTGTCGAGGGTGTCGCTGCGCAGCGCTCCGGCCACGGGGCGCGCGCGGCGGTCAGGGCCAGGGCGGTAGACCTCGTTGGAGATGACCTGTGGGCCGTCGGCGCCGACGACCTCGCGGATCGAGGACACGACTCGGGTCCGGCGGTCCTCGGGGCGGGCCAGGTGCACCACGAAGTGCACCGCTGAGGCGACCAGCAGGTTGGTGGCTTCCAGCGAGAGCCGCTCGACACCCTGGGCGGCGTAGGAGGCGAGGCGGGTGAAGGCGATCCGGGAGCTGGAGGCGTGCAGGGTGGCCATCGAGCCGTCGTTGCCCTGGGACATGGCGTTGCACATCGGGATGACCTCGGGACCGCGGATCTCGCCGACGATCACCCGGTCCGGGCTCATCCGCAGGCCCCACCGCACGAGTTCGGCCTGGCTGATCGCGCCCTCGCCCTCGACGTTGGCTTCACGGGCCTGGAAGGCGGTCACGTCGGCGTGGATGTCCGGGTCGTGGTCCAGGCCCAGTTCGAAGGCGTCCTCGATGGTGACGATGCGCTCCAGCGGATCCATCTCGGACGCCAGCGCGCGCAGCAGGGTGGTCTTGCCCGCGCCGGTGCCGCCGGTGATCAAAACGTTCTTGCGGGCCTTGACCAGCGCCCGCAGAAACGCCTCCAAGCCGGGGTCCAGGGTGCCTCGGCGGCGCAGCTCGGGCAGGGTGACGGTGAGGTAGCCGTGACGGCGGATCGACAGCGCGGTCACGCCCCCGGCGGTCAGGCTCATCACGGCGAACAACCGCTCCCCGCCGGGGAGCTGGAGGTTGACCGCCGGGGCGCCCTGGTCGAACCGCCGCTCCTGACTGCTGGCGCGGGCGGCGAGCAGCCGGACCAGGTCGGTCAGCTCCTCGTTCGAGCCTGCGATCGGGCCGACCGGGGCGCGACGGCCGTCGTTGTACTGGACATAGACCCGGTCGAACCTGTTGGCGTTGATCGTCTCCACGGTCGGGTCGTCCAGCAGCGGCTGCAGCCCGGCCATGCCGAACAGCTCGTTGACGACCTCCCCGACGACCCGCTGCTCGACCTCGCGGGGCAGCAGCTGCCGGCCCGCGGCCAACTCGTTCTCGGTGTACACGCGCAGCGCCTCGTCGAGGATGCCGCGCACCAGCTCGCGCCGCGCCTCGCGGGTCGCGGTCGTCCCGGTGCGGTCCTGCTGATCGGCCACCCGCTGCGGAAGTTCGGTGTTCAACCGGTCCCGCAGGTGCTGCCGCAGCTGCGTCGTACCGGAGGAGAGGTCCGCGGTGTCCTCGTCGGTGCCCCATCCCAGCGGTGGCACAGCAGCGTCGGGGCCAGGTGCGGCGCTGCCGAACGGGGCCGCTCCGGACGGCTGGTGGGGGCGCAGCGGCACCGGCGCCGGGTACGGGTTGGTCGAGTACGTCACGACGCCTGCCCTCCCTGCTGGTCGTGGTGGTCGGCAGCGGGGTTCGATGCGACGCGCACACCGTTGGACGAGACTGCGCCGGGTTGCACACCCGGAACCGAGCGCAGGGCCGGGGCCTGCGTCACCGGCTCAGCGGGCCGGGGTTGAGTTCGGCTGGCCGGTGTGCGCTCGCGGGTGGCGAGTTCGGTGGCGACCCGGTGGGCGAAGCGGCCCAGCGCCGAATGTGCGGGGCCGCTGCGCCCCCAGCGCAGCTTGTTGGGCCGTCCGCACAGCACGGCCGCGCCGCTCGGGTCGTCGGGCACGCGCCCCAGGGGCGGGACGCCGAGTTCGCGGGCGACCTCGGCGGTGGAGTAGCCCTCGCCAACCAGCAGCAACACCGGGTTCGGGCTCCAGCGGCCGACAGTGGGCAGCTGGCGCGGCAGGTGCGCGAGGTCGTCCGCATGAGCCCGCGACAGCAGCACGACCGCGTCGGAGGCGCGCACGATCGGCAGAGCGGGCGAGCCGGGGTCCACACGCCCGCAGTCGACGATGACCACCGTGCCCGGCTGGTCGGCCGCCGCGCGCAACACACCGAGCCCGCTGGTCGGGTCAGGAGCCAACGCCGACAGCGCCGCGCGGGCCTGGTCAGCATCGGGCGGGGCGGAGATCACCGGCAGGCCGCCGGGAAGCTGCTGGGCGTGCCGCCACACCAGGTCGGCGTCGCCCCCACGGCGCGCGGCGGCGGCCAGGCTGACCAGGCCCGGTGTCGAGGACAGGGAGAACCGCAGGCCGAGGTCGCCACCGGAAGGATCGGCCTCGACCACCAGCGCCCGTGCCGGAGCGGGCCAGCGGGCGGCCAAGGCCACGGCCAACGTGGTGGCGCCCGGTGAGCCTTTCAGGGACAGGACCGACATCAACATCAGCGACCTCCAGCAGAGAGCATCACGATCGACAACTGACCGGCCTGCACCGCGGCGACCTGGCGAGCGGCGGACTCCGACAGCTGCACCGACACCACGGTGTTCTGGTCGTTCGCCGGAGTGGTCACGCTGGTCACCACCGCAGGCCAGACCGTGCCGCCATCGGCGGGCGGACTGGTCGCGGTACCGACCTGGCCGGGCACGAACACCACCGACACCCGCGCTCCCGGACCGACCTCCGCAGGAAACTGGCCCGGTTTGAGCGCGAGGGCGGCGATGGCCTGCCCGTCCGTGGGCAACGCGGCGCCGCCGACGGCGTTGGGGGTGAGCAGTGACCCAGCCGACAGGCTGGTGGCCATCGGCCTGCCGACCACGGTGGCCGCCTGGTCCGCGCCGACGACCGCGACGCCGGGGTCAACCGCGACGTTGACCTGCCGCAGGTCCTGCGTGGTCAGCACCTGCCCTACCGGCACGCCGCGGGCCAGCGCGAGCACGGCCTGCCGATCTCCGGAGTTCAGCGAGATCAGCACGAAGCCGCCCACGCAGGCCAGGACCAGCAGCACGCCGAGCAACAGGTACGGCACGCTTCGACGGCGCCCGGTGGTGCGCAACCGCGAGGCGGGAGGCTTCTTGCCGTCGTTGATCCAGGGGCCGTTGACCATGCTCGTGGCTCGGTCGGTCTCGGGCCGGGTCGTGGTGTTGGTGCTCACGCCGGTACCTCCAAAAGGCATGGGGCAGTGCGCCGCGTCGCCGAAGGACGATCAACGCGCGGAACAAGTGTTATTGCTGCTTGTTGTGAAAGGAGTCGTTCAGAGCCGGCCCGTGCTGATCAGCCGCCACCGTTGTTGAGCGCCTGCGACTCCGCCACGCGGAAAGCCGCGTCGCTCGTTGTGGTCATGTCCGGGAAGGTCCCGCCCTGGCCCGCGCCCGACCACGTGACTGTCCAGTGCACAGTCGCCGTGACCGGATACGCCTGCCCCGGCTGCCCAGCCGACGAACGGCGGTAGACATGGCCGCAGTCCGGGGAAGGCGCCTTCGGATCATTTCCTGCCTTGTAGGGCGTCCCGGCATCGGTGCAGGTGACAGTGGAACCGTCGCCCATCACCCAGTCCACCGACGTCGGCGTCGCCACCGCCGTCACCGACACCCCAGGCACCGAGGCTGTAGCAGAGACAGGGCCCCAGCCGCCGGACAGCCACATCCACGTCGGCAGGTTCACCAACTGCTCGCCAGCGGGGTTCGCGGCAATCGTCGGCGAGGGAAGCCGGAGCTGCTTGCGCGCCATCTGCGCCAGCTCGGCAGGCGAGGGCAACAGCGCCGCCCCGGGCTGTCCGCCGTCCGCAATCCATACCGGCGGCCTGTAAAGCCCGTCCGCGACGCCCTCGGTGGTGCACTTCCACACGTACCAGGCTCCGGGGCCCTGACCGGGCTGCGCCGCCTGCCAGCGAACCACAGCCGGACGGAACACCGCGGCGTAGACCACGTCGCCGCTGGTCGTCGGCGGCTGGTACGCGGCGGTGACGACGCCACCGGCCGGTGGTTGGTAGTCGCTCTTGACGTACGAGCAACTCGCCAGGTTTGAGTCACCGCCGACGATCGCATCGCCGGGGTTGCTGGGCTTCCCGCTGCCGGGGTTCGTGCCGGTGCCGGGACGGTTAGGGGTATTGCCCTGCCCAGGGTTTCCGCCGGGTCGCCCGTGGTTGCCGTTGTTGCCCACTCCCAGCTCACATGCCGGAGTGGGGACCTGACTGCAATTCGTGTTTCCCCAGCCGCCGTCGGCGAGTGCGGGTGCTGCGAGACCGCCAAGGCTTGCAGCGACGATTCCGGTGACAAGTGTAAAGCGTCGCATGGTCAACACGTCCCCACGTCGTGTACGCCGAAGTCCGACACCTTCCAGGAGCCGTCAGATTGCTTCTCAACGATGGCGTTGATCGCTTGACGGCCGCCCGGCTCGTTGTCGGCGAGCTGCCCGTTGTCGGCGCGGTACTTCAACCAGTCCGTCGAGTCACCGCAGTCGGAAATGATGATCTTCTTCGGATCGCCCGCAGGTTCTACCGAGGACACTGTCGGGTTCAACACCGGCTGACCCTTGGTGACCAAGCCGTTGTAGTGATCGGCGTACAAGCCGCGTGACAGGTTCGTCAGAGCGACGCCCGTCGCGTGTTGCCCCAGCTTCGGCGACTGCCAGTCGGACGTGCGCCCGGCCTCGACAAAGTTCTGCCACATTCCCCGATAGGCGGCCAAGGCGTCGTTCTTGGCCTTTTCCTCGGCCGACAGTGCGGTACTCGGGCTCGACGTTGCTGACGGCGCCCCCGCGGGACTCGACGTCCCCGGCGGCGGACTCGCCGGATCACCGGAACTGCAGGCTGCGAGGACAGCGAGGCTGACTGCGCTCGTGACTGCGCGGCCACCCCAGGAGCGGAATATCCCCCGTACCACGGGTGCACCCCCATACTTCCGTGAAGATCGCCTTGTGTCTCGTGACACTCCCACGTCTACACCACCCGCCCCGACCGACTGCAAAGTCGGGAAGCACTGACTTTCAAGTCGGCATGGCATCCACTCACAAAGATTCACCCGATCGGGCCATTCTGGTCACTCTGTGAGACCTCACGAGGTATCACTTAGAGCAAGAAGTGGCGCGCCTTAGGGGTGAAAGCCGTGTTGATATTGCCACGAACGATGATTACGGGTGTGATCACTTGCCCTCGCCCGTATTGATCATTCCCTGGATGGCCCTCGGCATGCTATCGGGAAGCATGCTCGGTTTCATGACGCGGAGTCTGCTGCGAGCGAAGCCATTCAGCCGTCTTAGTTGGACGATGTCAGCAACGCTCACCGGGCTACTGTTCGCGGTGCTGGCATGGCGGCTGGGCTGCGGTCTCGCCTTGCTGGCCTACAGCTACGTGGCGGCCGTGCTGGTGCCGCTCTCGATCGTGGATTGGGCTGAGCAACGGCTTCCCAGCATGGTGGTGCTTCCCAGTTACCTGGTCCTCGGCGTTGCCTTCGGAGCGGACGCTGTTCTCGAGTACGACTATGTGAACCTGCTGCGGTCGGCGGCCAGCATGGTCATTCTCGCCCTGGCCTATCTCTCCCTCGCGCTCGCGACTGGGGGTCTCGGTGCCGGTGACGTCAAACTCGCTGGCCTCCTAGGGCTCACGCTCGGGTGGTGGAGTTGGTCGGCGCTGTTCACCGGGACGTTCCTCAGTTGGCTGTTCGCCGCGACCGCTCGGGTTGTGCTCAGGTCGACCGGACGTGTCGAACGCGACGATCCGATGCCCCTAGGTCCATACCTCGCGCTGGGCACCATGGTGACGGTCGTTCTCGGCTTGTCGACTAGCTTCTAGCAAGCGAGTCGCCCGCGCGAGAGCCGGGTGCGTATTCTGACAGTTCGTGATGCCTGCGCCCCTCAGACGGTTCGCCGGGAGGCGCGGCCCGGGATAGACGCCTCCATAGCAAGCCGATCGGTGAGCCGTTCAAGCCGCATGCTGTTGCAGAAGGCATCAATGGCGTAGCGGTTGATGACTACCTTCCGCGATCACACGTCTCTATCGTGTTCCCCTGACGGAGCCGAGTCGCTACCACAACCCACGCCCACGTGTCTTCACTTACCGAGGAATACGCACAGTGGCATCCGGTTTCACCCGGATGGCATATCGCGGTCATTTCGCCATTTTCGCAGGTCACCACACCTGCCGCCCAGTAGCCGCCCCATCGCCGCCACGCCCCCGCTCTGGTTCGTGCTGTGCGGCGGACGTTTAGCTGCGTTGGCGGGTTCGCGGCGGTTCTACCAGCACCGTTACCACCGGGAACCCAGCGCCAGTTCGGTTCGGCTGGCGAGCAACTAAACGTTCGATGCTATGGGAGTAGCAGAAAGTTCGAAACAAACGTAAATCGGGACTCGCTGAATTACGGAGTAGAAGATGACACTCTCGCAGCGATTCGCGGAACCTGCGGTTCCGCGATACCCACAATCAAGGCTCGCTGTGCCTTGTTTCCTCGTGCAGCCGGTGTGGGTACGGAGTTGGACCACCGCACGAGGCGGTGACGCACGATGAACGACCGCGGACCTTGGGCGGTGACGTGCCGCGACGTCGTCGGCCGTCCTAGGAGCCTGACGGTGCTCGTGCGCGGCTCGGAAGTCGTGGTGGTGGCGCCCGCAGGTGAGGCAGCCGCACTCGACGCCGCTGAAGCCGAGCAGTTCCGCTTCGTCTTCACCGAGGCCAAGGAGGTGGCCGCCACCCCGGACCCCGGTGGCCCTGCCCCCTCCGCGGGGAACGGCACGGCGAGAACGGTGAAGCAGTACGGCGACGGTCATCCCCCAGCCGTCGCAGGGCGCTCTGCTTCGCCGCCATGTCGCGGCGGAACCACGACCTCGACACGTGGTTCCGCCGCGATCCCCGCCACTCCGTCGACGAAGGTCGCGTGATGGCGCTGGCTCCGGTGATCACAGCGCTCGCGGCCGTGGTGCTAGTTGGTTGCCTGCTGTACCGGGCCTTCAGGCAGCGGCGTTCCGAGGCGGCATCCGGCAGACACAGTCTCGCCGCGTCCTACATCGGCAGGCATTGGCGTCAGCCGAAGCAGCCGCCGTCACCGATGTTGTTGCACGCGCTGGAAACAGTCGGCACGCACGGCTTCGGTTTCACCCGCGAGAGCGAAGCAGCGTGAGACGTCTCGGCGATCAACGACGACCACGCATTCCGCGCGTGTTCGGGCGACCTAGGTAGTCGCGCGGCCATGAGTGTCGCGTCCTCGATCACGGCGGAGCCGAGGTTTTCCCTTGAGGCGCCTCGGCTCCGCCGAACCACCCCTGCAAGAAGGAGTCCTTCCATGACCACGGCGACAGCAGCCGCCACCCGGCAACGGGACGATGCCAAACCGATTTTGCTCTCGCAGTACTACACCGACCTGCTGAGTTGGCCGACGACGATCGCCCCCGATACCGGCGAGGTCCAACTGCGCCTGGGCGAGACGATCGACGCGCTGGTGATGCGCGCAGGGTTCGGCGGTGAGGTGAACCACCAGCTCGTCCAAGCGATGCTGCATGTGCCGATCATCATCGTGCCCGGCGCGAAGGTGGTCGACTGGGTCTTTCTGACCCAGCCTCGCACACCGATGCGCCGGTCGACCATCGACGATCTCATGGCCGCTGAGGTCGGGTGGTACGACGCGGATGACACGATCGCGCTGCCCGCCTTCGGCGCGACCGAAGGTGACCTGCGCTGGTTGCAGTGCCCGGAGGCCAGAGCGGAACTACCGAGCTGGGGAACCATCGTCGGCGCGGTCCGGCGCACCTTTATGCGGACGTGGTGATCGGGTCATGACGATCGAGCACCCCGAGCACCGTCACCCTGAACACGCGGTGGTCATCGCCTCCGGCGGGCTGGACTCCACGGTGCTGGCCTACTGGTTGGCCGCCCGCCACAGCCGCCTGACGCTGGTGTCGTTCGACTACGGGCAGCGTCACCGCGTCGAACTCGACCACGCCGCCGAGATCGCACGGCTGCTGCTGAGCCCGCACCGGATCATCGACCTGACCAGTCTGGGCGCGCTGCTGACCGGTTCGGCGTTGACCGACACCTCGGTGGCGGTGCCCGATGGGCACTACACCGACGAGTCGATGGCGGCCACCGTGGTGCCCAACCGCAACGCCATCATGCTCGACATCGCCGTGGCGGCCGCTATCGCGGTGCGCGCGGACGCGGTCGCCTTCGGCGCGCACGCCGGAGACCACACCGTCTACCCCGACTGCCGACCGGAGTTCGTGGAGCGGTTCGCCCGCAGCGCGCAGACCGCCAATGAGGGCCTGTTGGCGCCGGGGTTCCAGGTGCTCGCCCCCTTTCTGACCTTGACCAAGACCGACATCGTGCGCGTCGGCGAGGCGCTGGGGGTGCCGTTCGCCCGCACATGGTCCTGCTATCGGGGCCGGGAGGTGCACTGCGGCACATGCGGGACCTGCACCGAGCGGCGGGAAGCCTTTCGCAGCAACGGCATCGCCGATCCAACCGTCTACTGGGCCGCGTAGAGGGGCGTGAGGATCGTGGAAGCGAAGTCGACAAGTCTCGGGCCTGAGCGGGGCCGTCTTTCCCTCGTTCACAGCTCGCGCGTGTTGGGTTGCGAGCCTGGTCTCGGTGATCCGGGGAGCGTGCCTACCGCCCAAGCGAACCCGACGCTAGCGCACCAGCCCAGGGTGTCGCCACCCTCTGTGCGGCAGGCGCACTCTCTAATGCCGATGCTGGACGAGAAGCGCTTGCGAGCCGCGCTGCGGCAGTGCGGACGGCGAACCTCGACACCGGGCGCGGACCGGATGACGCTCAGAGAGTTGCGGAGGCGTTCGGCCGAACTGCTGCCCCGGCTGGCCGAGCAGTTGGCCGCGGGCACGTGGCGGCCGGGCCCGGTGCGGGAGGTGTCGTTCCCGACCTACACCGGCAAGCCGATGACGGTGTGCGTGCCCACGATGATCGACCGGCTGGTGCACCGCGCGCTGCGCAATGCCCTCGAACCAGTCCTGGAGACGCAGGTGCTGGCCGACTGGGTGTCCGGTTACCGGCCTCACCGCAACCGCGTGACCGCGCTGCGCCACGCCGCGGCTCACGTCGAGGCCGGGTTCCGTGTCGTTGCCGACGTGGACGTGGCCTCGGTGTCCGAAGGCACGACGGTCGAGCAGGTCGTCGACTGGTGTGCGCGGCACGTTCAGGACGGTGCCTTCCTCGACCGCCTGCGCACCGCGCTGGCCGCGATGCCGTACCCGATCGCGCCGGGTTCCGGGCTCGCGCCGCTGCTGATCAACCTGCGCCTGTCCCGCCCCGACGGCCTGCTGGGTGGGCTGCGGGTAGTTCGGTTCGCCGACAACTACGCGGCCTTCGCCGCCGACAAGACCCAAGCCAACGAGGCCAACACGCTCATCGCCGAGGCTCTCGGCCGCTTCGGGATGCGCCCGAACGAGACCAAAAGCCGGATAAGGCCACGCGCCAACGTCGAGGACCTGTTCCTGATCGGGGGATGACCATCATGCGGATCGAGTGGGTCGAGGTGCCCGGAGGGACCTGCCGGTTCGGCGACGATGCCCGGCCGGTCAAGGTCGGCACGTTGCTGTGGACGCGCACTCCGATCACCTATGCCCAGCTGCGCGGTGAGCGCGGTGGCGATCGCGGGCTGCACCCGGTCACCGGGATGACCCACGCCGCAGCCGCCGAGATCGCCCATGCCTTGGGTGGGCGGCTGCCGACCTCGGCGGAGTGGGAGTGGATGGCGGGCGGAGCCGTTCGGCGGCGCTGGCCGTGGGGCGACCAGGACTGGACACCCGAGTTGGCGAACCTGCGCGAGCGCGGCCTCGACACCACCAGCCCGGTCGACGCCCACCTCGCCGGGGCGACTCCGGAGGGACTGTTGGACGTGGCGGGCAACGTGTGGGAGTGGACCGCCCGCGTCACGATGGGTGGCAGTGTCACGCTGCGCGGCGGCTCCTACGCCTCACCCGCGCTGTACGCGCGCACCACCTTCCTCAACGCCGCGCCCGCCGAGCTGGCCTCGCCGGGCATCGGCATGCGGGCGGTGCGCAGGCCATGACTCCCGCCAGGAGGCTCGATCCCGACCAGGGGCTGATCATCGTCTCCTGCAGCCGGAGGAAGCTGGTCACCACGGCTCCGGTCCCCGCGCTGCAGCTGTACCGGGGCGCGCTCATGCCCCGCCTGCGCGGCCACCTCGCTCCGGAGCACCGGGCGCGGGTGCGCATCCTGTCCGCTGAACACGGCGTGCTCCACCCCGACGACCTCGTGGGCACCTACGAGCGCAAGCTGCGCACCCGCGGCGAAGCACAGGTGCTCCAGGCTCGCGTGTCCGAGCGCCTCACCGCAGACCTGCGGGCCGAGGCGTTGCGGCACGTGCTGGTGGTGCTGGAGCCGCTGTACCTGGCCGCCGTCACATGCCTGTTCGACCACGCGCCGCCGCTGACTGTGACGTTGCTGCCCAACCCCGTCGACTGGACCGGGACGAGTGCGGTGTTGTCCGGGTGGGGCTGGCTGTGACCACGTCCGAGTTCGTGCCCGGCCCGCTGCCGCTGCGGGAGGAGTTGCTGCGGCACTGCAACAATCACGTTTGCAGCACACGCGGCTGGGAGGCCCTCGCCGACGGACACGGTTGGCACCAGCCCACTCCTTCGGATTGCTGGCTGGCGCCCGCACGCCGCGTCTCGGTGGTCATCCCCGCCCACCAGGTCGGCTACTGCCTGCCGACCGTGCTCGACGCCTTAAACGCCCAACACCACCAGTACGAGTTCGAGGTCGTCGTCGTCGACGACGCCAGCACCGACGACACCGCCTATGTCGCCGCTCGGCATGAGGTGGTCGACCGGTTGGTGCGGCTCCCGCAGCGGATGGGCGCGGCCACCGCCCGCAACGTCGGCACTGTCCTCGCCACAGGGCAGACCGTGCTCTACCTCGACGGCGACATGGTGATCCCGCCCCACGTGATCACCGACGTCGCCGCACGCGCCACCGACACCAGCGTGCTAGTCGGCTTTCGCCACAACGTGCGCCACGAGGTCCACTTCCGGGACCCGGGCATCCTGGGCCGCATCGCGAACCTCGCCGCCGACCACCGGGTCGTGTGGCGGCCACCGCCGAACATCGTGCTGCCCTACAGCGGGATCACGCTGCCCAAGCCGCTGGACGGGCGCCCGCTCGACGACACCCACGACTTCGTCGACCTCGGTTACGGGCAGTTCTACTACGACTGGGATCTGCCCCGCATGGTCGTCACCGCCCTGGTCGCGGTGCCGCGCGCCGCCGTGCTCGACGTCGGGGGCTTCGACCCGGAGTTCGGCCGCATCGGGTGGGGCATGGAGGACACCTACCTCGGCGCGTGCCTGATCGCCGCCGGGCTCCTGGTCATCCCCCTGCGTCAGGCCGTCGGGTTCCACCTCGACCCACCGGATGCCGCCGAGCAGTGGCAGCACAAGCTCGCCAGCTGGCCACGCACCCTGGCCCGCTACCGCGACCTGCTGGAGCGGCCCGCGCCGCGAGGGCGCACCCAGGACTTCATCGCATCCATGTCCGAATTGCTCACCCATTGCGAGGTACGCCCATGACCACGACGACTGCGACCACCGGCGGCGCGGCGGCGCGCCGGATAGTCGGCTGCGGCACCCGCGGCGGGACCGGTGTCGTCTACGACCCGCTCACCGGCCTGACCCACCGCACAGACCAGCCGCTCTCCACCGGACGCATCGCCCTGGCCCACGAAGGCATCGCCTCCCTTCCGGAAGTCCACCCCGGTGAGCTGGGCGACGTGACTCCGGTCAGCGTGTGCTGGTCGCCCATCGTGCGCTGCAACCTGGCCTGCCCACACTGCCTGGACGACAAATCCGTCCCGGAACTCGGCCGCGGCGAGCGCGCCGAGGTCGCGGCCAGGATCGCCTCCTCCGGGGTGCTCGGCGTGGACATCTCCGGCGGCGAACCGCTGCTCATCCGCAACCTGCCCACCCTGCTCGACTCGCTGGTCGACGGCGGCTGCGCGGTCAGCGTCACCACCAACGGGACCCATTTGCGCCGCCGCGCCGAAGCCCTTGCCCGCCGGGTCGACGCGATCCGGGTCAGCCTCGACGGTCCCGACTCCGAGCGGCACGACCGGTGGCGCGGCGAGGGCAGCTTCGCCGCCGCCGTCTCCGGAATCCGCGCCGCCATCGCCCACGGCATCCCGACCCAGATCCAGACCGTGCTCATGCGCTCCACCGCCAGCGGACTACCCGCGCTGGTCGAACTGGCCGACCGGCTCGGCGTCCACGGCCTGACCGTCCTGCAATACCTGCCCTTCGGCGAAGGCGCCCCGCTCGCCATCACCGAACAGGTCTCCGACGAGGACGCCCGCCACCTGGTCGCCGCGCTCGGCGCAGCACCGATCCCGGTGCGGCTTCGCACCCGCGCCGACGCCGCTGGGTTCACCGTGGTGCGCGCCGACGGGCAGGTCTGGCGCAACACCGCGGACACCACCGGCATCGCCGCCCTGCGCCCGCTGACCGGATCGGTCAGCCTGGCCGTGACCGGACGGGACGGTTCGGCATGACCCGCACCGCACAGCGCGTGTTCGAGCACCAGCGCGTCTGGCGGGTCACCCCCGACGCCCTGCGCCAAGCCTGCCTGCTGCTGTTCGCCGCCATCAGCCGCGACCACCCGGAGGTCGACCACGTCATCGGCATCGCCAACGGCGGCGTCGCCCCCGCCCGCATTCTCGCCGGCCGCCTCGGCGTGAAATCCAGGAGCGTGAAGGCCCGGCACAACGCCGACGACGGCGTCTACCGTCAGGCCACGGGCAAGGTCGCCGTCGACTTTGACGCCTTTCGTCGCGGTCTCGGCCGTAAGAAGCTCGGTGGCACCGTCCTCGTGGTCGACGACATCTGCGGCAGCGGCGCCACCCTGTACAAACTTCGCAACGTCCTAATCCCGGTCCTCGCCCCGGACGCCCGCGTGATCACCGCGACGCTGTGCCTGAACACCGGGGCAGAGACCTGCCCGGACTACTCGGTGTGGACCGTGTCGGACTGGGTGAGCTTTCCCTGGGAGAAGCGCCCCGACCAGCCGACCGTTGACATGCCCATCCCGGAGCGGGCAACGAGCCATGCCTGATGCCAGCAAGGCGCTGACCGTCGCGTTCGTCCTGGCCTCCTACACCAGCGACGCCCCGGCCGGGATGGAACGCGCCACCGCCGCCCTCGCTGAGGGTCTGCGCCAACTCGGGCACCGCGCTTTGATCATCACCGCGATCGAACCCGACCCAATCGAGCACGGTATCGACGAGGACCTGGTCGTGCTCGACTCGGTTGGGGTCACCTTCCCCGCCGACGACGGCGAACTGCGCGAGGCGATCAGCACCCACGGCCAGGATGAGATCATCGCCGCCGACCTGGGCGCCCTCTACCGTCATCACCGCGTCGACACCGCCGTTTACGTCGATGCTCTGTGGGGGCTCGGGCGCCTTGCCCCGGCCTGTCCCGGCGTCCGAACAGTGCTGGCGATGCACGTTGTCGGCCACGATCAGGACCTCGTGCCGGCACTGGAGCGCGCCGATGTGGTGTTCACGCCGTCAACCACGGTTCTCGGCCAAGCCCATGACCGGAGCTATGACAGCACCTGCTGGCGAGTCGTGCCCAACGCGCTGCTCGTCGACCACGGCGCGCCGGATGCCCGCCAGCGCGAGGCGTTGCGGCAGGGCGGACCGGTGCGGGTGCTGGCCCGGCTCGGTCCCGAGAAGAACGTCCGCGCCCTGCTCGACGCCGGCCGCCTCGTCGACCGCGGCATCGAGGTCGTCCTCGCCCAGGCCGGCTTCGAGCACGCTGCCGGCGCACAGGCGGCCGAGTACCGTCGCTGCGCCCACTCTGCCGCCCACCTGCTGATGGGCAGCATCCGCGACGGCGGCCTGCCGTGGGATCAGGTCCAGTCATGGCTGGCCGACGCCGCCGTGGTCATCGTGCCCTCGCTGAAGGAGACCTTCGGGCTGATCGCCCTGGAGGCCATGAGCACGGGCACCCCGGTGGTCGCCTTCGACGTGGACAACCTGCCCGCCCTCATCGGCACCGGGGAGGAAGCGGGCGGGATCGTGGTGCCCCGCGCCCGCGGCGAGTTCGGGCTGTGGGATGCGACCGAAGTCCTCCTCGACGATCCGGTACGCTACGCAGCGCTATCACGGGCTGCGTACTACCGCTCGCGGGACTATCTGCCCACCACAGTCGCCCATGACTTCCTCAAGGCGGTGCGGTGATGAACGATGTCCCTCTTCTGCTGGTCGACGGCCACAACCTGCTCTGGCGCGGAGCCTTCGGCTTCCCGGCCGCGATCCATTCTCGCGACAAGACCCGCGACCTGACTGCTGAGTTCGCCTTCTTCGCGCTACTGCGGGTAGCCATTCGCGAAGAGTTCGCCGCACCGCCCGAGGTGATCGTGGTGTTCGACGGCCAGCACGGCGCGGCCGAACGCCAAGCCACCAACAGCGACTACAAGGCCAACCGCGTCCTCGACGAAGCCGCGCTCAAACCCATCCGCGCCATCCCGCACGTTCAGGAAGCGCTGACCGCCTACGAGCTGGCGTGGATCGAGGTCGACACGGCCGAAGCCGACGATGTGATCGCCACCCTCGTCACCCACGTCCGCCGCGACGACCCCGAGCGCCGGGTGTGGATCATGTCCGGTGACCGCGACTTCTACCAGCTCGTCGACGACCACGTCCGGGTGCTCAACACCGCCATGAAGCGAGGCCGCCGCCACATCGAGCCCGACACCGTGTTCGACCGATACCAGGTCCAACCGACTCAGTGGGCGGACTTCCGGGCCCTCACCGGCGACCCGGCCGACAACATCCCTGGCGTGCGGGGCATCGGGACAGGCACGGCGGCCAAGCTCCTGGCTGGCAGCCTTACGCTCGAACAGCTCGCCGACGCCGGGCGGCTCACCGGCACCAAGGGCAAGGCCATCGTCGAAGCCTGGGACCAGGTCCTCGGCTGGCGCGACCTGATCAGGATGCGCACCGACCTCGACCTGCCCCTGCTCCCCGCCGGCCGCAGCAGCCGGGCGCTGCCCACGCCCGCCGAGGTCATCGACAAGCTCGGGCTGTGGTGACGCCCGTGACCGCGACCGCGTTCATCCCGCCCGCCTCGGTCCTGACCGTGATGGCCCACCCCGACGACGCCGAACTCTGGGCAGGCGGCACGCTCGCCCTCTGCGCCGCCGCCGGAGCCGACGTCACCATCGCCGTCCCACTCCACCCCGAGCCCCGAGCCAGCGAGGCCGTCGCCGGGGCCGCCGTACTCGGCGCCGGGTTCCACGAGATCAACGAGCCCACCGCGGCAGCCGTACGCGAACGGCTGCTGGACACCCGCCCCGAAGTCGTCCTGACCCACCCCCTGCGCGATGTGCACCCCGACCACCGACGCATCGCCGAAGCCGTGCTGGAGGCACTTCCCGAGGTCGTCATCGCCACAGGATGCCCTCGGCGGGTCTACACCACCGACACCTACAACAGCCTCACCCTCGACGGTCCCGTCCACGCCCACACCACCGTCGACATCACCTCTACGTGGGCCAGCAAACAACGCGCCCTAGCGGCGCACGCCTCCCAGCCCATCGCCGAGCACTTCGGGCCGATGGCCGAAACCCTCGGCCGGTTGTGGGGCGCACGGGTCGGCGTCGCCTTCGCGGAAAACTTCGTCCCGCTTCCCATTCTCGGACGCCTGCCCACCGCAGTGACCCTCTGACACCGCAGAGGTCTTCGTAACATCGGCCGAGAAACCGGCGGACCGGATACCGCCCCCTGCGGACCCGGGACACCTTGCGTTCGTATGCAGCCGGAAGATCGAACCGGAGCGGGGTGTCCGACGGTCGGAACTGCCCACTGAAGAGGCCACCGCCGTGCCGGTGGCCTCTGACCAGGACGGTGGCCTGCCGCGCCGTGGGTGCTGCGCGGGGACCTTAATCTATGACCTGGATTGGGACGTGGACGCCTGGAAGCTGTACGGCCACTGCACACCCGAGCGCACCATCCCGAACCCGCCACCAGCACACGGTTCCTGAATCGGCCAGTCCGTTTGAACGCTGCCTGAGACGAGGACAACGCCACCACCCGCGCCATCCACTGCCACTCCACGCAGCCGGTGGATCAAATCCGTCGTTCGTCCAGCCGGTTGATCACCTCGTTCACCGGATCCCGACCTCCTCCCGGTGAGGGCGGTGAACGCCGCGCCTGGGTAGCGACCCACTGATCCCGGCGGTCCCGCTGGTCGGCGGTCAATCCGGCAGGTTCCGGCCCGTCACCCGGCAACGGGTGGTACGGATCCTCCAGATCGCCGGGCGGATCTTCCCACCACCCAGCACGCCGCCACCGCGGCCTCGGCCGCTTGCTCATGCCTCATGCACTTCACGACCGTACCCCGACCCCACCCCACCGGCTACCTGACCACGACCGCGTGACCCACCACCACGCAGCGTCCTCAACGGACTCCTGGTAGCGCGGAGAACGGCCCGATGGGACAGAACGATCGTTTGTGCCCCACTTCGGTTGATCGACTGGCTGCGTGACCCCGAATGACACTGACCACCCGAAGTGGGACGTTACTCGTGTGCGAAATGTATTTGTCGTCATTGACCCCTGTGGTCGTTTGCAGTAGGTCCGAATGGAGGGGTGGCGCCAACATTTACTCCGGCCTCAAAAGGCCGACCACGACCACGGCCGTTCGATCTCGCCTCGCAGGCACGCCACCCGATGTTGTACCTCTTCGGAGGCTCTCGGGTCGATCGCGGCTTTGCCAAGGACGAAGGCGGTCCACCGTAGTTCTCTAATCGTCGCCAGCGTGCGGTAGCCAGGCCAAGCGGTAAGGTCATACCCGCCGTATGCGTCCACGAAAGCTTGGTAATCCGAGTCCGCGATTCGGGCGAAGTCGGTGTAGTCAACCGCCAGCGAGACCAAGTCCCACTCCTGAGGTCCGATCCCGACATGGTCTAGATCCAGCAACACGGGAGCGCCACCGGCCCTGGGGACAACAATGTTGCCCTGCCAAGCATCGCCGTGGATGACGGACCGAGACAGTCCCGGGACCATCGCCAGGTACTCCCTGTGCAGCCGTTTCACGAGGTCTCGAAGCCAGGCTCGGTCATCCTCCGGCAAGGCGGTACCGCGGTCGATTGTCTCGCGTAGCCCTTCGAAAGGGTCGACAGCGGGGAACGAAGGCGACTCTGGTACGTCCAGCGCGTGCAGGCGTCTCAGGACCGCACCCAGTTCGGCTGGCGTGGCATGGCGGTGATCCGGAAGCTGCACCCACCAAGTGACGGGCCGATCGCCAACGATCGTGCGCTGATCGATGGCGTCGATTGCACGCACGACGGGAATGCCGGCGTCAGCCAGCCAACGCGACGCCTGGATTTGACGGGCAGCTACAAGCTGTGAGCCTGGAGGGCCCACACGAGCCACAACGCCATCGGTTACCTCGTAGATGACGTTCGTGCCGTCACGGATCAAGATCGCTCCCGCGGTCGGTACGCCAACCTTCCTGCCCGCTACCGTCAGCGCGTCAAGCGGGTCTACCGACGGGACCATGTCTGTGTCGGCGTCTACATCAGACATGGTCGATACCGGACGCCACGAGTTCCGAGAACTCGGCCACTTCGGATATCGCACGATGCCGTTCGCAAGCCCGCACCAGCTTGGCGAGTTCCTCGTCCATCCGCTTTGAGTGCAACATCGTGGCGTCATCGACGGCTTGCCGTCCGAGGAGGACGGCTTCACGCGGATCCCCGACTGCCATGTGCAAGGTAGCCAAGCGCGCCCTAGAGAACGCGCGCGAGCGAGGATAGGCGTCGCTATGGAGTCGAACCGCAGAGACAAGTCGCTCAGCGGCATCCCCCGGCTGCTTTTCCGCGACGGCGAGCGGAGTAAGTGCCCGCGCGCTGCTGCCCGCATGTTCGGCTTCGTCGTAGTAGACCAGCCAGGGCGGGTCGGTCTCCGGTTCCCGTTGGGAGAAGTACGCATCCGCGCGGTCCACTTCGGCTCGCGACTCGTTGTGGCGACCCAGCATCGCCAGCAATCGGGCCCGGACCACGCCGATCATGGCTCGCGCGGTGGCGGTCAGCCGGTCAGCTCGGACCTGGGCGAACTCGATCAAGGACAATGCGTCGTCCAGGTTGCCGAGATAGATGGCCTGCCGTGCCATGTCTGCGAGGGTCGCGGCACGCAGTTCCCACGAGCCGCTCTGCTCGGCGCACCACAGACTGAAGCGAAAGCATCGAGCCGCTGCGTCGTGGTTTCCGACGTCGAAAGCCGAGAATGCCACCACTCCCGCGAGGTTCCCAACGGCCTCGAACATATCCGCCGCGACGGCGGTACTGGCTCGGGCACTCAACAGCCGGCCAGCCCATCGCAGGTGCGCGGCTCCCGCTTCACCGGCCATGCCCCCGCCATAGAGATTCTCGCTGGCGGCCAACGTGCTCGTCATTAGCTTGACCTGCTCGACCTCAGCCGATCCGATCCGCCGCGGTGGCTTCACGGTCAAGGTGAGGGACTCGAGGAACTCAGCGGGCACCGATCCCATGTCGAGGCTTCCGGCGGGTTCATACGCGGCGGTGAGCGCAGAGGCGGGCGAACTCGACGCTGGCGAGGATCGTCTCCAGGTCGTTTGCCCTGGGACCGACTGTGGCAGGTCCTGTCGGCCGTGAGTCGGGCCCTGTCCGAGCAACACGTGCAGTTCGTCGAGGGAAACACCCAACGCCGCTGCAATTCGAGGGCGCCGCCACGGTTGAGGCGTCAGAGCACCGCGTTCCCACCGCCCGACGGTGGAGAACTCCACACCCACAGCCGCAGCGAGCCCTTCCTGGGTGAAACCCATCGCTTCACGTCGGGCCGCGAACGCCTCGCGTTTGTCACCCACGCCGCTCACCTCGCTAGCCTGCCTCAGCCCCCGGCCTGGCTGCTGAATGGTCACACCGCATGGCTGCCGGTGCAGCATACGATCAGAGGTCTTGTTCGATGCGCTCAAAGATGTCGATGTCCGTGGCCTTCTGCCAGTCGGGCAGGTTGTTCCAGTCAGCGACGTATGACGGTTTCGGATCGGGGAAGTGCTTGTAGATCTGGCCTATCCAGCACAGTGCGACGAAGCGGCCTTTCTGGTCCGGGGTGAGCTTCGCGGTGGCACCGTCGGTGGCCTTGATGAAGTCCAGGACCTGGTCATACACGGCTGTCGCGGCGTCGCGTTCCCAGTCCGGGGTCTCCTCCCACGGGGCGATGTAGCCAGGCTTCGGCTCGCCGGGGTAGTGCTTGGTCACCCCGGCGATCCACGCCTCGCGGAACACGCGGCCACGGTCGTTCTGCATTCTGTTGTCCTCCATCATGCGGCGCGATTGCCGGCGAGTTCTGTGATCTCGGCGTCGAGTCGCTGGATCTGCTGGTCGGTGAGCAAAGGAGCCAGGTTCGGCTGTAGACCGCGCAGCTTGCGTGCGATGACTCCGGAACCGGTCTGGCGGGCAGTGGCGAGGGCGGCGTCGACGTAGGTTGCGACCTGGTCAGGATCGCGCCGATGCACTCCGATCATCGCCAGGTCGGTGAGAACACCAGCTTTCCGGCGGGCTGTGAGGTCGCTGTCCAGCGCGTCGGTCAGAGCGGCTTCGGCGAGGTCGTAGCGGCCCAGGTTGACGTAGCAGGTGCCGCGTTCCTCGGCTAGACGGGAGCCGTCGAACCGGAGCCAGCCACCGTTGTGGACCGGGCCCTGCAGGTGCTGGACCTCGGCGGCCATGTCGAGTGCGCGCTGGCAGGCATCTAGGTCACCGAGACCAGCGAAGGACTCTGCCTGCACGGCGAAGATCCATTGCCGGGTCGAGAGGGCGGGGTCGCCTCGGTCGGCCAGGTCGGCGGCCAGTTCGAGCAGCGGTATGGCCTCGGCGAACCGGCGCTCGTATACGGCGATGAAGGCATGTCTGGTCAGCGCGCAAGCCCACAGGTCAGAAGCGGCGGCCTCCCTGCCCGCTGTCGCCGCCAGCGCGTAGCAATGGGCGGCGTCGGTGTACCGGTCGCCGTCGAAGAAGATCTCCCCAGCCAGCTGATACAGGTCGGCGGTTAGTTCGCAAAGCCGCCGCCGAATGGCCGGTGTCTGCGGTCGGCGTAGAGAGTCGGTGAGCACGTCGAGTTGGGCCCGTGCCAGCGGCAGTACCTGCGCCTTTGTCGGCGACAAGACGAACACGCGCCACAGGTGGGAGTTGAGTTGGGCGAACTCCGCTGTCCCAATCGTGTCCACCATGCCGGTGTGAGCCGCCCCAGCGAGCCGGTCGACATCACCGAGAGCCGCTTCGTCAACAGGCAGCCCGAGCAGCGCGCCCGTCATGCTGAACAAGCGCAGCAGGTCTCGACGGTTCATGTCGTCGGCCTCCGCAGGGTCGGGTGGTACAGCGGCAACGGTAGAAGTCTGCCGGGGTGGCGTGAGCAACGCACCCAACTCGTCGAGGCTTACATCGAGTGCCTTGGCGATACGGTGGCGGCGGTACGGCTGCGGGGTCAGGTCGCCCCGTTCCCAACGTCCGACGGTGGAAAACTCCACCCCCACTGCCGCCCCGAAACTCTCCTGGGTGTAACCCATCTGCTCACGCCGCATGGCGAATGCGTCTCGCCGGTTGCCCATGAACACCACCTCGCCGGTTGGTTACCCGCCACGATAACCAGCCACCGGTCAAGGCCAATCACCCGCTCGGCGAGTTGTACCCGTTCGGACTACCACCTCAGAAAAGTCATTTGCGCAGGTCAGACCTGGTGCCGCCCCATTGCCGCCCCATGGTCGCCCCGTCGACGCTCTGGCTGCCGTTGATCAACGAGCGTTGACTGGCCTGGCCGTAGTCCGGGTGGTGTCCGCTTCGACGCAGCCCAGGTATCGGAACCGTTTTGCCGAGACATGGTGCTAAGGGGTGAGTGGTGGTGAGACCGCCCTCCGCTTCGCCGGGTTTCACTCGCGGGTGTGCTGGCGAGAATGGTCGGCCAACCGCCGTCCGTGAGCACCACGCCGCAGCCGAACCGTCGGAGCGGGTGGGATCGCAAGCCGCTACACCCCGGGTGTTGGTGAGCGCCCTCGTGAGCCCTCCTGCTGCGGTCCGCATCGCGACTCCATGAGAGCCAATCACACCCCAGTATTTAACGAGAGGATGACCGTGGGGCCCCACCCGGCGAACTCGACCCGAGTCGCGGTGAGCGACCTGGCCCAGGGACGCTATTGCGTCGGCGACGGCAGCTTCTCGTTTGCCGCAGCGCACCGCCTCGTCACTCTGCCCGACGCCGAGAACAAGGCCGCGCGACCCCACGGTCACACCTTCACCGTCGAGGTCCAGCTCGCCGACACCGAACTGCGGGCACCCGGTTTCGTGGCGGACTACGCCGAACTCGCCCCCGTCGGTGAGTACCTCAAACGCGAACTAGACCATCGCGACCTCAACGATCTGTTCACGTTCGACACCACCACCGACGCGCTCGCCCACCACATCACCGCGTGGTTCCTGGCCAACATGCCACCCGAGCGAGGGAAGCAGCTTCAGGCCGTCCACGTCGGCCTCGGCGCAGCCACGGGGGCACGCCAGCATGTCGATGACGAGTCGTTCACCTTCGAGGCGGCCCATCACCTGGAGGGCCTGCCTGACGGGCACAAGTGCGGCCGGCATCACGGCCACTCTTACCGTGTGGACCTCCGGCTGGACCCGCAGACGCACCCCGGCCGCCGCGCCAGGCTCCACGCCCTGCTCGCCGAATACCTCGACCGGCACCTCGACCACCGTGACCTGAATGCCGTGCTCCCGTTCCAGCCGACATCAGAACTGCTTGCCGAACACCTGTACGACTGGACCCTCAGCCAGGCCAACGCACAAGAGACCGCCGCAGTCCAGGCGGTTCGCGTCTGGGAGTCGCCGCGCCGATGGGCCGAGTTCACCCAGGACGAGCGGAGCGGCCGATGAGGATCACGCTGGCCACCGACGAGCTGTTCGTCGCGGAGAAGTTCGGCCCGACCGTGCAGGGCGAAGGCCCGTCGATCGGGCGCCGTGCGGTGTTCATCCGGCTGATGAACTGCAACCTGACCTGCAGGAACTGCGACACCTCCTACACCTGGGACAGCGCCCGTTTCAACCTGCACGCCGAAGGCACAGTCGCTTCGATCAGCGATCTGCTGGCCTGGGCGACAGTGCAACCGGTCGACCTCGTGGTGATCACAGGCGGCGAGCCGCTGATGCAGCAGCGCCGCCTCATCGCACTCGCGCAGGGGCTCGCGGACGCCGGGCTGCAGGTGGAGATCGAGACCAACGGCACGATCGCCCCCGCAGCGGACCTGCTCGCATCTGTCACCCGGTTCAACGTGTCGCCGAAGTTGTCGAGCTTCGGCGCCGGGATGCCATCCTCGAAGCGGATTAAGGGCCGGGTGCTCGGCGACTTCGCGGCCAGCGGCCGGGCCGTGTTCAAGTTCGTCGTCTCCACCACTGCCGACCTCGATGAAGCCACCGAACTCGTCGCCGACCACGATTTGGCACCGGTGTACGTGATGCCCGAAGGCCGAACCGCCGAGGAGATCACGAGGCGGCTGGCCGAGATCGCCGACCCGGCCATCGAGCGGGGCTTCCACCTAACCACGCGGCTGCATGTGCTCACCTGGGGAGACCAGCGTGGCCGCTGACCTTGCCGCAAGCCAGCCCGACCCGCAGCCGTTTGAGACCGCCAGCGGTGATGATCACCGTCGAAGGGAACAGGGGCACCGGGAAACCACGACTGCCACCGCGCTGGGCGAGCGGCTGACCGCCGCCGGATTCTCGACCTGCGCCGTGCACTACAAGCCCTGCCACGGCGTCAGGCCGTACTTAAATCCGACTTCGACATCACCCTCTCCGTCGATCGCGAGGACAGGATGACCACGCCCACCTCGCCAGCCCTTGGGCCGCTTGTCGCGGTGTACGGCCTCGTTGGCAACGATGAACGCCTCCTGGCCGTCCACGACCAGGACGTCACCTCCCACCGCCTGCCGGGCGGCCTCGTGCTGGCTGGTGAAGCCGCCGAGAGTGCGCTGCGGCGCATCCTGCGGGAGCAGGTCAACGCCGAGGTCGCACACCTGGACTTCTACGCCGTGGTCGAACGCCGAAGGAGCCGCGGCGGCAGGGAGAACGCGGTCTACGAACTGGCGCTGCTGTTCGACGTGACCCTCATCGACCCCAATGCCGTCCCGGCTGGTCGCGGCGAAGCGCACTGGGTAGCCGAAAGTGAACTCGGCCACCTCAAGCTGGGCCCCGCGGGGCTTGCAGACAGGTTTGCGAACCGCAGCTCTAACCGGCGAGCACCCGTGGTGGCCAGCCCAGCCCTGACAACACCCTCCAAGCTCTTTCGTTCGATTGCCACCTAGGAACCTGACGGTGGTAGCCCCGGGTACTCGTCGGAAGTAAGAGGAGGCTCGGTCCGGGCTGGTTCACGAGGGCCCAGAAGAGTTGCTATCAGCACGGAGGGGCTCAGCATGCGGCTGGGCGGTTTCGAGAGGGTGTAGACGTCCAACTGAGCTGCGGCAACGGCGCGTCGATCGGTTGCCGCCCAGGCAATACGGTCGAGGAAGCGCTGCTGCAGCCGGGCTGTTGGACCGGGGCGTGGTCCGATGGTGGTGGGGTATCGAAGGTCCTGCCGAGAAGCCATTTTCCAGGCGATATCGGCCACCTCGGCGATGGTCTGTTGGATGCGGTGGGTGGCTCGGGTTGTGCCATGCCGCTGCAGACCGGCATCGAGGGCGAGGGCACCGCGAGCGGCGATGGCCATGCCGTGCCCGTAGATGGGATTGACGGTGCAGGCGGCATCCCCGAGGACGACGAACCCGTTCGGCCAGGCGGCGAGGCTGTGAAAGTGCCGGCGGCGGTTACCGGGGATGCGGAAGCCGCGAGGTTCGGTTAACGGCTGGGCGCGGTCGATAAGGTCGGCGATGATGGGGTGGCGCAGGCTGCGCGCGTAGGCGCCGAACCTGTTCGCGTCGGTGGGTGGCCGGTGGTCGTGGGTGCCGACAAGAGTGACGATCCATTGCCGGTTCTCGATGGGCACCAGGATTCCAGCTTTGACGTAGTCGGTGCGGGCCGGGTCGGACATGATGTTGATCTCGGGGAAGTCGCTGACGGTTCCGGCAGGCTGCTGGTAGATGCGGGTGCTGTAGAAGACCTGAGGGTCGATATGTTCCTCAGCTGGTGTAGGTAGGCCGAGTGCGGTCAACCAGACGCTGGCGTCGGATCCTTGGCCGGTGGCGTCGACCACGAAGTCAGCGTCGAGTTCCTCGATTCGTCCGGTCTGTCGGTCGCGGACCCGCACGCCAGTGATCCGCTGCGGGTTGCCGCATAGGCCGATGGCGTCGGTGGCGTGGCGAACGGTGATGGTGGGTTGCGCCAAGACGCGCTTTCGTATGACCCAGTCCAGGAGATTGCGGCTGCAGCCGATGATGAATTGCATCTCCTCGAAGCGGCCGAGCCAGCCGCGGGAGAGCAGCACGAGCAGCCGATTGGGCGCACCGATGTACTGAGCGCCATGGTCGAGCAAGGCGCGGGTGCTTCCAGGAAGGAGTTGATCGAGTGCGCGGGCACCGCCGGAAACGAGCACGTGGGTGTGGTGGGCTTGAGGGGTGCCCTTTCGGTGGGTGGGTCCCTCGGGCAGGCGGTCGCGCTCGATGATGGTGACCTCGTCGGTGTGGCGTGCGAGGACCGCAGCAGCCAGGGTGCCAGCCAGCCCGCCTCCGAGGACAACCGCGCGCAGGGACTTTCCGGTGGGCATGGAAGTGTCCTTTCCGGAAGGGAGATGTGGAACGTTTAGTGGGGATGGGTCTGCGCAGACTGAGGAATACGGGAGGCTGCGTGAACCACTTCGTCAGTCAGGAGGCTGGTAAAGGTCTTGGCGATGAGCACAAGTCGTCGACGTTCGCCCGCGAAGGCGTGCCCCGCGTCGCGAGGATGGTCTAGGTTGACGGGGCCCGAAAGGCCGGTGCGGAGATCGGTCGCAGTGGTCAGTAGCGCGGCTTTGATGTTGGCGGCTTCGTCCAGCGCCGCGGTCTGTTGCTCGTCAAGACCGGCTTGACGTGCGTGGTGACGAGCGGTGGCGGAAACGGCGACGTCGCGGGCCGGGAGCTGGTGGAGCCAATCGTTGATCTCGATGATCCGCCAGAACAGTCGTGATCGGGGGCTGAGGCGGTTCGCCAGTGAGTGGTGGGTGTGGACCATCTCCGGCTCGATGGAGCGCAGCGCCTGCCACAGGGGTGTGAGAGCGCGGTAGTCATGCAGGTCGGAGCTGACGTGAACGACGCGTTCCCACAGCGACGACAGGCTTGGCCCCCACGCGGCGATGCTGTTGCCGACGATCACCAGCGGCACGCCGAGGATGGCGACCGTGGGCGCGATCAGGGTGCTCCAAAGGCCCAACTCGGCGCCGAACCAGCTGCCAACAACGGCGACGAGGGTGATGACGCCGTAAACGACAGGGAACAAGATCCCCACGGCGGTCAGGCGCAGCCCTCGTCGCAGCCAGGGGCGATCAGTGGTGTCCGGGTGGTGGGACCAACGCCAGCAAAGACGAACAACGTTGGCCAGGCCGAGGACATAGGCCAGGAAGTGCAGGACCAGTAATTCCGCGAGGTAGGGCGCGCGAGCGTAGGCTGCGGCGAAGTCGTGATGGTGTTCGGCTGGTCGTTCGCCGAGGAAGAACAGAATGTTGATCGCGGCCACGATGCCGGTGTAGGTCAGCACCAGCCATCGCGAGATCTGCCACGCCGCAGCGGCCGAGTGAAGCCAGTAGACGAGCATGATCTGGATCGAGCACACGAATCCCAGGGCGAAGCAGTAGCCCAGCAGCACCGACAGGCTGTGGATGCCGACGACTCGGTCGAGGGCCATGCCGATGGCGGGAGCGCCTAGCAGCACCGAGGGCGCGGCGAACAGGCAAGAGAAGCATACGGTGCGTATCGCCGGTCTGCGGTCGGCAGGCGCATGGCGCAGAGCCCAGAACTTGTACAGGCCCAGCATCGCGATACCCAGCGCCGCAGGAAGGAAAATCAGGTCAGCCATGGTGTCCTCGCGGGGTGTATCCGAGGGTGTACCAGGCCCTGGTCGCCAGGTCGTCGCGGCCGGGCTCGAAGGGGCGGACCTCCTGCCGCTGCGCCCAGTCGATCAATCCCTGGGTCAGCGCGCCTGCGACCTGGTCGGCCTCGCGCTCCTCGTCCCGCGAGAGCGTGGTACGTCCGGCCAGCACTCGCAACATGTCCGGGGACAGGTCGGGATAGAAGAGGGCATTGGCCTCGCCGGTGCTCAGTTGCATCGGTTGATGACCGCAGAGCATGTGTGCGATCTCGTGCAGCAGGATCAGCAGACGGTGAACCCAGCTGCGGGCGGTGGTCACGATGACGACGTGGACATCGTCGTCCGTGACCGCCCAGAGGCCGCTGAGCCCGGCGCCCAGATCGTCGAACCGTAGTCGAATCTCCCGTTGTTGCCGTTGGGCAACGACCTCGCATAGCCGCAGACAGACGGTCTCGGTCGTCGCCGAGGAGTCCAGGTTCAGCTCGCGGATCAGGTCGTCGCGCAGAGCCCGCAGGTGCCGGGGTTTCATGGTGTCACCACCCTTCGAGCCCTGGTTGCCTCGCCACATCGAGATCGCGGGCATCAGTCGGTCGTTTCATCGCGAGGCACCTTGACCTGTGGTCCAGCGGGACCGTCGGATGGGTCGGAAGCGGACCGGTCCAGCAGCTGCCGCAGTGCTTCGTGCTCCACCTCGGGGCGCAACGCCCGCACCAGCGCAAGTACCGCTTTGTTGCGCACCTCTGCCGACGGGGAAGCGGCCGTGGCGCGTAGGATCACTTCGTTGACTCCCAGGCGCTCCAACGTCTGATGAGTCTCCAACTGCTCCTCCACGCGGGCGGCCAACTCCTCGTCGAAGAAGTACGCAGGCTCGGCGCCGAAGGCCACCGCGAGTGCGATCACGTGCTTGAGCTTGGGATTCGGATTCTTACCGCTGCGCAGATCACGGACCGTGTTCGGTGCGATCGTCCATCCGTTGTCGCCCAGCTCCTCGGCTTTGCGGCGCACGGCTGACGCCACGGCCTCCGACGTCATCTCACCCTGGCCGGGCGGATGCACCAGGGAGAACAGGCGATTGAGCTTGACGGCGAACGGGCGACCGGGCAGGTCCGGCGTTCGGCTGCGACGGCCTCCCACGAAGACGGCGGGGTGCACGTTCAATGCCTCGGCTAAGGCCAGGACGGTCGCCAGGGTCGGCTCGCGCTGCCCCTTACGCAGTTGGGCGACGTAGCTGTGCGTAACCCCGATGGCCTGTCCCAGCTCGACGTTGGAGTACGGGCGCGCCTTCCCGGGCTGGCTGGTCGAGCACAGCAGGTTCAGAACGGCCGCGAACGACGGCCACCTGCTGTCGTTCATCAGCCCACCTCCGCCCTCATGGCCTTGTACTGTTTTGAGGAAGCTAACCCAATCGGGCTCATTGCGGTTGAAGAGTTGCTACCTACAGCCTAAAGTCCATAACACGTCACTTCAACCGCCCTGAAGAGTGACACGGGAACATCAGGCTTCCAGTACAAGGGCTAGCAGGCGTCCGGTGGCAGAGGTTCGGGGGGATCGCGATGACTACAGCACCGACAGCGCAGACCTCGGGTCGGCCACGCGAGGCATTGCCGCGGCAGTGCTCCTCGTGCGGCCAACCTCGGGGAAGCTGGGGCAGGGACAGGCTGACCGGTCTGCTCGACCGGTGGGGCTGGGACATTCACGTCCCGCGTGCGCTCGAGGACGCCCGGCGTCGGCAGCGTCCAGTCAGCCTGCTCGTCCTGGATCTTGACCGCTTCAAGCGCGTCAACGACGAGTACGGCCATCCGGCCGGCGACGCCGTCCTATGGGCGACCGCGCACGTGTTGCGGACCGCCGTGCGCGGCTCCGACCTGGTCGGTCGCCTCGGCGGCGACGAGTTCGTTGTCCTGGTTCCTGGTGCAGACACCGAGCAGGCCCTCGGGGTTGCCCGGCGCATCAGCGCGGGCATCGCCGCGATCGTCGTTGACGCCCCTGTCGCCTCCGGCGGCACCACTGCCATCCGCAGTTTTACCGTGTCCATCGGCGTCGCCGTGCACGCGGCCACCGACCCCACCAGCATCGAGACGCTGCTACTGGAGGCCGACACGGCCCTGCGCCATGCCAAGCACGCGGGGCGCAACACCACGTGCATCGGCGCGGAAGTACTCGAGCCCGCCGACGAACGATCCGGTGAGCGCGACCACCAACCCGCGCCGGTCCGCCGCGACGGCAACCCTGCCCTCGAGACGTCGTCAACGACGACCGACAGGACCGCCCTTGTGCAGGAGCCTGCCTACTGGCACGGCTTGTACGAGGTGCTTCAACTGCTCAAAGGCGAGTGGGTGCCAGCAATCCTCGCCACGCTGATCAACGGCCCCCGACACTTCACCGAGATCCTGTCCACTATCCACGACACGACCATCGGTCAACCTGATTCCGGCCGGTGGCTGCACGACAGCATTCTGGGTCGCACACTGCGGCGCATGGAGGACAAGGACCTGGTCACTCGACACGAGGAACCCAACCGGTTCCCCAAATCGACCGTGTACGAACTGACTCCTCTGGCCTCAGTACTACTGACCACTCTCGCTCCCGCGGTGCGCTGTGTCAGCACCCGAAACCGTCAGGAGGGCGAACTGTCGGACAGGGCGACGACCTGCTGTGGTGACAGTCTGCCACTGCGCGCAGCCGTCTGAAGTCGGCAGAGGGGGTCCCTGTGATCCGACAGCGGGCGACGGTGGTGAAGTAGTGCGTCACCTGAATTCTCCCGCCCTCTGCTGTCCGCGTTCGGAGAGGGTTTCGGCGATCTGTCGCAGCCGCTCGCGCGTCGCGGCAGCCGAGCAGGCAGCCCGCTCCACCTCCTTCAACATCGCGCGGTAGCTGGAGGTTTCCGGGTGATGCAGGACGATGCTGCTGCGAAGGAGTTCCGAGTGAACGACGGGCGGGTCTCGCCTGAACTGGATCAGCGTCCACGCCGAGCCGAGCGCACCGACCGGCACACCCGCACGCACCATCCTGATCCCGAGTCCGCGCTCCGGCGCGGCGATGAGGTGGGCGAGTTGGTCACGCAGGGCGGCGACGCCGCCGAACGGCGTTCGAAGTGCGAGTTCGTGGATGTAGGCGGTGTATTCCACCTGACTCAGGCCGCGTTGCTTCTCCTGGCAGGCCTTCCATCGGCGTTCGACCTCGTCGTCCGTCGCCCCGCTTGCGCGCCACCAGCCGCGGGCGTACCGGTAGGTCAGCAACAGTTCGGGAACGACCCCTATCGACCAGTCCGTCACCACTCGGGCGTCTGCGCCGTAACCCGCGACCAGCAGGGAATCCGGTAGCACTTCAGGTAGCGTCCGTTGCCACCAGCAAGCCCTAGTGTCTGTGTGCGCGTCCTCGTACAACTCGCGACGCTGCCGCAGAAGTACTCTGTAGACGGTCAACAGCGTCGCCATGTCCTCCCGACTGATGTGCCGGCGACCGTTCTCGATTCTGCTCAGGGTGGACAAGGACATCTGTGTTTGCTCCGCGACCTGCTCGAGCGTAAGCGTCGTCTGCGACAACCGGATCGCCCGCACGACCGCTCCCACCGCCCGATTGCGGGCGTGCGGCGGCTTATGCTGTCCCGACATCTCGACCGTCTGCCCTCTCGGCCCTGCTTGTTCGGGAATAGGGGTGACGAGGTGTCACGCGCGAATGCTGCATGTCTGCGTCGGTCCTCTCCGATCGCCGTCCTGCGCCGATCGCCCGATCGGTGGGACGTGGGCTCTACATCCGGTCGATGTTCGGGTTGGCGTCGAGCGGAGTGGCCGGTGCGTCTGGGTGGCCGGGGGCGGGAACGGCGAGCAGAGCGGAGACGACCGCCGCGAGAGTCGCATCGCAACGCCAGACAGGGGCACCCTCGCCGTTGACGCGCTCGCCGTGTGCATTGGTTCGGCTGTGGACGAGCAGGGTGTCGACGGAGTCCTCAGGCCAGAGTCGATAGAGGATGAGGACTGGTCCAGGAAGGCTGTGCCAGCCCGTCATATCGAGGTTGGCGAGTTCAGGTAGTTCGTCAAGGTCGACTGCGGGTGGCATGGCCATAAGATGCTCTTTCTGAACCGATGAGAGTGGAACCGTCTGCCCGGGAAGGGGGACCGGCAGGTTCCCGGGCAGACGGGGCTTGGTGGACCGCCGAGCGGCGGTTAGGGATCGCGGCTTCAAAGAGGGGCTGGAGGTGCGCGAGTAGGTCGGACAATCCACACGCCCAGGCCGTCAGCTGGCGTAGATCACGGAGGCGGGGCGTTGGTCCTGGTTGGCTCTGCGTCCCCGCTCGCGACTCGGCGTCCTTCTTGCTGTCTTCCCCACCCTGATCCCTCCTCCCGTGCACTGCGCGATGGCCCGGCTGGGCCGAGGCTCGGCACCACCCCTCACCGGGGTGCCCGAATTAGACCGGCGCTCGGCGACCACGGCCAGAGCGGGCATGGGGCGCTCATACGGCGTCAACGCGGCGGCATCCCAGTTGACCAGGCATTGAAGGCAATTTCGATCACACGTCCGGGCGGTGCCAGCCCGCAGGTCTTGACATGGCTCAAAGCCAGTCGAGTCACATCATCGACGGACCGAAGCCAGTACAGTGCGTCCACCAGAACACGTGCAGCTATTCGCAGGACACGTTGTGCCGTTCCAGCGAGGTCACCCCGCTGTTCCACAAGATGTCCTGAGGGGTCACCTACGTCCGCCGAGTGGTCGGGTACAGCTGCCTCTACAGCATTTGCCTGCACGTCCCCAGCAGGTGCGCGCACTGTGGGAAGGCGTCGTCGCGGCTGACGGGGGTACAGCGGCCGACGCGCGAGGTGGCCTGTGGGTCAGAACAGGGTGGGTTCGGGTCCGTCGTGCGTGATGGCCGCTGTGGCGGGGTCCGACGTCAGCAGCGCCGCGGTGGGGGTCAGGTGGAGGTGGACGGCGAGTCCGGAGTGGTCGGTGAGCCGGTCGCCCTCCGGAGTGTTCTCCCGGGTGGCGTGGAGGTAGTGGCAGCCGGTGAGGTGTGCGATCAGGGCCGGTGAGCCGTGGGCGTGGTCGTAGCGGTAGCCGAGCTCGGGGCGTCGGGCCCAGCTGTGCTCGACGCGGTCGGGGTGCAGGTGACGGAACAGGTCGACCAGGCCGTGTCGGCGGGTGAGGTCGGTGTAGAAGTCGTACTCGAAGGACGCGAACTGCCCGCGGTGCGCGGGCCGGTGGTCGGGTTCGAGGACGTTGAGGTCACCGAGCAACAGCACCGGGGAGTCGTCACCGGTGGCGTCCAGGGCCGTGTGGAAGCCCTCGATCCAGGTCTTCTTGCGTTCGGTCTTGACCAGCGAGGCGTCGCGGGAGGGCACGTAGGCGCCGATGACCCGCACAGGGCCCTCGAGGGTGTCGACGACGATCCCGGCGGCGCGGGCGGGCAGGTAGTCCAGGGCCTTGCCGATCGGGTCCAGGCGGGCGCGGAGCCTGGAGACGATCATGACGCCGAGTTCGCCGGGGGCGTGGTCGGGAAAGGTCACCGAGTACCCGGCCGCGGTGAACGAGTCCGCCAGCAGCCTGCTGCCCGCGGTGGCCTTGGTCTCGGTGAGCACAAGGACCTCCTCGCCGCGTTCGGCGAGCCAGCGCAGTTGGCGGTGGGCGCGGTCGAGGGAAGGGGCGCCGACGTTGACGGTGATCAGGCTCAGCGGCATACCGGGGTCTCCTCCAGGACGCGGTGGATCCGGGTGACGATCGTGGCAGCGATGGTCTCAGCCGGCTCGGTGGTGCAGTCCACCGTCATCACCGGCCATCCCCTTCCGCGCAGTCCGGTCAACGGCGTGGACGTACAGGGCGGTCTCGCGGGCGCTGTTGTCGGGTGCGCGTTCGAAGCGGCTGTGCTCGCCCCGACCGTGCGGGCGCGCGGCGATGACCCGTGGGTCGGCGGTGAGGATGACGGCCAGGTCGGGCCGGCGGACGCCGTGGTTGAGCGCCCACACCGTGTCGGCGCTCAGACCGTCGTGGCCCTGCAGGACCAGCGACGAGGCCACCGACAGGTCGCAGACGACGATCTTGTTCTTGTGCAGGGCGGGCAGGATCTCGACGGCGAGTTGGTGGTGGCGGTCCGCGGCGCACAGGCACGCTAGGGCCATGCCGGTGTAGGTGTCGGTGCCATGACGGGCCAGCTCCCCCAGCGGCGACCGCGAGGGCTGAGCGGTGGCGAGCACGGGAAGACCGTCCGCGGCGAGGGTGCCGACGTCTTGTCCATAATCGGGCCCGCGCGCTGCTCCGCTGAGACACGACCCCTCCACGCCACCAGCGACATGGGCGTGGTCGGCACAGGGCGCGATCTGAGCGCAAGCCGTGTGTGTTATCAGCCGTGGCTTGGGCTTCCCCAGGCGGGATCGTCGGGGGCGAGGGCGGGTGTGGTGTCGGGGCCGCGTGGGGGTGACCATTCCTGCCATTCGACACAGGTCGGCCGGGTGCCGGTGTGGGCGTACTCGTGCACGGCGGCTCTGATGTCGGCGATGGGCAGTTCGGAGTCGGGCGGGAACTCCATCACGTTCCATTGGTGGTCGTAGGTCAGGGCAGTGCCGTCGCTGTCGGTTGCCGGATTGGGGCTGCGGCTGTAGAGACCGGCGCCAGGACCGACGTAGTGCAGGGTTCCGACATGGCCGTTGAGCCCGGCGTAGAGCCCGTCGGTGTCGTCGTCCTCACGGGTGATCTCGGCGACGACGCCGACATTGCCAGCCAGGGTGGCGATGTGGTCGAGGGCGGCGTCGATCTCGGCCGGGGTGGCGGCGATGTGGTCGTCCTCCTGGTCGGGGGCGTACCAGAAGATCAGGAGTGTCACGTCGGGTCTCCGGTGAAGGTGTGACGGGTCCTCGGGGTGACCACCGTAATGGAGCACCCGGGCGGGAGCAGGCGGGGCAAGTAGGTGCGGCAGGACATGCGGCCGGGACAGACCTCGTGATTGATCACGAGGGTGACCTGGGGTTCCTCGCCCGTGGTCTCCCAGTGCTGGCGGATCAACGCTGCGAGCTTGGCCTCGGCGTGCGTGCGGATCACGGGGACACGCGAGCCGAGTCGAGCCAGATAGCGCGCGGCCAGGTCGGCGGTGTCGTCCTCGCCGCTGACGATCGTCTGCGCCGGGTGGTCGTCGATAAACCACCGACCATGTGTCTTGCGCCCGGTGCCGGGCCCGTCCAACGGCGGGGGAAGCTCGCTCCGCAGCCGCTCGACCCGACCGGTCGCCAGGGCCGACGGCCGAGGCCGCGGGCCCGCGGGCGGCCGCCGCGGAGGAGTCCCGGTCGAGGTTGTGGGAGCCGTGATGTCGGCCAGGTACTCGGCCATCGCCTGGCCTGCTGCGTCGACCTGAGCGAGAACTTCGCCGATACGCCGCAGCGCTTCGGATTGCGCGGCGACAGCCTGACCGGCTTCGGATCGCTGGGTGCCTCGCGTGCTGTGCTGTACGAGCGCCCGGGCCTCGTCGAACAGGGCCGCCGCAGCGGTCAGCGACGCCTTCCCCGCGTCAATGCGGCCGAGCCCCTCGCGCATCGCGGCGGCGACTTCGACTAGAGACACCGGCACATCGTGGCCGTGGAAAGCGAGGGTTCAGGAGGCCCTTGGGATCGGAGAAGGGAATTCACTCGTCCGGCCGACCTGCAGGCTTCACAGCTGACCTCGTGCACACAATGACCCTCCATGGCATCTCTCGCACTCGGCCAGCGGGATCGACGTGTGCGGCCCGCTGGGCGCTGCGGGCGCTGATGGCCGCCAGCCACGTTCCACCCGTGGAGACCAGGAATCGCAGGCCACCAGGGACCTACGCGCCGAACTCCGCGGACGCCACCCCCGACCTCCCGGAACCGCACCAGGTTCCTCGGGACCCGTCGCCACACGGCGCATCGGGTGCAGCGGGATCCGCACTACGCTCCCCGACGAGGACCATGACCGATGGCCCGGCCACGCCGAACAACCAGGGCCCTGCGATGCCGAGCCGCGCCCACACCGAGGACATGGTGACCGGCGACTCGTCACGGAACCGGGCGATTCGATCGACTCGAAGTGGCGACCACACCATCCTGCCTGGACAACGACCGCCCGCCCTCAACCGACTCCTTCGACCCCACAGGCGACGTCACTCGAACGTGTGTGCGAGACGCGGGGTAGGGTCCGGCTCGTGTACGACGACCGAGAACCAGACGGACCACTTCACTACCGCCGCGACGGCCTCGGCGCCAGAATCGGCGTCTTGCCCGCCACCTGCAAGGTCGGCGTCCACCCAGTCGGCAGAACCGGTTATCGCGCCGTCGAACGCAACGGGATCGTCTACCTGTCCTGCACCGCCTGTGCCGAAGACCTCGACCCCGACCACTTCTGGGCCCTACGCGCGACCGGCCAGACACCCACCCGCGTGGAGCTGGACGACACGCCGTACCTGACCATGCCCCGTAACATGGTCCAACCCGACCGGCGCTGACCTAACCCCTCCCGGTGGAGGAAAGCGTGTCAGACGGTGCACTACCCATGTTCCTCGGGCGTGCCCGCGGGTCAGAGCGACGGGCAATCCGTGTTGCCGTTCCGGCTGCTGTTGACCATGACCAGCGACCCGGGCACCGTGGCCGGACCGAGCAGGAGGTGGGCTGGCAGGTGACCGACATGAGCGAGTGGCCGATCGTGGTGACCAACCGCTGTGCCGATGCCTGCGCGGAGGCATTCGGACTCGCCGGACGCGACCAAGCTCGCGCCTGGCTGAGCGACCTCGTCTCCAACAACGGCGAGATCACCGACCGCCTACCCGCGCCGGTCGCGGGCCGCCGCAGCCCCTCCGGGCACTTCGTCCTGGTCGAGAACGTGCTCATCCTGCCCTTGGCCCACGATCGCGACGGCGCCGCCCACTGGATCGCCACCAACTGCATCGCCATCCCCGGCACCAACCGACCCGCCGCTACCGCCGCGCGGGTCGATCCGTTCCAGTTGACCGGCCGCGACCTGCTGAGCCATGTGAACGTGCTGCCGCACGCCGTCGAGCGGTTCCAGCAACGCTGCGGCGGCCACCGCCTGCCCGAGCGGGCACGCCAGGAACTCCTGGACACGATCGCACCCACGGTCCGCGCCCAGCCGCGACCACCACGGTGGTGCGGCACCCGCCCCGCCGACCTCTACCTCGTGGCCGGAACCGACGACGAGTTCTGCCTGCCCTGCCGCACGGGTGGCGGTGCCCGCGCCTTCGACGTGATCACCTGCATCCACCGCGCCGCAGACCTGTTCACCCTCAACCCGATCCGACTGGCCGCGCAGTGCCGACTCGACCCCGACGCACTCCCACCCGGAGGTCGCCAAGCCCGGCTGATCACCGAGTCGTTCCGCTTCAGCGGCAGACTGTCCTGGCACAAACCACGCTGGGCACGACCCTACCCAGACGCGAAGTGGTGGATCGTGTTCGACAACGGCATCGCCGCTCCCGTGGCCTGGCACCCCGAGGTCAAGGACAAGCCGCTACTCGTCATGGCCATCGCCGACCACCGACCGTGGATCATCCGGGTACTCAGCCGCCTCCGACGAGCGTGACCAGAGGGACGACGACGCCTGGTTGAGTTGGCGAGCGTTCTCGCATTTCGTGATCCTGGGGAGGAGTCTCGTTGACCAGGCGCACTGGCAATACCTCCTGCGTGTGCTCGCTCGGCTGGACACCCAGCGTGTACGTGCCGGGCACGCTCGAAATAGGGTGATCGGAAGTAACGCCTCGGCCCCCGGGCCGCCAGCCTTTGACGAGCAAGGACACACCGACTGATGGCAGTGACCCAGCAGGAGATCGAGAACCGGTTGTGGGACGCCGCCGACGAGCTGCGCGTGGCGATGCCCGAGGCGCAGTACTCCTCGGTCGTCTTCCCGCTTATGTTCTGGAAGCCAAGAACCGCAATGTCCTCACCGAGGCGGACATCGCCGACATCGTGACCGCCTACCACGCCAAATTCGACAGCGACGGAAACCCTGTCGATCCCGACGGCGACGGCGGACTCGCCGTCCGGTTCGTCCCCACCGCAGAGATCACGGCGAACGGATACGACCTCAACATCGGGCGGTACATCAAGCAGGCCGCCGCCGAGCAGGAAGACCTCGGCACCCTCATCGACGCCTACAACATCGCCCGTGCTGAGCGCCAGAAGGCCGAACAGCGCATGCTCGAAGTCCTCGCCGACGCCGGAATCGAGGGCTTCGATGAATGACTGGCGCCAAGTCCCGCTGTCGGAGGTTGTTACACGTGTGACGACGAAGAACGTGAACGGGATCAACGAGAATGTCCTGACCGTCTCCGCTGAGCACGGGCTAATCCCGCAGGAAACCTTCTTCACCAAGAAGGTCGCCAGTAAAGACACCTCGGGCTACTACGTTGTTGCGCCAGGCCAGTTCGTCTACAACAAGAGCACGTCGAAGTCGGCTCCCTATGGCACGGTAGCACGGAACATCAGCAACAAGCCGGGCATAGTCTCTCCGCTGTACTTCGTGTTCGAGGGCAGCGGCGGGGGCGGACTTCCCGAGTACTTGGAGCTTGCCCTGAATTCGGACCAGTTCTTTGGCTCGCTCGCTGGCACCCTTCGCGAGGGTGCGCGTTCCCACGGATTGCTGAATGTCCGCCTCAAAGAGTTCTACGCTGCCACCGTCACTCTGCCGCCCTTATCTATACAGAAGCGAATCGTCGAGATAATCGGCGCGATGGATAACCAGGTCACTGCGCTCGAGACCGAAGCGAATGCGTTGTCAGAGGTCATGATTGTGACACGTAGGCAGCTTCTTCAACCGGGAGAAGACTGGGAGGACGTCACTGTCAGCGATCTTGCTGAGACTAGGACCGGGCGTGCGTTTCCCGACAAGTACCAGGGTAATGCCAGCGGGGAGCTGCCGTACTTCAAGGTCGCCGACATGAACTCTCCGGCGAACAGTCGATATCTGACCACTGCGTGCAACTGGCTAGACAGTGACGGTATCGCAGCGGTGAAGCCGAGGGTGTGCCCTCCTGGCACTGTCGTGTTCCCAATCCTTGGAGCTGCACTCTCGAAGGAGAAGCGTCGCCTTCTCGTCCAGCCGTCAGCGTTCGATCAGAACCTCATGGGCCTGGTGCCGAACGGGCGAGTTTCGCCCGAGTACCTGCTGGCAGTGATGTCGTGCATCCGACTCTCAGAGCTAACCCAGCCGGGCGCAGTACCTTCGGTGAACCAGAAGATTGTATCAGCGATCCGGGTTCCGCTCGCTCCACGACAGGTACAGGATAAAGTCGTTGAGACACTGGACGCCCTCCAAACTGGCGTGGACGCCAGGTACACAGAGGCCGGGCGCCTGCGTGCTGTCCGTAATTGCTTGTTGTCTGGCCTGCTGGGCGGCACGATCGAGATTAAGCCAGCCGAGTTGGAGGTCTGAGCCATGGCGAACAGTATTCCGGAGCGCGAGTTCCAGAATCTGATGATCCAGTGGTCCCTTCCGATGGGCTGGGGCTTCACGGCAGGCAGGTCACTGCCGCGAGAGACGACTCAGACGGTGGTCGTCAGCCATCTGCGGGACGCCGTCATCCGGTTCAATCCTGGGATGATCGGCGGGTTCGATGTGGACGCGGTGGTGGCGGAGATCGTGGCCACAGTCAATGCTGTCGAAGGCGGGCTGGTACGGGCCAACGAACTGGTGCTGGATCTCCTGCGGGGGCATAAGGAGTTCCGGGACTCCGACGGCGTCTGGCACGCCCTGAAGGTGATCGACTTCGAGCACCCAGCCGCCAACTCGCTGGTTGTGTCAGATGAGGTGAGCATCTCCGTGCCCGGCAAGCCTTCCCGCCGGTTCGACCTGGTGTATTGGGTCAACGGTCTGCCCCTGGTCGTGGTCGAGGTGAAGTCGCCGACGGGGAAGTCCGGGTGGGTGGACGCCGCTCGCGAGATCAACGACGTGTACGCCGCCGAGTACCCGTGGTTCTTCACCCCCAACGTCTTCGCCGTGGCCTCCGATGGGCTCAGGTTGAGGTTTGGCGCCACGGGCGCGCCCACGAATCTGTGGCAGCCGTTCCGGTCCACCGCTGACGACGAGAGCCTGTCCGGGCGGGATGACGTGCAGCGTTCCGTCGAGCTGCTGATGAGCCCGGCCACGATCCTGGACATGCTCGCCAACTTCGTCCTCTTCGACACCTCCGGGGGAGGTGTCGACAGGAAGTACCTGCCCCGCTATCCGCAGATGGAGGCCGCGCACCTGATCCACCAGCGGGTCGTGGAGGGCGGGTCGAAGGGCCTGATCTGGCACCACCAGGGATCCGGGAAGACGCTGCTGATGGTGTTCGCTGCCTCGCTGCTGCTGGCCGACACTCGGACCGAGTCCCCCACGATCATCCTGCTCTCAGACCGGACCCAGCTCGTCCGACAGACCTCCGGGGTGTTCACCTCCGCGATGGGGGTCGCCTACTTCCATCAGCCCGCCACCAGCCAGGAGTTGCGCTCGCTGCTGGCCGACGACGTGCGCGGGGTCATCTCCACGACCGTGCACAAGTTCGCCGACGCCGGCAAGAACCTCTCGATGAGGGACAACATCATCGTGCTGGTCGACGAGGCACACCGCACCCAATCCTCCAGGGCGAAGTCCTTGGCCGGGCAGATGCGCGCGGCGTTGCCGAACGCGAAGTTCTTCGGCATGACCGGCACCCCGGTCAGGAACCTGGCCACCGACACCTTCGCCCTCTTCGGCGAGGAGACCGATCCGGGCAGGGTGCTGCACCGCTACTCGGTGTCCCGCTCGCTGCGGGACGAGGCCACCGTCCCGGTCGTGCTGGACCCGCACCCGGTCTCCTTCGACATGAACGACCACGAGCTGCAGGCGGAGTTCGACCAGTTCGCCGACGACTTCGACCTCGACGACCCCGACCGCGAGACCTTGTCCCGCAAGTTCGGGCGCCTCACCTCGGTGTTCGCCAACCCCGAGCGCATCCACGCGGTCTGCCAGGACATCGTGGACCACTACCTGGCCGGTGCCTACCGCAACGGCCTCAAGGCCCAGGTCGTCGCCTACAACCGCGAACTGGCCGTGGCCTACACCGACAAGATCAACGAATTGCTGGCAGGGTTCGAGGCGTCGCAGGTGCTCGCCGAGGTCGGCAAGCACCAGCGGATCACCGCCGAGGTGAACATCTCCGTCTCCGACGCCAAGGACGAGGACCGCGCGATGCGGGCGTTCCAGCTCTCGGAGGCCGAGGAGGAAGAGCAGAAGCGACGGTTCCTCACTCCGGACGACCCGCTGTGCTTCCTGGTGGTGACCGCGAAGCTGATGACCGGGTTCGACGCTCCCAACGAAGGCGTTCTCTACCTGGACAAGCCGCTGAAGGCCCACACGTTGTTCCAGACGATCACCCGGACGAACCGCACCTGGGTGTCCCCGACCGGGTTCGTGAAGACCTCCGGCGTGGTGGTGGACTACATCGGCTTGGCCGAAGAGGTCCAGCGGGCCGTCGTCGACCCCACCCCGGAGGCCTCCGGCAAGGGCGGTGGGTTCGTGACCGACCTGTCCGAGCTGGTCGACGAGTTCCGCACCACCTTCGCCCGGATCGAGGACCTCCTCGTCGACGTCGATCACCTGGACCTCACCGTCCACGGCTATGAGTCCGTGCGGGCCATCAACACCTTCCTGGACGCCAACCCCGGCGCCGCCCAGGTGTTCACCAAGGACTACCGGCTCCTGGCCCGCCTGTACCCGCTCATCAACACCGACAAGCGCGTCGCCAAATACCGGGACGGCTTCGCCCTGTTCGGGTCGGTCTACACCACCCTGTTCAAGAAGTCCTCAGACGACGAACGCAAGGAACGACTGGCCGAGCTGGGGCCGATGGTCCTGGAGATCATCAACGCCCACGTTCACTCCTTCACTGTGGTCGCCTCCCAGGAGGAAGCCCTGGTGTTGGACGCCCAGGGCATCGCCGTCCTCAAAGAGCTGCTGGCCCTCGTCCGCCGAAAGCCCAGCAAGGACGGCGGCGGGGACAAGGCACCGCCGACCGCGAAGGAGATCCTGGACCGCATCAAGGCGGCCCTCGACAAGGGCGTCGAGCCTGGCTCCGTGAAGTACACCGCCCTCGCGGAACGGATCAGGACGCTGCGGGACCGGATCATCCAGAACGCGCAGGACGCCCTGGAGTTCCTGTCCGAAGCACTCCGAATCGCCCGCGCCATCGTGGACGCCGGAAAACACCCCAACGAAGCCGTGGTATTGGACGACGACCACATCGGTGTTCTGTCCCAGATCATCCGCGACCACGCACCGCCCGGCCTCACCGTCACCGAGAGGAACCTGGCCGAGGAGATCGACCAAGTCGTCACCCGCACGCTGGCCCAGTCATGGGACAACGCCGACGCGCGCAACCGAGGCGTCCGCCGCGCGACCGCCGCGGTCTTCCGCCGATACGCGCTGAAGCCGGTGGGAGAACCGTACGACTCCACCGTCGCCTACATCGAAGCCCACTACCTTGTCGACTGACGTAGCACCCGAGGCAGCCAACCGCTGACGGTCCGTCCCGGCGCACCCGCGGCGCAGCTTCGACTTCGCGAGCCGCTGCCTGCGGCCGTCGTCCAGGAGGTTCCGGGACAGCCGAAGGAGCAGGCGTCCTGCAGCGGGCACCATCTACCGTCGTCGACTTGTCCCACGATGAGCACATCGCAGACCGCGCTCCCTCACCCGTAATACTCCATTCGAGCGGGCCATGCGGGCTCCTGCCCCACCGATCGCCCTACCGCCGTCTACACGATCGCGACCTTCTCGCCCACCTGAAGACCACCGACCTGGGGCAACGGGCAGTGGCGATGCTCGCTCTCTGTACGCGAAACTCGCCCGATGACCTGCCGAAAATTCCTTCGCCTCCGGCTTCTCCCGGATAGGGTGAGCAGACTCGGACGACCAGGGCAGGGCGAACGGTGACGACGGGGACCAGCAGACAAGGGCGCGGGCAACTCTTAGCGCCATGGCTGCGCCCACTGACTCGACGCAGTCGGTGGCCTTGGACGGTTCGCCCGTCTCACCAGTGGCGCGCATCCGGTTGTACTCGCCCGATGACTGGGAGGAGTTCATCCGCGAATGGGCAACTGCGGTGGACGGGGACTACGTCCAGATCAAACGGCTCGGAGGAGCGGGCGACAAGGGCGCGGACATCGCCGCGTTCAAGACCGACCGGCTGTTCGAGGGGCCGTGGGACTGCTTCCAGGCCAAACACTACGAGAAGCCGCTCGGCTTCGCCGTGGCCGCGGCCGAGATGCTCAAGTTCTTCGCGTCGGTGATCGAAGGGGCGTATAGCCTTCCCGACACCTACCAGTTCCTCGCTCCCCGGGGGCTGTCGACCCAGTTCAACATGCTGATCAGCAACCCGACCACCCTGCAGACGAAGTTCCTGTCCCGGCTTGTCGAGGACAGTGCGCTGGTGAGAGAGTTGGAAGGGGCCAAGCTCACGGCGGTGCGGGACTTGGCCGCAGACACCGACTTCGCCATGTTCAAGTCGGTCGAGGTGCTGGACGCGCTGAGCACGCACAGCCGGACCAGGTGGCACGCCGCCCGGTTCGCCACATCTCTTCCGCGCGTGGTGACTGCGAGCTCCCGCCGGAGCAGTACGCGCCGGAGGAGGCCCGTTACCTGCAGCAGTTGGTGGAGGCGTACGCAGAGCGCCACCCCGGCAAGATCACCGACCTGGACTCCGTCGCCTGCGTCCCCAAGATGAGCAGGCATCTGCAGCGGCAGCGGAAGAGCTTCTTCCGGGCCGAGTCGCTGCGGGCTTACTCGGCCGGGGCGGTGCCCCCGGGCACATTCGAGAAGCTCCAGGACGACATCCACCAGGGAGTAATCGACGTCGCCGACGGCGACCACCCGGACGGGTACACGCGGCTATGCCAGGTGCTGGCCCAGGTCGGGAGCCTCGATCTCAGCCGCCACAAGCTCATCGCCGTCACCGACATCGACGACCGCAAGGGTGTATGTCACCAGCTGGCCAACGACGACCGACTGACCTGGGTGGAGGGCACGTGACCCCGCTCAACGGACCGTTGGAGTACGGCGTCCGGATCCTGGTAATGCTGACCGAGGCGTATCCGGGGCAGTTGGACATCAACCATCTGGTCCTGCTCGACCACAGCGTGCTGCACACCGCCGAGTTCGGAGGGCCCCCGAGCATCCACCCCTCCCACGCCATGCACCCAGGCGAGCTGGGCGTGCGCCGCGCCAGTGTCGAGAAGGGGTTGCGAGTGATGGTGCGCGCCGGGCTGGTCGACATGCGAGCCTCGGCCGCGGGCATCCGCTACGAGGCCGGGGACGAGGCACACAGTTTCGTATCCGGCCTTGCCTCGAGCTACATCGCCGCGCTGCGCGACCGCACCCGGTGGGTGGTTGAGCAATTCGGATCACTGACCGAGGAAGAGATCCGGCGCCAAACCGCGGCCGTGTTCGGCACCAGGCCCGGCAGCGACGTCGGCGAACCAGAGAGAGGGCTGGGCGCATGGAACGGCTGACCCTGCTACATCTGACCTTCATCGGCCGGGCGGTGCCCCCTGCCAGTGTCGAGTTCGGGCCCAAGCTCACCCTGGTCCGCGGCCCTTCGGACACAGGTAAGTCCTACATCGCCGACAGCATCGACTTCATGCTCGGCGCCTCGGAATTGAAGGAGATCCCGGAGAGAAAGGGCTACGAGACCGCGTTGCTGGGCATCCGCCTGCCTGACGGCGAGGACGTCACCTTGGCACGGGCCGTCCAAGGCGGCGGGTTTCGGCTCTTCCGCGGCGACCACCGCAGCCACCCACTCCCAGACAGAGGCGAAACCCTGGGCGCGACGCACAGCAAGAAGACCACCACTAACGTCTCGCGCTACGTCATGGACAAGATCGGCCTGGATGGGAAAGTCGTCCGCACGGACGGCCACGGGAAGACAACCTCGCTTAGCCTGCGGAAGCTGACCCCCTTGTTCCTGGTCGACGAGACCAAGATCCAAGCCAGGACGCCGCCGGTCACGTCCGGGCAGCACACGAACCGGACCGGGGAGATCTCCACGTTCCGCCTGCTCCTGCAGGGGGAGGACGATTCCGCGCTTCAGCCGACCGAGTCTCCGACCGAGCGTCGCCGATCCAAAGCCGCCAAGCACGATGTCATCGACAAACTGCTGGCCGAGGCCCGTCAACAGGTCCAGACCGACGAGACACTCGAACAGATCACCGAACGGCTCGGTCGGCTGCAAGCCGCGGTCGCAGAAACGACCGCGGCCATCGAGCAGACCGCCGCAGCAAGACAGCAGTGGGGGCATCAGTTGTCCAACAGCGAGCGCCTGGTCACCGCCGCGCGACGCAGCCTCACCGAACTCGACACCCTCGACGCGAGATTCACATTGCTGCGCGAGCAGTACACCTCGGACCTGGACCGACTCGACGCCGTCGCCGAAGCCGGATCCCTGCTCGGCTACTTCACCCCGGGCCGCTGCATGTTCTGCGGCGCCGAACCAGAGCACCAGCACCTCAACGAGGACTCCCCTCCCTCTCGGCACCACCAGCGCACCCGTGCTCGACCGCACGATCAGCGGCATGTGCGGATGTTCAAAGCTTGACGATCCAGAGCTGTTGTCGGCGAGTCTCCAGCGCGCCGTGGTACACGCTCGAGTGCCGAGCCCGGGTTCGGGGCGAAGGCTGTAACACGGTGACGGCAGGCACGATAGCCAGTAGACAACGGTGAAGCTGCGAGCAGGAACGGCAGGGGTGTATGGAGGATGACGAAAGGCTAGCAGCCTTCCTTGAGGGTGCCGTGAAACAGGCACAGAGTTCTCCGATCAATGTAACTGTCCGAGAACTCCTTGCGCAATGGGGATCCAAGCGCAGAGGAATCTGGGTAATTGATCGAATACGCCGCGACCTCGGAGCGCAAGGACTGACGACCCACCCCGATTTCGCCACTGTCTGGATCGACGCGCCGATCAATCTAATCCTTCAGACAGAACAGGTTCACATAAATGGTCCTGCGTCCGAAGTCGAGGGCGCGGAAGAAACAGATCGCGCCCTACCTGAAGTGGAGATGCGGGTTGGGCAGGTCCGCTCGGCTAATCTCGCTGTCGTCAGCGTGTCACGCGATGACAGCCTCGAAAAAGCCATCACTCTCATGATGCGCCATGACTTCTCCCAACTGGCCGTCATGTCGGGCGTACGCAATCTGGACGGGGCGGTAACCTGGGAATCCATCACCAGTGCACTGTTGCACGATCCACAGGCCACCGTACGGCAAGCGATGCGACCCGCTGAAGTCGTTCCAGTCGGTGAAAACCTGCTCGGCCACGTGCGGCTGATCATGGATAAGGGCTTCGTCTTCGTACGCGCGAAGGACCAGACCATCCAGGGAATCATAACCACCACGGATCTGAGTCAGCAATTCGCCGATCTGGCGACACCCTACTTCATTCTCGGGGAGATTGAACAACGCCTGCGCCGCAAGATCGACGAGAAGTTCAGCAACATAGAGATCGCGTCGGCCAAAGGCGATGTCGACCCCGACCGCGAGGTCACTTGCGCAGCAGATTTGACATTAGGAGAGTGTGCACGGCTTCTCGAAGTTCCCGCGAACTGGGAGCAGCTTGGGTGGAGAGTCACCCGGACGATCTTCATCGGACTGCTGCACAAGGTGCGCGAGGTCCGTAACGAGGTCATGCATTTCAGCCCGGATCCGTTGGAATCAGCGCAGATTGCCGATCTGAACGATCTCGTTCGATGGCTGCGGAAGCTGGAGCCGAACGCGTGATCCGCCGCTGATCGGCTAAGCAAGTCGACCGGTGCCCTCGGAAAGCCGATTGGTCAGCGGCGCCAGGAGGTGCGCTGACGCGCCCCGCCCGCAGTCAGCAGGTCGTCTGGACTTAATCGAGCTGCCGCCCAGCTCCCCCCTGTGCCACGGCGCGACCAAAGGCCCGGACATCGGGCATGAGCGGACGTTCACCGATGCCCGACGTAGCGCTGGGAGCATGGATTGGGAGCAGATTGGGAGCCGACGAACGCGTACAACAGCGTTGAACCGCACCCAACGACACTCAACGGACGCCCTGCGACCTGCAGGAGTTACGTTTCCGCAGGTCAAAGGGTCGGCCGATCTACGTTGACACAGTAGGGCTCTTCACCACCTGCACTCAACCGCACTGAACTGCATTAAACCGCAGGTCACAGCACTGAACTGCGCCGCAGAGAACCGGCCTCAGCAGGCGACCTCTACCTGGTTCGCAGGTAGAGGTCGGGCAGGCTGTCGACTTCGAGCCACGTCCACGCCCGCTCGAGCACGCCCCCGGTGGTACACCAAGAGGACTCTGGAGGTCAACTCGGATCGGCGGGATCAGCCCCGGGCCTGCGGGTGGATTCCACAGGAGTCCGTCTGGGCTCTCTGACGAGTGCGCGATGTCGCCATCAGGCAGACGGTGCGCGCAGAGGACATCGGCGTTGATCCGGAAGCCAGGGCGTGTACTTGGTCCGGACGGAGGAGTCGATGGCATCTGCTGGACGTGGTCGGACAGCTGGCGCCGCAACTGATGGGAAGTCCACTCAGCCAGGCATGCAGGTCATTGGTGTCAGGGGTGTTTCGGGGGCGAGGTCGGCGGTGCTTCCTTCGAGGGTGATGGTGCCGTGTTCGAAGGTGATGTGCCCGTCGAGCTCGGTCCCGAGGCCGCTGATGGGACGTCCGAGAGGGCCCTGGGGGCCGCCGTGGCGTCGATAGAGGTCCCAGGCGGGTCGGCGAAGCCAGACGAATCTGTTGTCTGGGCTGGTGACCATCGCGCTGGGCGAGTGGCTACTACCGTCGAGTAGCACGATCTGGGCGGTGCCACAGGGGAACGGGTCGCCGGTGGGGTAGCCCTGGTACTTGGCGGACTCGCCGTGGAAGATGGTGTAGTCGCGGTAGTAGTCACCTGCCATGACCACCGCGCGCCTGGTGTCGAGGGCCATGATGCGGGCCTGGCCGGCGCGGCCACCGACCAGGTCCTGGCTGAAGCCGGGCTCCCAGCGGTGCACGAAGCCGTGCGAATCCGGGGTGGGGCAGCCTACCGCCTCGCGTCCGCCTGCCCTGGCATAGGCCTCACGGAATGGGACGATCCATTCCGCGGTCGCGCCGACACCGATGTCATCGCAGGTCGGGGTAGACGGCGCCTGGTCCACCCACGTGCCGATGAAGATGCCCGCAGCGATCACGCTCACCCCGGCGACGGCCAAGCGGGGCACCCGTCTCGGGCCGACGGATCTAGCTGGTGACGGCGAGCGCGACAGGTCGGCGAATGGGGACGGAAGCGGTTCCGCTCCTCCTGTGTCAGTGCCGTCGACCTCAGGCGCTGACGCGACAAGGCCAGACGGGGCGGGGCGGGCAGGGGTGGTCGGGCCGGATGCACGCTGGTCAGCCTGGTCGGCGCCGACGCACTGCACATCAGGTTCAACGGGGATGGTGGGGTCCGTGAACGGTGGGCAGTCCGGTAGCCGCGGCACCTTCAGCTTCAGCTGCTGGGCGTCGTAGTGGGCTGTGCGCCAACGTGCCCACCAACCACCGTCGGGTTCCTGCCCGCAGGCGCGCAAGAACCCGACAGTGGTGGGCCAAGTCGGCAGCTCACTACCACCGCAAGCCTTGGAGTAGCCCGAGGTCGATCCGTTCCCCCTTTCCGCCAGCTTCGCGTACGTTCGTTGACCTTCGGGCAGGGCGTTGCGGGCCTCGCGCAACTCACCGGCGAACCGGGCGATGGGGCCGGACTCGGGATCGACCGGGTTCTCCGGACGGCCTATCGACACGAGCTCTCCTGAGATCTACGGGTTCTTTATCCAGGTCAGGGGTTTGTTTATCCATCTCCGATCAGGTGTCTGGAAATCTTGCCAGGCGCTAGACAGGGACTGTCCCGCCGGACGTCGCCCGGCGGGACGCTCCCGACCATCCGCCCACACCATGAGGTGATGATGTACAAGCGCACAGCTGCGGCCACAGGGCTCGCAGTGATCACGGCGATCGCGGTGCTGCCCGGATCGGCGACCGCCAACCCCGGCTACCACGTGTTCGGCACCGGAATCGGCATCTTCCCGCGCTCTGCCCCCACCATGGACCCCAGCGCGCGTACCGGGGTCGCGCTCTCCGACGGCACCGCCGTGCAGATCGACTGCCAGACCACCGGTGAGCCCGTCGAGGGCAACACGATCTACAACCGCCTTGTCGACGGCACCTACTTGCCCGACCGCTACACCTACACCGGCGTCGACGGATTCGACCCGCGGCTGCCGCGCTGCCAAGAGCCGGGGGGCGAGCAGCCCCAGCACGCCGAACCTCAGCCGTTCGGCGCTCCCTGCGCCCCATCGATCTTGCTCGCGGTGCCCGGAAGCCATGAAACCCACGTCGGCAACGACCCCGCCCGGGCGCACGGTCTGCTCGCCGACGCCACCGACTCGATCTCCACGCAGTTGGGTCACCAGGTGCGCGTGCACTACGTCGACTACCCGGCCAAGCTCTACAACGACAACAACCTGCCCGACCCGGGCCTCTACTTCGCCAGCAAGGACCAGGGCTACAGCGCCGCCTGGTCAGCCCTGAACACCTACGCCCGCGACTGCCCGAACAGCCGTTTCGCGCTGCTGGGCTACTCCCAGGGCGCCCACATCATCGGTGACCTCGCCGCCACCATCGGCAACGAAGCCAGCCCCGTGACCCCCGACCGGGTTCAGGACGTCATGCTCGTGGCCGACCCCGTGCGCAACCCCATCCACCCCGTCCAGGGATCCGGCTGGGCCGGGCATGGCGCTCTCGGCCTCCGCGGATCCTTCGGCGCCCTCACCACGGTCACCGAACTGTGCGTGAAGAACGACATCGTCTGCAGCGCCAACGGGCTCAGCGCCATCGAGCTCGTCATAAACGGCTTCACCAGCCCAGCCCACAGCTCCTACACCACCGCACACCTGGAAGGACGCACCTTCACCCAGCACATCGCCGCCGTCCTCAGCTCCAACCTCCGCTGAGACCACGCGCGCCGGGCTGGTCACGCCCCGTGAGGATGCCCTGATCCGCCGAAATGCACGAAACGTGCACGATCGCTGGTCCCCTTCTGGCGGGCGCGCGGCGTGCCCGCCAGGAGGGAAGTACATGGACTACGGGTTGCTGGGTACCACGAGCGTCAGCGGTGCCGACGGGCCGATCACCCTGACTCGTGCCCAGACGCGAACCGTGCTCGGCCTGTTGCTCCTGACCCCGGGGCAGGTGGTCGCGATGCACACGATCATCGACGCGTTGTGGCCGGACGACGGCCCCGAACCGCCCAAGAACGCCGACAACGCCGTGCAGCAAGTGGTCATGAACATCCGGAAAACGCTCGGCGACCCAGCGCTGGTCGAGCGCATCCCACCCGGCTACTTGATCAGGGCCGATCCGGCCGAGGTCGACGCCTGCCGGTTCCGCGACGCGGTTGTGCGAGCGCGCGCGGAAACGGACATCCAGCGCCGGGTGACGCTTCTGCGCGACGCGCTCGCGTTGTGGCGTGGCGCTCCCCTGAGCGACGTCCCCACCTCCGCCCTCGACGTCGAGCGGCAGCGGCTCATCGACCTGCGGATCGAGGCACTGGACCTGTGCGCCGCCGCGGAGCTGGACCTGGGACGACACACCGAGATCATCGCCGAGCTGAGGGGATGGGTCGCCGAGTACCCGGTCAGTGAACGCCTACACCACCACCTGCTGATCGCGACATTCCGCAGCGACGGTCAGGGCGAGGCGCTGCGGGCGTACGACAGCTGCCGCAGGCAGCTCGCAGAGGCAGCGGGGGCCGACCCCGGTGCCGACCTGCGGGACCTGCACACCAAGATCCTCCGCAACGATCCCGGGCTGCTGGAGGCAGAGACAGCCACCGTCCCCTCGCGTCGGGAGCAACTCCCCTTCGCGCCGCGCGGGTTCACCGGCAGGAAGGCAGAACTGCGCACGTTGTCGGGGGTGAGCGGCCGTGAGGGCGGGCTGTGGGTCGTCACCGGGGCTGGCGGGATAGGCAAGACCACCCTGGCCACCCACTGGGCGCACAAGAACCGGGACCGCTTTCCCGATGGGAACATCTTCGTCGACCTGCAGGGGCACACGCCGGGCGGCCGTCCGCTGCCCACCGGCGCCGCCTTGCGCGGCTTCCTCGACGCGATGGGCGTCGACCCGCGCGGAATTCCGCCAGAACACCACGCGCAGGTGGCGTTGTGGCGCAGCCTCTCCTACGGCAAGCGGATGCTGGTCGTCCTGGACAACGCCGTCAACGCCGAACAGATCACCGACCTGCTGCCTGCTTCCAGGACCTGCACCGTCCTCATCACCAGTCGTGACCAACTCACCCCGCTGATCACCTCGCTGGGTGCCGAGCATCTCCGGCTCGAGGTGCTCGACGACCACGACGCGCGGGCGATGCTGTCGGCGCGATCGGGCGAGGCACGCCTCGCGTCCGATCCGGCCGCGGTGCGCGACCTGCTGGACCTGTGCGCGGGCTTTCCACTCGCGCTGAGCATCGCAGCAGGCCGTCTGCAAACCGACACCACAACACCCTTGGCCGAGCTGGTCGTCGAACTGCGCGAAGAGCTGCTCACGGAGGTGGTTACCGAGGACGAGCGGGTGAGCGTCCCGTCGGTGCTGTCGTGGTCGTACCACGCCCTGCACGAGCAACAGGCCTGGGCGTTCTGCCTGCTGGGAATCGCCCCCGGCCCGGACGTGAGCCTCGCGGCCGCCGCGAGCCTGCTCGCGCTGCCGACAGGGCCGACCCGGCAGGTGCTGCGGCGCCTGACCGAGCTGTCGCTGCTTGAGCGAACGCCGTCCGGACGCTTCCGCATGCACGACCTCGTGCGCGCGCACGCGGCTGACCGGGCTGAACATGACCTGTCGGCAGAGGAACGCGACCACGCGCTGCGCCGCGCGATCGGCCACTACCTGCATTCAGCCATCGCCGCGGATCGGCTCCTGCACCCGCCGCGACCGCCAATCCCCATCGCGCCGCCACCCGCGGGATGCGTGTCCATCGAACCCCCTGACCGCACCGCCGCGGTGGCCTGGTTCGATGCCGAGCACCGCTGCCTGCTCGCCGCACAGCGAACCGCAGCGGACATCGCCTGGTACAAGGCCGGATGGCAGCTCGCCTGGGCGGCGCACACGTTTCATCACCGCCGCGGACACCGGCGCGACCACCTCGTCTCCTGGCGGATCGGCAAGGACTGCGCGCAGGTCGAGGACGCGGCTGCGCGAGGTCTCGCGCTCCGCCTGCACGGCGGGGCTTGCGCCCGTACGGGCGAACTCGACGACGCCCAACGCTCGTTCCGCCTGGCACTAGCGCTGGCCGAGCGAGCGAACGACGTGTTCGGGCAGGCCCACACGCGCCAGTTCCTCGGCTGGTACTGGCTGCAACACGGCGACGCCCCGCTCGCACTGACCCACGCGACCAGTTCACTGACTCTGTTCGAAAGTCTGCACGACCCGCCGAGTCTGGCCGACGTGCTGAACCTCGTGGGGCTGTGCGCCGTCGCGAACGGCGATCTGCCCGGAGGCCTCGACCGGTGCACCACCGCGTTGGCGCTGGCCAGGCGTGTCTCGGACCGCGACGGTGAGGCCGCAGCGCTCGACAGCCTGGGCTCCATCGCCGCGACGATGGGCGATCACCCGCGCGCGGTCGAGCACTACCAGCGGGCGGCGAGCCTGCTGGCCGAGCTCGGCAACACCTACGCGCAGGCCGACACCCTCGAACGACTGGGTGACGCAAGCGTCGGATGCGGACGCGACCCGCGTCCGGCCTGGACCCACGCGCTGCACCTGTACCGCGAGCAACTCCGCGACGACGACGCCCGTCGTGTCCAGGGCAAGCTGACCGCCAGCCAGCACAGCGGCGGCACATCGTAATCACAGCGGGGCCGCGCATCGTCAGGGGCAGTCGAGGCGACCACCTCAGACCGTCTCACCACCGAGGATCCACCGCCGCGGGCGGAGGGCGCGGCGGGAGGGACCACATCCATTGGAGAGATCGTGAAAATGTTCCTGTCCCGCGCCGTGGCGGCCGTGCTGGGAGCCGCGGCGATCGTGACCGCGGCGGCTCCGCTGGCCTCCGCCGCGCCCATCCCGCTGCGGGCCGAGGAGAGGCCCGCGATGACCGTCCAGCTGACCGCCGCCGAGCAGGCGGAGTGGCAGCGCATCGTCTCGACCGAGGAGGGGCGCCAGCGCGTGGTGGCCGACCTGCGGACCTCGTTCGAGGGCGTGACCGGTGTGGGCGCCGCGGCGCTGGCGCCCCCCAAGCCCGGCGAGATGCGCACCGACCTCGCGACCGGCATCACCGGCGACCACTTCTGGATCGTCGCCTCCTACGCCGACATCGTGAACGGTGCGGTGTGGGCCGGCGTCCGCGCCTGCCAGGCGAGGCTGCCGGGCTGGCTGTGCACCGCAGCGGGCAACCTGCTCGTCGAGTGGGCCAAGGGCTGGGGCAACGCCACCAACCACGGGGTGTACGTCGAGATCTACTGGTGGCCCCCGCGCATCGTGGCCGGCCGCTGGTAGGAGAGGCCGTTCAGTAGGGGTTCAAGGCTCCGGGCAGACGGTGGGGCGTTGATCGCGGCACGCGATCAACGCCCCACCGTTGTAGGACCGCTCCCGCCCTGGACGCAGCCTCGCAGAGTGCTGGGGTCCACTGGCATCATCGCTGCTCGTCGATTGGACATCAGGTCACCCACCGCTCCGGCCCAACGATGGGTCGGTAGTGGCGGTGTTGGTGACGTTGGGTCAGGATGGGTAGCGTGCCGACATCGATTCCCGCTCTGGTTGAACCTGCGGTCCTGCGGTGGGCCCGGGTCACGATCGGGATGACGGAGGTAGCTGCGGCGCGCAGGATCGGGGTGCCGGACGACCGCGTGACGCAGTGGGAGTCGGGCGAGGCGCAACCGACGATCGCGCAGCTCAAGAAAGCGGCGAGCGCGTACAACAGGGCACTGGGCGTGTTCTTCCTGGCCGAACCACCTGCTGCCTTCGACACGCTGCGTGACTTCCGGAGGCTTCCCGACGCCGGACCGGACGAGTGGTCCCCAGGCCTGCACGCGGAGTACCGGCGGGCCCACCAGCAACGCGACAACCTGCTCGAGCTGTATGAGCTTGATGATGAAGAACCAGCCGACGACTGGCGGTTGCACCCTGTGGAGCCCGACGAACGTCTGGCGGCGCGTGCCCGCGAGACGCTGCTGAACCTGTCGCCGCTGGGCCTGACGATTCGGTCGAACCCGTACGACCACCTCAACGCTTGGGCCGCCGGACTCGAACGCGCTGGTGTCCTGGTGCTGGCTACGTCCCGGGGCAGGATCCAGACGACCGAAATGAGGGCCTTCTCCCTCTATTTCGATCAGCTACCGGTGATCATGGTCAACGGCGCAGACAGCCCCCGAGGCCGCCTGTTCTCACTCCTGCACGAGTACGCCCACTTGGTCCTACACACGCAGGGCCTGTGCGATGTGACCACTGACCTGCGTGCGACGACGCCGGAACGGCAGCTGGAAGCACGCTGCAACGCGCTCGCTGCGGCCATGCTCATGCCGGCCGCCGCCGTGCTTCAGCGACCTGAGGTACAGGCCAGGGTCGGACAAGAAGACACCTGGACCTATGCGGCGCTACGCGATGCAGCCGCCCCGTTCGGGGCGAGCGCCGAGGCATTCCTGCGCCGCCTGCTCATCCTTGAGCGCGTCACGCAGCCATTCTACGAAGCGCGCCGAGCTGAGTTCCTGAAGGCATACGAGGCCGACGCGGCAGCGCGAACGACGAGCGGCGGGGACTGGTATCGCAATACGGTCCGTGACCTGGGCAAGGGCTATGTCCGTCAGGTCACCGACGCACACCGCCGCCGCGTGATCGACACCTACACCGCCGCAACGTACCTGAACGCCAAGGCCGGCCAGATCGACAAGCTTGCCGACGCCGCAGCAGTCCGGGAGGCGGTCTAGCCGGTGCCCCTGTACTCCTTCGACACCAGCGCCATCCTCAACGGACGCCGCGACCAGCTGCCCCCCTCGGTCTTCAGCACCCTGTGGCAGCGGATCGAAGCGCTGATCGCCGAGGGAAGCATCCGCTCCGTCGAAGTCGTTCGCGACGAGCTCGGCAAACGCGACGACGACGCCAACACCTGGGCGCGGGCCCAAAGCAGACTTTTCGTGTCCCTGGACCAGGACATTCAGCTCGCAACCAAACAGATCCTGCAGGCCCATCCGAAGATGATGGGCACCGGCGGCGGGCGTAACGGTGCTGACCCATTCGTCATCGGCCTCGCGCTCGCCCGTAGCGGCACCGTCGTCACCGACGAGACCTTCAGCGGCAACCTCAACAAGCCACGCATACCCGATGTCTGTAAAGCCGTCAGCGTGCCGTGCCTGAACCTAGTCGGGTTCGTCCAGGCACAGGGCTGGACGTTCTGACAAAGCTTGAACGTCGCGATCACGCGCTTATCAGTAGAGATAAGCTTCACGGTCCCGTCCGGCTGCGTCGTGGTGCGAGCGAACGCCGCCCAACACTGTGACTCAACCCGCGTGCGTAGTCATCGACAACGCAGTCCTTCGGTGCCCTCGATCATCCTCAACTCGGCATTTCCGGACGTTGACGAGCGAGCAGTGGAATGCGGTTGGAAACGTGCTTAGATTTAGCGTAGGTGCCTGCCGATTCGGGCGAACTCGGCCGCCATCTCCGGAGATGCGAGAAAGTCGTCCAGGTCCGCTGAGACCTCGTAGTCCACCGCCTCCAGCGACCGGATCGCCAGCTGCACGACGAATTCGGGGTCGCGGTTGACGAGGAAGTTCGCCTAGTGCTCCAGCGCCCACAGCACCCGCGGTTCCATGTCGCCGTCGGACAGCGTGCCCTTGTCGATCGTGTCCAGCCACGCGCGCAGCCGGTCTGGCGTGCAGCCCGCCGGGTCCGTGCATGGCTGCTCGAACGCCTGCTGAGCGTCGTCGTCGAACTCGGCCCCCGCCGCGTCCGCGAGGTCGTCGCCCGCGCTCAGCCGGACCACGGTCTCCGCGCCGAGACAGCGCCGCTTCTCGTCGTCAGCGGCCGCGACCAACTCACGGACGGTTTGCTCCACCTCGTTGGAGTGCACGGCATCATTCAACCAGCCCATCCCGCACTGATCCCTTACGGCAACTGATCAGCTATGACTCGCTTATCTTGGTCACGGGCACCGTGCCGAACTTCTCCACATCGGCATGAGCTTGCGTGAGTCCAGACTGGCCATGATGACCCGGTCCGCGGCGGTTGTGCGGTGATGGTCGGCGGCGAGCGATGAGTTGGACTCCCAGCATGCCGGGACAACCGGGGGCCGACCGGCTCGAGCGGCTGTCCAGACTCAGTAGTTGGTGTCCCATACCACGTAGGTGATGGTCACGGATTTGTTGTTCTCGCCTGTTCCCGTTACCTGGATGGCCGCGGTGTTGCCTTCTCGGGTGCGGATGCAGTACCAGGAGCCCAAGGGCTCGACGTACACTCGGTCGACGGCGCTGTCCGTTTTCACCTCTGCCGCTTTTGCGCATTGGTCGAATGTGGGCTCAGACTGCATCGGTGCGGCATACTGGGTGATCGCGAAGTGGAACTTGTCGTCGTCGGCGTAAGGAAATCGGATGTCCCAGGTTTCGTTGAGGAAGGATCCGCCCATTCCTCTCGACGACGTTTCGAGGTCGGCGAAGTGACTGGAGTTTCCTCCCACTTCGAACGTTTCCGCGGCGTGAAGTACTTTCGGGACGTCCGGGTCAGGTGTTCTGTCGCTGGTGATAGCGGTGGTCGACGTAGTAGTGGTGATGGCGGACTCGGTGGGAGTTGGGGCCGTGGTGCCGGGTTTGGCGGGCCCTGCTGATGTGGATTGTTCGGGTCCTGCGGTGGCGAGAGGCCCTTGCTGGGAGGTCGGCGGTAATCGCATCCCGGTCGATGCTGGCTGCATCCAGGTGTAGAGCCCGAACAGGGCAAGAGTGAGGAATGTTGCGGCGGCCAGGATGAGGAGAATCTTCGGCCATCGTGACCTGCTGGCAGTGCTGGGTAGTGCTCGATCGTCGGGGTGGTTCGTCGTGCCCGGCTCGTCGATGAGGTCACCGATCATGGTGGGCGGGGCCGCCCCTGAAGACTGACCGTGGTAGCCGGTGGAGCGGGGTGGCAGGTGCGGTGTGCGGGCGGATGTGGGGCGGATGTAGGCGGGTTGGTTGGTGAGCACGCGCATCAGGAGTTCGACGCCGGCGGGGGTGATGGCGGGGATGGCGTAGTGGCTCGCCGAGCGGGGTTGGAGGAAGGTCGGCAGTTCGGTCACCGAACGCCCCGGCAGGATGATCGGCAGCACCTTGGGCAGCCAGGTCGTGCGGTCGCTGTGGATGAGCTCGCGCAGAATGGCCGCTTCGCTCTGGACGCCGCGGCCCTCGATGACACCGGGCTCGCCAGTGCTGGTCGCGTGGTACCGAGGTGATGCGACCACCAGGACGTAGTCCGCGGTCACGATCTGGCCAGTGGTCCACGCTGCCCAGTCCCGTCGGCGGTCCTCAGCCCAGAAGTCCGCTGTGACCCTGATGTTCAGCCTGGCCAACAGTTCGCACAGCCTCAGCACCTGTGTCCGGTGGTCGATGGAGTCATGGGCGTAGGACACGAAGACCTTGGGCCCGTCCCCGACCGGCCAGTCACCCGAGACCGACATGCTGCGACACCCCTCAACACGGGAACGGAACCTGCGGCCGAAGTTTCCCCGGGCCAAACTAGTAGGGGCGGCCGGTGAGGCGACGTGCTGGGTGGTTGCCAGCCTTCGACAAGTGCTTACGCGGTCCTATCCCAGGACGTTGGACACGGGGCATGCGGCACGGGCAGCGCCGTCGGTCGGCGCCAAGTTGTTCAGCTCGCTCCCGCAACGCATAACTCGACCGTCAAGGCGTAGCTCCTGCTCGCCCGGCTCCCGTCGCATACTCGTTGGCCAGACCTCACGCCCATGACGCCATCCTCGCCGGGACCGGGGTCGTCCACCTCCGACCAGGAGGAAGCGGTGCCTGGATACCCGCTGTCCTCACTGCAACGGCCACTGGCTGTCAAGGGCACCGCCGGGAACCGTCGACGCCTACCTCTCTGCTCCGCCCCCGGGCCTCGATCAGGGTTGGTCGATCGCGCGCTGGCGTTGGCGCCGCTGAGCGTGGCCGGACAGGCGAGGCCTACCGCCTGAGGCCTCAGGGACGCGCACCCGCCACACCGCAGACCTGACGGCAAGGGGGACTTGACCCGGGATGTTGGACACCAGACACACTTCGATCCTGACGATCCGGGTCGACCCGCACAAGCGCTCGGCCACGATCGTGGTTCTCGACCGGCGGGAACGTCTGCTCGGTCAGGCCAATTCGGCACGGACAACACCGGCTACCAGGCCATGCTCGCCGCCGCGGCGGCCTGGCCGCGGCGGGTGTGGGCGGTCGAGGGCTGCAACGGTGTCGGCAAGCACCTGTCCCAGCGCCTGGTCGCCGACGGCGAGATCGTCGTGGACGTCCCGGCGAAGCTCTCGGCCAGGACGCGGGTGTTCTCGACCGGTCATGGCCGCAAGACCGACGACACCGACGCCCGCTCGGTCGCCTTGGTCGCCTTGGTCGCGCTGCGCACCGACGGGCTCAACCAGGTCGTCGAAGACGACCACACCGTCGCCCTGCGCCTGCTGGTCGACCGCCGCGACGAACTCGGCCGCACCCGCACCGACACCGTCAACCGCCTTCACAAGCTGCTGGCCGAGCTCATCCCCGGCGGCGCCACGAAGATCCTCTCCGCCACCCAAGCCAAAAGCCTGCTCGCCAGCGTCCGCCCACGCGACATCGTCGGCAAGACCCGCCGCGCCCTGGCCGCGGACCTCATCACCGAACTCGCCGGGCTGGACCGCACGATGAAGACCGCCGACAAGCACCTCGACGAGCTGCTCGATGTCACCGGCACGACACTGCGAGATCTCTAAGGCATCGGGCCCTCCAGCGCCGCCCGCCTGCTCGGCGACGTCGGCGACATCGCCCGCTTCCCCGACAAGGCCAGGTTCGCCACCTGGAACGGGACAGCGCCGATCGACGCCTCCAGCGGCGACCACCACCGCCACCGACTCTCCCGCGCAGGCAACCGCCGCATCAACCGAGTCCTGCACGTCATGGCCATCGTCCAACTCCGCAACGACACCCCCGGCCGCGCCTACTACCGGCGCAAACTCGCCGCGGGCAAGTCGCCGATGGAGGCCATCCGATGCCTCAAACGCCGCCTCTCCGACACAACTCACCCACGACGCCAAAGCAACGCCCACACCAGCCCCCTTGACATAGAGGGGAGCCACGAGCGGACGTTGTCCCGCTGTGCCAGGAAGCGTGGGAGCACCGGATGGGAGCAGATTGGGAGCCGACGAACGCGTACAACAGCGTTGAACCGCACCCAACGACACTCAACGGACGCCCTGTGACCCGCAGGAGTCACGTTTCCGCAGGTCACAGGGCCGGGCGATCTACGTTGACACGGTAGAGGTCACTGGTTCAATCCCAGTATCGCCCACCAGACGGGGAGCCGTCGGCTCTTCGTGGCGATCAACTGCAGGATAGGGGGTGCGGGATGGACCCGCTTCCCCCTGCTGGACTTCGAAATCTTCGGCTCAGTCCGGACTCCGGTCGTCCAAGGAGAACGTTTCCTGGATATCCAGTTGACCCCGGGTTCGCACGGTTGAAGGTCTGCGTGGTGCCCTGCCCAGGGCTCGAACCTGCGCACGTGACAATGAGCCCATGTCCGGTTCACACTGGGGTGGGTGGAGCAAATCTGGAGCATGCACGCTTGCTGAACCGGGTTTAACTGCGGTGAACCACAGCCAACGGTCTCGTTCGACGTCCTGCGACGTGCGTGTTCTCCGTTTTGCCTGGTCAGGGCTCTAGGCGGTCCGAACTGGCAGTGTGAGGGTCAAGACGGGCCGTCCGCTGCCGATGACCGCGGCACGGCACGAGTGTCGAGGACGCGAACCAACCGCAACCGGAGGACGCGCAGGGCATTCGGCACCAACCATCGCTTCCCGCAGCAAAGCATCCCCATCGCGCATCAACCGACCCAGACCAGTTTCACTATGGGCCTGACCAGGGCAGATGCGGTCCATTGAAAGCAGTTGGCGAAGTTCATCCGATCGGGAAGATCAACGGCGACCCCATAACGAGATCAACAGGGGCTTTGGAGCGCACTTCTCCTGATTGGCTCCTTACCCGTCAGTACAACGATCTTTCCGTCCACAAACGACGATCAACTAAAGATCGCCCTAGGAAGATCAAAACGCCCGCTGACCCGGTGTTTCCACCTAGCCAGCGGGCGTTCTTCAGACCGTCGGGCTGACAGGATTTGAACCTGCGACCCCTTGTTCTTCTTCGCCTCGCCTCCGACCTGCGGGGATGCGAGCGAAACGGGGCCTGAGCTGCACGGATACGTCTGGTCGCTTGTCGTCGCTTCTCGGTCTCTACGGACCTCATTCTGGATAAATCCTGCATCGGCGGGTCCTATATGGACACGCACTAGGCGGTGACTTCCTGCCATCCCGTCGACCTGGCGTAGCCCTACCACGGTGGTCACCAGGCGTGCAGCCCTCGACGGTTGGTGAGGTTGGGCGTTGAGCTGCCCGAGGTCCCGCCCGCGACGTGTCCGGCGGCCTGGGCTGGGTGTCCGGGGCCTCGGGTGGGTCTGCGCCTGGTGCCAGGCTCTGCGCGCCTGGTGGGCACCGTGGTAGCCCTCTGGGAGGTCGTCGGGATGGCAGGCAGCCACCGACGAACCGCAGCCTGCGCGGCTTCCCGGCCATCCCGGAGACCTGCCCGCGCGGCGAGCGCATGCTCTTGATCTCCACTGGGCTGGTGGCGGCCTGCCTGGTTGTCCTGCGGGCACGCCTCTTCGGGCGGCGCCCGCGGGCGGACCGGCGGCAGCCGCAGCCGCCCGCGGAGTTGCGCCGACCGGAGCGGCACAGTGTGCCCGCGGCGGCCCGGCAGGGCCGCCGCCTTGAACAAGAGAAGAAAGTCTGCACACGCACGCCACAGCGGTGGCTGACTCAGGCGTCCCTGACAAGGTGCCGGGTGTACCCCGCGGCGACGAGGTGACCGTAGGCATCAGCGACCTCGGAGGGCATGTCCTGCGGGATTGCGAAGCCTCGGTCGGCATAGACGGCAATACGTTGGGTGTATCCGACCAGCATGTTGATCACTAGGTCGGGTTCGCCAATCTGATCCACGTAGTCGTCAAGCTGGAGTGGCTGCGACGCGCATTGGACGGCAACTTCGGGCCACAGCTTCCTGCACGTGGCGAAGGCTCGCCGCTGTTGATAGGGCCGCGAGATCAAGGTCACCGAGGTTGGCCTGAGGCCATGTTCGGCCAGTAGGCGGCGGCTGTTCACGATGTTTTCGCCGGTGTTGCGGGCCTGGGTCTCGACCAAGATGGCCTCACGGGGAACGCCAAGGGTGAGGGCGTGCTCGCAGTAGTGGACGGCTTCACCTTGGGGGAATCGCTCGACGGTGGTGGGGGCGTTGGCTCCGGTGAAGAGGATGAGGGGGAACGCCTTCTTGTGCCATAGCTCCGCCGCGCAGGTGGCCACGCCTAGGTCGTGACTGCCGAGTCCGATACCGACATCCGAGGTCGTCAGCGGGTGACCGAGGTCGTGATAGGCCCACAGCACGTCAACGGCGCGACGGTGCTCGGCGGGAATCGCGGAGCTCATCGTCAGTCCGGGAGAGGGAAGGTGTAGGTCCAGGAGAACCGGCTGGACCGGTGGATGCCGCGCGCGAACTCGATGGGCTCGCCGACCTCGGTGTAGGTGGTGCGGTGAAGCACCATGACTGGCTCACCGGCTGGCATCTCCAGCTTGGCCAACTCCTCTGGCGTGGGCATCCTGGCTAGGAATGTCTCTGTCATCCGGTGTGGCTCGTAGCCTTGCAGGGTCAGCACGGCGAAACCCCCGCCAGGCGTCGCCGGTCCAGGCGACGGATCGACCAGCGGGGTGCCCTCGACGTGCTCCGGTCGGTAGTAGCTCGTCAGCGTATGCGTGGGCACCTTGTCCTCATCTCGAACCAGCCGCGCGCGCTCGTAGACGGCGCTGCCCACTTCGACGCCCAGCGCGGTCGCCGTCTCCTCGTCGGCGACGGTCTTCCGAACCTCGTTCGTCTGGTCCCCCGGCTTCCACTCCCGCCCGGACGCTTCACGATCGGCCGCGAAGGCGACCAGGCCGAACTTCCACTTGCTCTTGGCGTACCGGTCGACACCGAGACGCTTCATCGGGGGCCGCGCACGCACCACCGTGCCCCGCCGCCGTACTGGCGTCACCAAGCCCTCAGCCTCTAGCAAGCTGACGGCCTTCCGCACGGTGTTGATGTTGACCCCGTGCGCAGCGGCAATCTCCTCCTGCTTGGGCAAGGTCGACTCCGCGGGGTAGTCCCCGCGCTGGATCGCCTCGCGCAGGATGGCGGCGAGCTCGCGGTAGCCGGGCGGCATCTACCACTCTCCTCTCAGCGGGATAACCCTATCCCTACCTGCATGTTAGCCCCGACCACCGACATTAGAACCATCTCTATTGACAGGCTCACAGCGGTACGCTTCAATAGAGATAGTTCTAACGAGCTCAGGAGGTCTACATGCGGAACATCCCGGTGCTGCTGGAGGGCTACAAGCTCCAGGTGACGGAGGCTCCGGTGGTGAAGACGTTCGAGCAGGACGGGCGTCAGGTGGTGTCGACGGATCGGGACGGGACGCAGCTCTACGTCGTGAGCCTGTTCGTCAAGCCGTTGCCGAACCCGGAGACGGGTCGTGCGGGCAAGGGTGAGGAGATCAAGGTGACGCTGGAGACCGACCCGGGTGAAGGGATCGAGGAGGGTGTGCGGGTGGAGCTGATCAACCCGCGTATCTCGTTCTGGGAGGTTGACGGCCGGTCGGGTCTGTCGTGGCGGGCCGCGGGGATCACGCCGGTTGTGGCGGGGCGCGCGGCTGCCTAGTGCGCCGCTTCGGGTGGGCGTGATTCTCGTCTGCCAGGTTTCTGGGGATTCGCTTTCTTAAGCCGGTTTCGTGGGCTGCTTGTTCTTTGTCAATTCCACAGTGGGCCGATCTATGCCTTCTCCCGGTGCCTGCGGGTGCCGGGCGGAGACGTTGACCCCCGGCCGCGTCGCCTGGTGTGGGCGTGTTCCGGGGGTCTTGGTGTCCGAGGAAGTGAGGCATGGGAAGGGAGTGGTGATCGTGTTCGTGGTGGACCGGTTCAACAACGTGGGCCGCTTCTGCTCGATTCCGGGGGACGTGCGGTCGCGGCGGTGGCGGGTGTATCGCGCGGTGTCGGGCTGGCGGTACATGGTGCGCAACGTGGACACCGGCAGGTTCCGGGTGGTCCAGCACCGTGCGATGTCCTCGGTGTACTAGGCGAGAGGGACGGGTCTTATGGCGCGCAGGGTGCGTGAGGGGCGGGTGCGTCATCGGTTGGTGGCGGTGCTCGACCGGCAGGGGCGGGATGTGCCGTCGTGGGTGAACTCGCGTTCGCCCGAGTTTCGGGAGGGCTACGTCGAAGGGCTGCGGTTGGCGCGGCAGATGATCAGGAAGGGGTGAAGGGTGGCGACGGCGAAAGCGACGAAGCCGAAGACCAAGGCGGAGGAGGCACAGGACCGCTACTTGGAGCTGGTGAAGGCGATGGACGCCGTTCAGGAGGCGCTGGACACGGTGGACGGCTTGATCAAGCGCCACTATGAGCCGGTTGCGGTGAACTGGCGGACTCGCACGGATCGGGAGATGCAGGCGTTGCGGCGTACGGCGCAGGGCCGGTTGGACGACTTGCGGGAGACGGCGAAGCACTACGAGCGCGACATGATCGCGCGGGAGTGGAGGCCCTGACATGTCCCAGCAGGTGACGAACGCTTTGGACGAGTTGGACCAGGCGATGGAGAAGCTGCGGGACGCGGTGGACAACATCGCGATTCGGCGGGAGTTCTTCCGCAACACGCACCGCAAGCTGACCACCGCTGTGGCGGCGTTGTCGGTGGAGGTCGCCGACAACGCGGCCTCGTTCGACCGCGAGTAGCACAAACCAGACGCGACCGGTTCGGCCCGCACGCCCCTACTCGGGGTTGTGCGGGCCGTTCTCGTTGCACGGCAAGGGAAGGGAGAGTGGGTGATGGGTGAGGCGAGCAGGCGTCGGATGGGCGCGGAGTTTCGGGTGGCGCGGTGGGTGGTGCAGCATCCGGGGTCGCTGCTGGTGCCCGGGGTGCCGGGTGTGGCGGTGGGCGCCCTCGGGGAGGAGGCCGCGCTGGCGGCGGGGTCGTGGACGCTGGGCGCGGCGGTGTTGGGGTGCGGGGCCTGGTATCGGGCGCACCCGGACACCTTCGACCGCTACGCGCTGCCGGTGTTGCGGGCGTGGCGTCGGCGCTGGGTGACCTACATGGGCTGGCGGTGGCGCAATGCGCTGCTGGACTGCGGGTTGACGACCACGAACCGCCGCAGCGGTGAAGAGCGGGTCCCGCGCATCCTCGCGGTCCGGTGTTGGTCGCCGACGATCGACGTGGTGCGGGTGAAGCTCGCCCCGGGCCAGTCGGCGGCCACGTGGCAGGACAAGCTGCCGGAGCTGGCGGACTGCCTCAAGGCTGAGCGGGTCGGGGTGGAGAAGGTCAAGCCGCGGGTGATCTCGCTGGTGATCCAACGCTCGGAGCCGTTCACGGAGGTCATCCCGGCACCGGAGATGCCGCAGGACGTGCGGTCGGTGGACCTGGGCAGCGTCTACATCGGCGAGACGGAGTTCGCCACCGAGTTCCGCATCGGGGTCGACCGTGAGCACGTCTTCGTGGCGGGGGCGACCGGGGCGGGGAAGAACAGCGTCATCCTGGCCGCGCTGCGGGCGCTGGCCCCGATGATCCGCGCGGGCCTGGTCCGGCTGTGGCTGGCCGACCCCAAGCAGAGCGAGTTCGCGGCGCTGGCCCCGATCGCCTACCGCTACTCGACCGTCACCGAACCCGACGACGAGGACGACGACCCGTACACGATCGCGGACCTGGTGCGGGAGTTCCGCGCGGACATGGCGGCCACGCAGCGGCGTCTCAAGGCCGACAAGTCCCGCAAGATCAGCGTGTCACGGGAGACGCCGCTGAACCTGCTGATCCTGGACGAGATCGGCGCGATCACCGCCTACTCCGATCTGGCGCGGCTGCTGCGCCGGGACCTGGCCGTGATCGCCACGCAGGGGCGCGCCACGGGGCACCGGATGTGGGGCCTGGTTCAGGAGCCGTCCAAGGATGTGGTGCCGATCCGGGACTTGTTCACCTGCCGTGTCTGCCTCCGGGTCACCTCGGCCGCGCATGTGGACATGGTGCTGGGTGAGGACGCCCGCGCACGCGGCGCGCTGGCCGACGAGATCCCCAACCTGCCGGAGACCGCCGGTATCGGGTTCGTCATCCGCCCCCGCACCCGCGCCCCACAGCGCATCCGCGCCGCTTTCACCGACGACCACGAGATCGCCGAGTTGGTCGCGTTCGTCCTGGCTGGAAACAACAACTCTCACTTGAAGGTGGTGGCCTAGCCATGCTCTCGAACGTTGTGCGTCTGCTGATCGCGGCGGCGCTGATCATCCCCGCGGGCCGGTCGCTGGAGCTGCCCGAGCACCTCGGCGGGTTCCTGCTGTACTGCCTGCTGATCGTCGCCGTGGTCTGGTCGAGCCTGTTCCGCTCCCGCCGTTCGGGTGCGTGATGGCCACGCCGTCGACGTCGCCGGGTGCGGGTGGTGCGGTGTTCTACGTGGGCGCGCATCATCCGCATTGGCTGTGGCAGCGCGGTCTGTTCCCGCTGTTCGTGTCCCACCGTCGCCTGGCCGCCCGCTCTCCCAAGGGGCTGCGTCCGGCGGTGAACCGCTACGCGGTCGACTCGGGCGGCTTCACCGAGTTGAGCATGCACGGCGGCTGGAAGACCAGCCCGGAGGAGTACGTGCAGGCGCTCTACCGCTACCGCGACCGCCTCGGCATGCCCGACTTCATCGCGCCGCAAGACTGGATGTGCGAGCCGTTCATGCTCGCCCGCACCGGCCTGACCATCGCCGAGCACCACGCCCGCACGGTCGGGAACTTCCTGCGGCTGCGCGAGCTCGCGCCCGACCTGCCGATCATCCCGGTCGTGCAGGGCTGGGCGCTGGGCGACTACCTGCGCTGCGTCGACCTCTACCAGGCAGCAGGGGTCGACCTGCGCTCCTTCCCCACGGTGGGCCTAGGCAGCGTGTGCAGGCGGCAGTCCACCGAGGAAATCACCGAGATCGTCACCACCTTGGCCGGGATGGGTCTGCGGTTGCACGGCTTCGGAGTCAAGACCGGCGGACTCGCCCGCTACGGGCAGCACTTGGCCTCGGCGGACTCGATGGCGTGGTCGTTCCGCGCCCGCCGCGCCCCGGCGCTGCCCGGCTGCACAAATCATCGCAACTGCGCCAACTGCCCCCGCTACGCCCGCCAGTGGCGCAGCACCGTTCTCGAACGTCTCACCCGCGGCTGTGCGCGGGGCCAGCAACTGGCGTTCTTCCCGACCCCGGAAGGGAGTCCGGCATGACCATGATCCTCGGCTCGGTGCTCGACCTGACCGAGCCCTATGACGCCTGCGGGGCCTGCGACGGCGGCGGCCTGGTCGCCGTCACCGACCGCGCCCGCCCCCACGTGGTCCTCGGCATCGAGCCGTGTGGGGTGTGCCGGGGTACGGGCCTGACCCGCCTGTGCGGGGACTGCGACGGCCTCGGCCACGCCCCCGACGGGCCGGAGACGGCGTGCTGGGGCTGCGACGGCGCTGGGGAGGTGCCTTGATGCCCGCGGGGCGGAGCGCTGAGGAGTTCCTGTTCACCACCCGACGTCAGCCCGACGAGCTGGCCGAGGGGCTGCGCCTGGTGCTCGCCGAGGGTGTGCACATCGGCTGGTCGCAGGTCTGGCAGGAGAGCCGCAAGGGCGTCCTGGTGGAGCTGCCCCAGCGCCTGCGCATGGCGGTGATGGACCTGTGCGAGGCGGAGATGGCGACCCCGGAACAGGGCTTCGCCGAGATCGGCACCGACGACAGCGGCGAGGTGGTGCACGCCGCGCGCGTGGTCATCACCCAGGAAGGCCGCCGCCTGCTCGAACTACTCGAAGGGACGTGATCCGCGTGACCGTGACCGATATCGACTACAGCGATGCCCGCTGGTTCCTGTCCGACATCGACGTCTGCAGGGTGCCGGACGCTCGGGAGGGCGTGGTGGAGGCGCTGCGCCTGGCCCAGGCCGAAACCGTGTACGTGGGCGGCGGCAGGGCGTGGCAGCGGGATGGGGACCGCCTGCACCCGGTGGACGTCGTGGTGGAGCTGATGGTCGGTGAGCTTCGGGACTTCGGGTTCCTCGACGACGCGGCCACGATCAGCGGGCGCACGGACAGCGGCGAGCAGGTGTCGATGGTCGGCCTGGTTCCGACCGCACGTGGCAGGGCGCTGCTCGCCCTGCTCGGAAGGGGCAGGTGATGAGCATGTGGCGTCTCGGGTTCCGCATCTGGTCGGCGGGCCAGTACCTCAAGTACGGCGGCGGCGGGCTGCTGCTGCTGGCCGTGATCTGGGTGGGCACCGGGTTCTCGGCGCTGTTCTGGATCACGGCGCTGGTCGTCGGGTCGGTGCTCTACGGGGCACGCTCGGCGCTGACCGGTGTCGCCGATCGGGAGGGCGACCGGAAGCGGTCGGCGGGGAGGTCGCGGTGAACGCCTCGACGGCGGTGGCGCTGCTTCGGGATGTGCCGCCGTGGATCGACCTGGACGCGCTGGCGCGGGTGCTCGACCACGCCGCCGCCGAGGTGCTGTTCTGGGCGGACTGGCAGGGTCCGCACGCGGTGGACGGGGTGGAGTGCCCGCCGCTGCCCGCCGCGCAGCAGGAAGCGGCCACGTGGGCGCGGGACAATGCCCTGATCGCCGACGAGTCCGCGCACTGCGACGACGGGCGGGTCTACTGCCTGCTCACCCGCCGTGGCCGTGACTACCGCGACGCCCTGCGGCACCGGGGGTCGGCGTGAGCGACCAGATCGACCTGTTCACCCCGCCGACCGATCTCGCTCCCCCGGCCGCCTCGCCGCCCGTGCCTGTCTCGCGTCGTAGCCGGAGGAACCGGCCGCAGCGTCCGGAGCTGGTGGCTGAGGTGCTGGAGAACGTCCACCACGGCCACCTCGGCATGCTCGACGCCTCGGATCGGGTGGTGGTGTTCGAGGATGACGACCGGGTCCGGCTGTCGGCCGATGAGGACATCGTGCTGTCGCTGCTGGCTCAACGCTACGTCGAACGCCGCCCTCCCCGCGACACCGCGACCTGCCTGCACGGCGCGGTGCGCAAGCCGGTCTCGCCGCTGCGGCTGACCAGATCCGGCCTGTCCCTTCGGGCGCGCTGGTCCGCACTGCGCCCCATCACCTGACCCTGGACCCGCTGCGGTGTCCGGGAAGGAGGAACACGTCATGTCCACCCCGGACACCCCGCCCCGCGAGGATGGGCGGACTCGGCGGGTGCGGCGGCTGGTGGACGAACTGGCCGAAGCCCGCGAGCTGCACGCACTCACGGCGGACCCCCACCTCACCGCGGTCCGCGCCGAACGGTTCCGGCTCTCGATCACTCGGGGCTTGTGGTTCTTCCTGGCCTGCGGGCTCGGTTTCACCACCACCGGCGTGCACGCCTTCCTCGCCGGTGACCGCGAACCGGATGACCCGCTGTGGTGGGGCGCGTGGCTGGTCGAACCCGCTCTCGCCGGAATCCTGATCACCGTTCTGCGGTGGGAGGCCGAAGTCCTCGCCCGCGGGCTGGAGATCACCGCCCGCTCGGTGGGGGCGCTGAAGTGGGTGCTGCTCGGGGCGACGCTGTTCATGAACGTCTACCCGACCCTCGCCCCACCACCGGGCGGCAGCGTGAGCGTGGGCTCGGTGTTCGTCCACCTGGTCATCCCGGTGATCGTGTTCCTCATCGCCCAGGTCGTCCCCGTCGTGCAGCAGACCTGCGCCCGGCTCCGCGACACCCCACCCCCGGCGCCCACCCCCGCGGTCACCGAACCCGCCGCGCAGGCGCACGACACCGCTCCACCCGCCACGACGGCTCCCACCGAGCCGCCCACGCCCGCCGCGCCCACACCGCCCCCCGTGTTAGCACCTGCACCGGCACCGGGCAGGGTCCGGCTCCCGGACGACCTGGCGGCCAAGGTCGCCGCCTCGATCACCTACGCCCGCGCGCAGGGCCGCACCCCGAGCGTGGCCGACGTGCAATCCGTGGTGCGGCTCTCCGACGCCCTCGCCGCGCGCGTGCTGGCCGACCACATCACCAACGGCCACCCCGTGGCCTGACAACAACCCGTTATCCCGCTGTGGGCGGGCTGGGACACATGCGTCCCGGCCCGCCTGCTGCTGTCCACCTGGGGAGGATCGCGTGACCGTGCCGCGTGTGTTGGACCTGTTCTGTCATGAGGGCGGGGCGACGAAGGGATACCAGGCTGCGGGGTTCCACGTGACCGGCGTGGACATCCGCCCGCAGCCGAACTACGTGGGCGAGGTGTTCCACGAGGGCGACGCGCTGGAGTTCCTGGCCGCGCACGCAGCCGAGTTCGACCTGATCCACGCCTCCCCGCCCTGCCAGCGCTACTGCCGGGTGACCGGCTGGCGCGGCGACCGCAGTACCCACCCGGACCTGCTCGGTCCGACCAGGGCGGCGCTGCTCGCCTCCGGGCATCCGGTGTGGGTGATCGAGAACGTCCCGGAGGCCCCGCTGCGCGCGGATTTCCTGCTGTGCGGCTCGATGTTCGGGCTGCGGGTGCGGCGGCATCGGGTCTTCGAGACCTCGGGTTGGGGCCTGCAGCTGACCAACCCGTGCCGCCACGTCGGGCTGCTGGCCTTCGAGCATCGCGACGAACGCGCCTACGCCGACGCGATGGGCTGCCACTGGATGAGCGCCAAGAGCGCCCGCGAAGCCATCCCGCCCGCCTACACCCGCTACTTGGGCTGCTTGGCCCTCGACCACCTACCCCACCCGGAAAGGAGGACTGCATGACCGCCCTGCTCGATGACATGATCGCCGACCGCATTCGCCGCGCGGACTACCATGATTGGCGGGCCAAGGTCGAGGCCACCGGCGGCTGCGCGAAACCGATTCGCCTGTCCGGCGAGTACGGCCTGATCGACACCACCACTGACCGGCTGATCCACCACCACACCGGCTCGGTGATGGTGCCCTGCGGCAACCGCCGCGAAGCCGTCTGCCCGAGCTGTAGCGACCGCTACGCCGCCGACGCCTTCCACCTCATGCGCGCGGGCCTGTGCGGCGGCCACAAGGGCATCCCCACCACCGTCACCGCCCACCCGCGGGCGTTCGTGACCCTCACCCCGCCCTCCTTCGGCCGCGTGCACAACCAGCCCACCACCACGGGCGGCAAGCGGCGTCCGTGCGGGTGCGGGCAGTTCCACCACGACCACGACCCCCGCCTCGGCGCGCCCCTGGACCCAGACGGCTATGACTACGTGGGCGCGGTGCTCTGGCAGGCCCACAGCGGCGCGCTCTGGCACCGCTTCACCACCTACCTGCGGCGCAGGCTGGCCAACCTCGGCGGCCTGCGGGTGGGCGAGCTCGGCGAGCACCTGCGCCTCTCCTACGGCAAGGTCGCCGAGTACCAGCGGCGCGGCCTGGTCCACTTCCACGCCGTGATCCGCCTCGACGGACCCCACGGCCCCGACACCCCACCCCCCGCGTGGGCCACCGCCGACCTGCTCGACCACGCCATCCGGGCCGCCGCCGCGGCGGTGTCGGTGGAGACCGTCCGCCCCGACGGCACACCCATCGACCTCGCCTTCGGCGCGCAGGTCGACGTCCGCACCATCACCCACGACCAGGGCGACGGCGACCGGGACGGCATCGCAGAGGACGCCCTCGCCGCCTACGTAGCCAAGTACGCGACCAAGGGCACCGGCAAGAGCGAAGCGGCTGACCGGCCCATCCGCTCGCAGCAGGACATCGACTTCCTGCGCGTGTCCGAGCACCACCGCCGGATGATTCAAACCTGCTGGGACCTCGGCGAACACCCCGACTACGCGGACCTCAACCTGCGGCGCTGGGCGCACATGCTCGGCTTCCGCGGCCACTTCCTCACCAAATCCCGCGCCTACTCCACCACCTTCGGCGCGATCCGCGCCGACCGCCGCGCCTTCCGCCTCGCCGAACTCCTGGCCGCCGCCGACCTCGACCCCGAAACGGTCGTCGTCGTCGGCGAATGGGACTTCGCCGGAGTCGGCCACCACAACGAAGCCGAACGCGAACTCGCCGCCGCCATCGCGGAGAGCAAACGACTTCCCCGCCAACGCGCCTACCGAGAGGAGAATCGGCCATGAGCAAGCTCTGGGGGCCGAAGGAACTTGCCGAGTTCCTGGGTGTCCCGCTCCAGACAATCTACCAGTGGCGGTCGAAGCGGTACGGTCCGCCTGGTCGCCGTATCGGCAAGTACGTCAAGTTCCGGCCCGAGGATGTTTACGCCTGGGTGGACAGTCGGCCGGGGACGGTCTGATGGCTCGCGTGTGGATATACGACCGGTCGAAAACGGCGTCGTACAAGAAACTCGCGGCCAAGGCAAAAGAGGCCGGTCGCAAGCCTCCGGGCCGCTGGATGGTGATGTACCTCGACCGCACCAACCGGCAGCGCTCGGAGAGCATGTCGACCAAGGCTCTCGCGGAAAGTCGGCAGCGGGAGCTGGAGCAGACGTTATCGGCTGGCACCTATGTCGACCCGACCGCGGGCAAGGCTCGGCTGGGCGAGATCGCGGAGAAGTGGCTGGAGTCGCGGCACGAATTGCGACCCTCGACTTGGTGGAAGTACCGCGGCTTGTTGGACAACCACGTGCTTCCGAGTTGGGGCGACCTGCCCTTGAATGCCATCACCAAGGAAGACGTCGCGGTCTGGGTGGCCAAGCTGGTCAGGTCGAAGGACCAGGGCGGCAGCGGCCTCGGACCGTCGCAGGCACGGCACGCCTATCGGGTGCTGAGCATGGTCCTGGGCTGGTGTGTGCCCGCGCGGCTGCCCAGCAACCCGGCCAAGGGCGTCACCGTGCCCGTTGCGCCCGATGCCGAACACGTCTACCTCACGTACCGGCAGGTAGAGCTGCTGGCCACGGCAGCGAGCACGCTGCGGACCAAGTACAACCGGCCCACGGCGGGCGCCGCAGTGAACCGCGTCCTGATCCTGCTGCTCGCCTATACCGGCCTGCGCTGGGGTGAGGCCGCCGCGCTGCTCGTCGGCCATGTCGACCTCGCTAACCGGCGCATCCGGGTCATGAGAACGTTCTACGAGCTCGGCGGAGTCCAGCACGTGGGGCCGCCGAAGAACGGCAAGGCACGCACGGTAGCCATCCCCGCGTCGCTGGTGCCCGAGCTGCGGGCGCTCATCGCCGGACGTGACGATGACGAACTGGTGTTCCGCACAGCGCGGGGGCTGTCGCTGCGGGCCAACAACTGGCGGGTCCGGGAGTTCAACGCGGCGGTCTCGGCGGCCAAGCTGAAGGTGAAGGGCCTCACCCCGCACAAGCTGCGGCACACGGCGGCCTCGCTCGCCATCGCCGCCGGGGCGGACGTGAAAGTCGTTCAGCAGATGCTCGGGCACCGAGACGCCTCGATGACGCTCGACGTGTACGGGCACCTGTGGCCCGACCGGCTCGACGTCGTGGCGGACGCCCTGGACGTGGGCCGCGCGGCGGCGGTCGCCGAACTGGCAGCGGCCTAGACGTGCGAAAGCCCCGGGTCATCCTGGACAAATCCTGGATACCCCGGGGCCTGCGTACGACAGAACCGGCGGGAAACCGCTCTGACCTGCGTCTTCGCGGCCTCTCTGGTCGGGCTGACAGGATTTGAACCTGCGACCCCTTGACCCCCAGTCAAGTGCGCTACCAAGCTGCGCCACAGCCCGGTCTGTCTTGCGTGCAGAAGACTAGCGCATGGGGTTGGTGGGGTTGGTGCGGGGGTGGGGTGAGGGGCCTGCCCCCCGGCGGCAGGTCCCTCACCACCCCCGATGTGCTCCCGGGACTGGCAGGGAGCATGTCGGACTATCGCTCGGGGTGGGTGGGGGTGGCTACCGCCGGAAGTTGGGGGTGTTGGGGGCTACTTTCGGTGGGCTGGGAGGGTGGCTTGGAGGGTGAAGCCGCCGTCCTGGCGGGGGGTGGTGGTGAGGGTGCCGCCTGCGGTGCGGACTCGTTCGGTGAGGCCTTCCAGGCCGGTGCCGCCGGGGGTGAGGTCTGGGTGTTGGGTGGGTGGGCCGTTGACCACCGAGACGACGATGTGGGCTGTGTCGCGGGTCAGGTTGACCGTGATGGGGGCGCCGGGGGCGTGTTTGACCGCGTTGGTCAGGGCCTCTTGGACGACGCGGTAGAGGGCTCGGCTGATGAGGGGGCTGGGGGTGGCTGCCACGGGGGTGTAGCGGACGTCGACGCCTGCGGCTCGGGTTTGGGTGATGAGGGCGGGGATGTCGGCTAGGCCGCGGCGGGTGTCGGGGGTGGTCAGGCCCAGAGCGGCGCGCATCTCGGCCAGGGACTGCTTGGCGAGGCGGCGGAGGTGGTCGGCGGTTTCGCGGGCCGTGGGGTCGGTGGTGGTGGCGGCGAGGGCGGCGGCCTGGACGGCGATGAGGGTGGTGTTGTGGCCGACGGCGTCGTGGATCTCGCGGGTGATGCGGGCTCGTTCGTCGGCTCGGGCGGTGTCGAGGCGGGCGGTGAGCTCGGCGCGGCGGGCCTGGTCGCGCTCGGCGAGGGTGGCGCTGAGCTCGGCGCGCAGGCGGACCAGCACGCCGAGAGCGGCTGGGGCCGCGGGGGCGACCAGGGTGAACATCAGGCTCATCAGCTGGTTGGCGACCGGCTCGTCCAGGCCGAAGCCGTTGGCGGCCTGCACGGTCACCACCACGATGGCTACGGCCAGCGCGACCCACCCGCGCTTGGTGCAGAGGCCGAGGCGGAACAGGGCGACGAGGGCGGGTGGCCAGCCCAGGTTGCCGTACAGGGCGGGCAGGCACAGGGCGAACGCCAGCCACGGCCAGCGCAGGCGCAGCGGCAGCGCCAGGCACGCTCCGATCGCCACCGGCATCGCCCATGGGTTGGGCGGGTAGGACAGGAGCACGGCGAGCAGGGGCACGCCGACCGCCAGGACCTCCAGGCCGATGCGCCTGGCGACCGGACCGGGCCGCCAGTCCATCACAGCCGCTCCGCGACGGGCAGGGGCGGAGGTTGGTGAGGTTGGGCTGGTTGGAGGTGGTGCTCGGTGGCCAGCTCCCGCCCACGGGCGGTTCCGCTGGTGTCGGGAGTGGCCGGGGCCGGCTGGGATGAGGGGGCGGGTCGGATCGGCCGACTGGTGGTGCCACCGCCGGCGGACGTGGCCGACGGCGGACGGGATGGGATAGCGAGCCGAACCAGCCGACGGGCGGGCGCACCGGCAGTGGAAGGGGCCGAGGACTGCGGAGGGAGGTCGGCGGGTCGAACCGGCCGACGGGTTCGCCCGTCGGCGGCGGAAGCGACCGATGGCGGCGGAGCTGGATTGGTGGGTTGAACTGGCCGACAGGTGGGGCCGCCGGTTGCGGGCGGCGGGGGCGCATTGGCGGGTAGAGGGCGACGGGTGGAACCGTCGGGAGCGGTAGCGGTCGCAGACGGCGGAGGTGGGTTGGCGGATTGAGGGCGACAGGTGGGGTCGTCGGGGACGGTCGCGGTCGGCGGAGGTGGACTGGCGGATTGAGAGCGCCGGGCGGAACCGTCGGAGGCGGCAGCGGTCGCAGACGGCGGAGGTGGACTGGCGGATTGAGAGCGCCGGGCGGAACCGTCGGAGGCGGCAGCGGTCACAGGCGGCGGAGGTGGACTGGCGGATTGAGAGC
>NZ_JBSGHB010000020.1:0-42868 GCF_053604195.1 Actinokineospora sp. NPDC004072 | reverse complement strand
CGCCGGGCGGAACCGTCGGAGGCGGCAGCGGTCACAGGCGGCGGAGGTGGACTGGCGGAATGAGGGCGACAGGTGGGGTCGTCGGGGACGGTCGCGGTCGGCGGAGGTGGGTTGGCGGGTTGAGGGCGACGGGCGCGGCCGCCAGGGATGGGGGTGGTCAGCGGGGGGCGGGGTGGGGTGGAGGGTGGGAACGGGGTGGCGGTAGCGATACGTGAGGGTGGAGGGGGTGGGTGGGCGGTGTGGTGGGGGCGGGGTTGGGGTTGGGTGGTCATAGGCGCTCCTCGGCGGGGAGGTCTATGCCGTGGAGTAGGAGGGCGGCTTGGACTCGGTTGTGGACGCCCAGTTTGGTCAGGACCTGGGAGACGTAGCTCTTGACCGTTGCCTCGGTCAGGCCCAGGGACTCGGCGATGGTGGCGTTGGCGCGGCCGTCAGCCAGCTGGTCGAGGACTTGGCGTTCGCGGGCGCTGAGGGCGGTGAGGGCTTGGGAGCGGCGCAGGGACAGGCCCGCGCTGCGGAGGCGGGGTAGGAGGCGGGCGGTGATGCGCGGGTCGAGGACCGCGCCGCCTGCTGCCAGGTCCAGGACGGCGCGGATGAGGACGTCTGGTTCGGCGTCCTTGAGGAGGAAGCCCGCGGCGCCCAACTCCAGGGCACGCGCGACGTAGTCGTCGAGGTCGAAGGTGGTGAGGATCGCGGTGATGACCGGGACGTCGGAGAGTTCGCGGAGGGCGGTGAGGCCGTCGACGACGGGCATCTGGACGTCGAGGAGGAGGACGTCGGGGCGGTGGTGGCGGACGGCGGCGACGGCTTCGGCTCCGTCGCCCGCCTCGGCGACCACGTCGACCCGGCCGTCGGCGGTGAGCAGCACCCGCAGCCCGTGCCGCAGGAGCGGCTCGTCGTCGGCGAGGACGACACGGATGGGTGTGTCTGCGGCCACGTCGGTCCTCCCCGTGTGCGGTTCGAGCCTAACCTCGTCCCCGTCCGACGACAGGAGAAACCGCCGTGGCCATCGCCGATCTGGGTGACCGTTCACTGCACTACGTGAGGCGCGGTGACGGTCCGCCGCTGCTGCTCATCCAGGGGATGGCGGGCCACCACCGGATGTGGGGCGAGCCGCTGCTGGCCGAGCTGGAGCGCGACTTCGACGTCGTGGCCTACGACCACCGCGGCATCGGCGCCAGCAGCCGGGCCGAGCCGCCCTACGAGGTCACCGACCTCGCCGACGACGCCGCCGCGCTGGTCGGCGCGCTGGGCTGGGCCGACGCCCACGTCTTCGGCACGAGCCTCGGCGGGATGGTCGCCCAGCAGCTGGCCATCCGGCACCCGGAGAAGGTGCGCACGCTGGCCCTGGGCTGCACGTACGCGGGCAGCGGCGGCACCCTGAGCAGCCCCGGGCTGGCGCGCATCGCCAGGGCCCGCTCGACTGGGGACGTCCGCGAGACCATGCGCGCCAGCTACGAGGCCAACCTCTCCCCCGCGACGCGCGCCGACGAGGGCTGGTTCGCCCGCTTCGCCGATGCCGCGCTGGCCGAGCGGGTGCCCACCCAGGTGATCATGATGCAGCAGCTCGCCGCGCTGCGGCACGACGCCGTGGCCGACCTCGCGGGCGTCACCGCGCCCACGCTGGTCATCCACGGCACCGCGGACGAGATCGTCCCCTTCGCCAACGCCGCGCACGTCGCCGGGGCCATCCCCGGCGCCCGCCTGGAGGTCATGGCCGAGGTGGGCCACCTGTTCTGGTGGGAGCGCCCGGAGCTGACCGCCAAGCTGCTGCGGGAGCACGCGGCCTAGCGGCGCTGCTTCTTCTCCCGCACGCGCACCGAGATGCGGATCGGGCTGCCTGCGAAGCCGAACTCCTCGCGCAGCCTGCGCTCGACGAAGCGGCGGTAGCCAGCCTCCAGGAAACCGGTCGTGAACAGCACGAACGTCGGCGGCCGGGTGGACGCCTGGGTGGCGAAGAGGATCTTGGGCTGCTTGCCGCCGCGCACCGGCGGCGGGGTGGCGGCGACCAGGTCGTTGAGCCAGCCGTTGAGCCGCCCGGTGGGGATGCGCTGGTCCCAGGACGCCAGCGCGGTGCGCAGCGCGGGGGCGAGCTTGCGCACGGCGCGGCCGGTGAGCGCCGAGACGTTGACCCGCTCGGCCCAGGTGACCCGCACCAGGCCGCGCTCCAGCTCCCGCTCCAGCTCGTGGCGGCGGTCCTCGTCGACGAGGTCCCACTTGTTCAGCGCGAGCACGCACGCCCGGCCCGCGTCGACCACCATCGTCAGCACCCGCAGGTCCTGCTCGGAGATGGGCTCGCTGGCGTCGAGCAGCACAATTGCGACCTCGGCGGACTCGATCGCGCCCTTGGTGCGCAGGGAGGCGTAGTACTCCGCGCCGCTGGCGAAGTTGACCCGCTTGCGCAGGCCCGCCGTGTCGACGAACCGCCACACCTGGCCGTCCAGCTCGACCAGGGAGTCCACCGGGTCGACCGTGGTGCCCGCGACCGAGTCGACCACGGCGCGGTCCTCGCCGGTCAGCCGGTTGAGCAGGCTGGACTTGCCGACGTTGGGCTTGCCGACCAGGGCGACCCGGCGCGGGCCGCCCGCGGCGGCGGTGTAGGTCTCGCGCGGGGTCTCCGGGAGCACGGCCAGGATGGCGTCGAGCAGGTCGCCGGAGTTGCGCCCGTGCAGGGCGCTGACCGGGTACGGCTCGCCCAGGCCCAGCGACCACAGGGCCGCGGTGTCGGCGAGCAGGCGCTCGTCGTCGACCTTGTTGGCCACCAGCAGCACGGGCCGCTTGGAGCGGCGCAGCACCCGGGCCACCGCCTCGTCGGTCGCCGTTGCGCCGACGGTGGCGTCGACCACGACCAGCACGGCGTCGGCGTGCTGCATCGCGTACTCGGCCTGGGCGGCGACCGCGGCAGCCATGCCCTCGGCCTTGGGCTCCCAGCCGCCGGTGTCGAGCACGGTGAACTTGCGCCCGCTCCACTGCGCGTCGTAGGCGACCCGGTCGCGGGTCACCCCCGGCACGTCCTGCACGACCGCCTCCCGGCGGCCCAGGATGCGGTTGACCAGCGTCGATTTGCCCACGTTGGGCCGACCGACGATGGCCAGCACCGGCTGCGGGGGGGCTGCGCCCCCGTCCCCGGCGTCCTCGATTTCGGTGACCGCGGTCCATTCGGACTCGTCGGACCAGGTGCCATCCAGTTCGGTCATGCCCGTCGCTTCTCGTCTAGTTCGTGCACCAGGCCCGCGAGGCGGACCCGGATCTGTTCGGTGGCCTCGTGCAGGCCCGAGCGGCCGCGCCCGACCTCCAGCGCGAACGGTTCGCCGACCAGCAGGTCGACGACCGGCCGGAACCGCCTGCGGGCGCCGTCGGGACGGCGGGTGCCGCGGGTGGCGACCGGCAGCACCAGCGCCCCGGAGGCGCGGACCAGCCAGGCCGCGCCCTGCTCGGCCGCGGTGACGTCGCCTGCGCCGCGGGTGCCCTCGGGGAAGACCCCGACGAGCCCGCCGCCGCGCAGCACCCGCACGGCCGCCATCAGCGGCGCGCGGTCGGCCTCGCCGCGCCGGATCGGCACCTGGCCGATGGCGCGCAGCAGCCGTCCCGCGAGGCCGCGGAACAGCTCCTCCTTGACCAGGAACACCGAGCGGCGCGGCAGCATTCCGTAGATCAGCTGCGGCTCCAGCAGCGAGCTGTGGTTGGCCACGAGCACGACCGGGCCGGTGCGCGGCACGCGCTCGCGGCCGGTGACGCGGACCCGGAAGGCGGGCCGGTGCAGCCAGGCGCCGATCCAGCGGGCGGTGTCGGCCAGCCGGGGCACCGCGCCCTCGGGCAGGTCGGGCGCATCGATCATCGGCCGTTGGCCTCCGCAGTGGCCCGCATCCCGCGCTCGTCGACCAGCTCGACCAGCCGGTCCAGGACCCCGTCGATGTCGAGGTCGGTGGTGTCGACCTCCACGGCGTCGTGGGCCGGGCGCATGGGCGAGACGGCGCGGGTGGAGTCCAGGCGGTCGCGGCGCTCGACGTCGGCGAGGGTGGCGTCGACGGTGACCTCGCGCCCGGCGGCGCTGTCCTGCATCGCCCGGCGCTGGGCGCGGGCGTCGGCGCTGGCGGTGAGGAAGACCTTGAGCGCGGCGTCGGGGGCGACGACGGTGCCGATGTCGCGGCCCTCGACGACGATGCCGCCGCGGCGCGCCCTGGCCTCGCTGATCATCCGCCGCTGCAGCGCGACGAGGCGCTCGCGGACCTTGGGCACCGCCGACACCGCGGAGACGGCCAGGGTGACCTCGGGGCCGCGGATCTCGGCGGAGACGTCGTCGCCGTCGAGCAGCACGGGGGCGTCCACCGCGGCGCCGATGCCCAGGTCGGCGGCCTCGGCGACGCGCAGCACGGCCGCGGCGTCGGCGGGGTCGACGCCCGCGCGCAGCACGGCCAGGGTGATGGCCCGGTACATCGCGCCGGTGTCGAGGTAGGCCGCGCCGAGGCGGTCCGCCAGCCGCTTGGCGACGGTGGACTTACCGGTGCCGGAGGGGCCGTCCATCGCGACCACACCGCGCAACTCGCCGTGATCCACCGCTGTTTCCTCCCCGAACCGTGCGCACGTGACGGCCCATTCTGCCCGGTGGAGCCCGCGGGTCGGCCGGTGGGCTGCCGCTGGCCGCCCGGTCGCCGACGGAGCATGAATCGAGAAGCGGGCGGCGGGCGGGCGGGTTTAGCGTGTGGCCACATGAGCAAGGAGACGATTGTGGAGCACGTCGCGGACAGCCACGACATGATCCGCGTGCACGGCGCGCGGGTGAACAACCTCAAGGACGTCAGCGTCGAGATCCCCAAGCGGCGGCTGACGGTGTTCACCGGGGTTTCCGGCTCCGGCAAGAGCTCGCTGGTCTTCGGCACGGTCGCCGCCGAGTCGCAGCGGATGATCAACGAGACCTACAGCACGTTCGTCCAGGGGTTCATGCCCACGATGGCGCGCCCCGACGTCGACGTGCTCGACGGCCTGACCACCGCGATCATCGTCGACCAGGAGCGCATCGGGTCCGACCCGCGCTCCACCGTCGGCACGGTCACCGACGCCAACGCGATGCTGCGGATCCTGTTCAGCCGGATCGGCAAGCCGCACATCGGCTCCCCCCAGGCGTTCTCCTTCAACGTCGCCTCGATCAGCGGGGCCGGGGCCGTCACCGTCGAGCGCGGCGGGCAGGCGGTCAAGGAGAAGCGCGAGTTCAGCATCACCGGCGGCATGTGCCCGCGGTGCGAGGGCCGCGGCAAGGTCTCCGACATCGACCTCACCCAGCTCTACGACGACACCAAGTCGATCGCCGAGGGCGCGTTCACCATCCCCGGGTGGAAGTCCGACAACTACTGGACCGTGCAGATCTACGCCAAGTCCGGGTTCGTCGACCCCAACAAGCCGATCAAGGACTTCACCAAGAAGGAGATGCAGGACTTCCTCTACAAGGAGCCGACGAAGGTCAAGGTCGAGAGCTCCAACCTCACCTACGAGGGACTCATCCCGAAGATCCAGAAGTCGTTCCTGTCCAAGGACAAGGAGTCGCTGCAGCCGCACGTGCGGGCCTTCGTCGAGCGCGCGGTCAAGTTCGACACCTGCCCGGACTGCGACGGCACCCGGCTCAACGCCGCGGCCCGGTCCTCGAAGATCAAGAAGATCAACATCGCCGACGCCTGCGCGATGCAGATCAGCGACCTGGCCAAGTGGGTCAGCGAGCTGAACGAGCCGTCGGTGGCCCCGCTGATCGCCAAGCTGGGCCACACCCTGGACTCCTTCGTCAAGATCGGCCTGGGCTACCTCTCCCTCGACCGGCCCTCCGGCACGCTCTCCGGCGGCGAGGCGCAGCGGGTCAAGATGGTCCGCCACCTCGGCTCCAGCCTCACCGACGTCACCTACGTCTTCGACGAGCCCACCATCGGCCTGCACCCGCACGACATCCAGCGGATGAACGAGCTGCTGCTCCAGCTCCGCGACAAGGGCAACACCGTGCTGGTGGTCGAGCACAAGCCGGAGGTCATCGCGATCGCCGACCACGTGGTCGACCTCGGCCCCGGCGCCGGTAGCGGCGGCGGCACGGTCTGCTACGAAGGCCCGGTCGACGGCCTGCGCGGCAGCGACACGGTGACCGGGCGGCACTTGGACGACCGGGCCGCGCTCAAGGCCAAGGTGCGCAAGCCCAAGGGCAAGCTGGAGATCCGCGGCGCCGACCGGCACAACCTGAAGAAGGTCGACGTCGACGTCCCGCTCGGCGTCCTGTGCGTGGTCACCGGCGTGGCGGGCTCGGGTAAGAGCTCGCTGATCCACGGCTCCATCCCGGCGTCGGCCGGGGTCGTCTCGGTCGACCAGACCGCCATCCGCGGCTCGCGGCGCAGCAACCCGGCGACCTACACCGGCCTGCTGGAGCCGATCCGCAAGGCCTTCGCCAAGGCCAACGACGTCAAGCCCGCCCTGTTCAGCGCCAACTCCGAGGGCGCGTGCCCGACCTGCAACGGCGCCGGGGTGATCTACACCGACCTGGCGATGATGGCCGGGGTGGCCACCACCTGCGAGGAGTGCGACGGCAAGCGCTTCCAGGCCGCGGTGCTGGAGTACCACTTCGGCGGGCGCGACATCAGCGAGGTGCTGGCGATGTCGGTGACCGAGGCCGAGGAGTTCTTCGCCGACGGCGAGGCCAAGCTGCCCGCCGCGCACGCCATCCTCAAGCGCCTGGTGGACGTCGGCCTGGGCTACCTCAAGCTGGGCCAGCCGCTCACCACGCTCTCCGGCGGCGAGCGGCAGCGGCTCAAACTGGCCACGCACATGGCCGAGAAGGGCGGCGTCTACGTCCTCGACGAGCCGACCACCGGTCTGCACCTGGCCGACGTCGAGCAGCTGCTCGGCCTGCTCGACCGGCTGGTCGACTCGGGCAAGTCGGTCATCGTCATCGAGCACCACCAGGCCGTGATGGCGCACGCCGACTGGATCATCGACATCGGTCCGGGCGCGGGCCACGACGGCGGCCAGATCGTCTTCGAGGGCACGCCCGCCGACCTGGTGGCCGCCCGCTCGACGGTCACCGGCGAGCACCTCGCGGACTACGTGGGCGCCTGAGCCGCCTCGCCGAGCGCGGCCATCGCCGCCCGGAGCTGGTCGTCGGCCAGGTACGGCGCGGGGCCGAAGCGGAGGTGCTCACCGCGGTTGTCGGTGAGCACCCCGCGCTCGCGCAGCGCGGCCTGCAGCTGCGCGGCCCGCGGGGTGCGCAGGGCGAGGAACCCGCCGTAGGAGGTGCGCGGCAGGTCGCGGTCGCGGGTGATCAGCCCCGGCGGCAGGTCGAGCGCGTCGAACTCGGCGGCCAGCAGGGCGGTCTGGCGCAGCGAGATCGCCCGCAGCGCGTGGTCGGTGAGCCCGTGCTCGGCGAAGAAGTCGGCGACCCGGGCGGCGCGGTAGTGGCTGGTGGGGTCGTAGGTCGAGCCCGCGAACCGGTGCCCGCCCGGGGCGTAGTCGACGTGGGCGGGGTCGCGCTCGGCGGCCAGCGCGTCGAACTCGGCGAACCAGCCGGTCAGCACCGGGCGCATGGCCTGGGCGTGGGCGGGCAGGCGCAGGAAGCAGTTGCCCTCCCCCAGCTGCAGGTACTTGTACCCGCCGCCGACGACCCAGGCGTCGGCCAGGCCCTGCTCGGCCAGCGGGAACGGCACGACGCCGAGCGCGTGGTAGGCGTCGACGAGCAGCTCGGCCCCGACCCGCGCCGCGGCGGCGGCCAGCTCGCCGAGGTCGGGGACGATGCGGGCGGTCTCGAACAGCACCGAGGACACCAGGACCGCGGCGGTGCGGTCGTCCACTTCGGCGGCCAGCCGGGCCGCGAGGCTGTCGGCGGGCTCGGCGGGCACGCGCACGACGGCCAACCCGGCTTCGGCCAGGCGGGCGAGCTGCCTGCGCAGGGTGTGGAACTCGCCGTCGGTGGTGATCAGCCGGGGTCGGGCGCGCAGGTCGAGCGCGGACAGGAACCGGATGACCAGCTCGTGGGTGTTCTGCCCGAGGGCGATGTCGCCGCCGGGTTCGGACAGCAGCGCGCGGAAGTGCTCGCGCACCCGGTCGGCCTTGGCGAACGCCTCGCCCCACTTCTCGTCCACAAGGGACGCGGCGGCGTCGAAGGCGGCCAGCTGGGCGTCCCTGGCGACGTCCGGCCACGCCTGGTGGGAGTGGCCGGTCAGCAGCAGGCGGTCGGCGACGGCGAACCGCGAGTAGTGCTCGGCCAGGCTCACAGCAGGCTCCGCACGGCCCACAGGTCCGGGAACACCGGCTGGAACAGCGTGCCCCGCAGGTACTTCGCGCCCGCCGAGCCGCCCGAGCCGCGCTTGTCGCCGATCGTGCGCTCGACCATCTTGACGTGCCGGTAGCGCCACTCCTGCATCCCCTCGTCCAGGTCGACCAGGTGCTCGGCCACCGTGGACGGCCCGGAGTCGTCGGTGTAGACCTGCAGCAGGACGCGCTGCAGCTCGGGGGACTCCACCCACGCCTGGCCGACGTCGCGGGAGACGACCGACGCCGGGACGTCGTAGCCGTGCTTGACCAGGTAGGCCACGAAGGAGTCCATCACCGAGGGCCGCGCCATCGCGGCCTCGATCGCGGCGCGCTGCTCGCCGCCCTCGGGGTAGTGGGCGAACGCGCGGCGGTCGCGGCGGCCCAGCACGGCCTCCAGCTGGCGGAACTGGGCGGACTGGAAGCCGCTGGAGGAGTCGAGGCGGGCGCGGAAGCTGGTGAACTGGCGCGGGGTCATCGTCTCCAGCACGTCGATCTGGGCGACGACGACCTTGAGGATGGTCAGCACGCGGCGCAGGGTGCGCACGGCGTGCGCGGTGTCGCCCGCGGCCAGCCGCTCCTGCAGGTGCTCCAGCTCGTGCAGCAGCTGCTTGAACCACAGCTCGTAGACCTGGTGCACGACGATGAACAGCGGTTCGTCGTGCTCGTCGGAGCGCGGCCGCTGGGCGCCCAGGATCTCGTCCAGGGCGAGATAGGAGGTGTAGGTCAGGGCGGCCGATTGGTCGGTCACGGCGTCATCACTCCGTCGAAGTGCCGTCGCGCCGGGGTCTCCAGCGCGGGGTACCGGTCATGGAAGAGCCGCACGGCCGCGGCCCGGTCGGGGGGTGGGGCGATGAGGTCGGCGGGCAGCTCCGGGTCGAGCAGGGCGAACTGGCGGAAGGCGTGCACCAGCCGCACCCGCAGGTGGAAGGCCGCGGCGTCGGAGTCGGCGCGCACGTCGGCGAAGTCGGCGACGAAGGCGCGGTAGCGCTCGGCCAGGGCGTCGAGGTCCCACACCCGGCGGGCGAAGTCGGCGAAGTCGGGGACGGGCGCGCCGACCAGCACGCCGGTGTGCTTCTCCACGCCGAGTTCGGCGCACAGCCGGGTGACCTGGGCGGCGCGGTCGTGGGCGGCGAGCCAGGCGCCGTCCTGGACCTGGCCGAAGCCGAGGAAGCGCAGCCTGCGCACCAGCCGGGTCCGCGCGTCGCGGCGCTCCTCGGGGATGCTGTGCCACAGCACGGTCCACGCCACCTCGCCGGTGCGCGCCGCGCCGAGGCCGAAGATGCGCTCGTCGCCCTCGGCCAGCACGTCCAGCGCGCGGCGGGTGAGGGTGTAGTGCACGAGCCTGCCGTCGCGGGCCCTGGCCAGCAGGCCGCCCGCCACGAGCCGGTTGAGCGCGACCCGGCTGGCTCCTGGGGTGTACCCGAAGCCGCCGAGCAGGGTGACCAGCCCGCCGGACCACACCGGGGTCGACTCGCGGGGCCGCAGATGCGCGCCGAGGATGGTCAGGACGAGGTCCTGGGGCGCGCTGTCGGACACGGTCGCAGTTTAGTTGACACCCTACCGGAGTCAACCGTAACGTTTGATCGTCCGCAGGACCGTACGGCGCACAGGGCGGTGTGGCTGGTGCAGGTCGGAATCGGGTTGCCCACGACGGTCCCCGGGATGACCGGGCAGGCCCTGCTCGACTGGGCGCGGACGGCCGACGCGGGCCCCTTCAGCACCCTCGGCGTCCTCGACCGGATCCGCTACGGCAGCGTCGAGCCGTTCGCCGCGCTCGCGGCCGCGGCCGCGGTCACCACCCGCATCGGCCTGGCCACCATGATCGCCATCGGCCCGCTGCGCTCCCCCGCCCTGCTGGCCAAGCAGGCCGCCGCGATCGACGCGCTGGCCCCCGGTCGGCTGACCCTCGGCCTGGCCGTCGGCGCCCGCCGGGACGACTACGCGGCCGCGGGCGTCGACCACCGCACCCGGGGCCGGGCGCTCTCGGCCCAGCTGGCCTACCTGCGCGGCGAGGTCGCCGAGTTCCCGGTGCCGCGCTTCGGCCGCGGCGGCGTCGGGCTGCTGGTCGGCGGGAGCAGCGGGGCGGCGCTGGCGCGGATGGCCCGCTACGGCGACGGCTACGCCCACGGCGGCGGCCCGCCGCGGGCGTTCGCCTCGGCGGCCACCAAGGCCCGCGCCGCCTGGCAGGACCTGGGCAGGCCGGGCGAGCCGCTGCTGTGGGGCCAGGGGTACGTCGCGCTGGTCGACCCCGACCGCGGCCGGGACTACCTGCGCGACTACTACGCCTTCACCGGCCCGTTCGCCGACCGGATCGCCGCCGGGGCGCTGACCTCGGCGCGCGAGGTGCGCGACTTCGTCCGCGGGTACGCCGACGCGGGCTGCGACGAGCTGGTCCTGTTCCCCACCACCGCCGATCCCGCGGAGGCGCAGCGGCTGGCCGAGGTGGTCGCATGAACACCGTCGTGGTCGGGGGCGGGCCTGCCGGGCTCTTCCTGGCGATCCTGCTGCGCAAGGCCGGGCACGGGGTGACCGTGCTGGAGCGCAACGCCCCGGACGCCACCTTCGGCTGGGGCGTGGTCTTCTCCGCGGGCGCCCTCGGCGGCCTCCGCGAGGCCGACGCGCCCACCCACCAGGCGATCACCGACTCGTTCGCCCGCTGGTCGGCGGTGGACATCCGCTTCGGCGGCAAGCTCGTGCACGCGGGCGGCAACGAGTTCACCGCCATCGCCCGCACCCGGCTGCTGGCCATCCTCCAGGAGCGCGCCCGGTCCCTGGGCGCCGATCTGCGCTTCGGCGTCGAGGTGGACACCCCGCCCGAGGCCGATCTCGTGGTGGCCGCCGACGGCGCCCACAGCCGCTTGCGCGCCGCCGGGCGCTTCGACGCGTCGGTGCGGCCCGAAGGCGGCAAGTACATCTGGTACGGCACCGACCTGCCGCTGGACTCCTTCACCTTCAGCTTCCGGGAGACCGAGCACGGGCTGTTCCAGGCGCACGCCTACCCCTACGACGAGCACCGGGGCACGTGGATCGTCGAGTGCGCCGAGCCGGTGTGGCGGCGGGCCGGGCTCGACGGGCTCGACGAGGCCGGGAGCATCGCCTTCTGCGCGGAGGTGTTCGCCGACGACCTGGCCGGGCACCGCCTGCTGTCCAACCGCTCCCGCTGGCTCGACTTCCCCCGGGTGAGCTGCAAGCGCTGGTACGACGGCAACACCGTGCTGGTCGGGGATGCCGCGCACACCGCGCACTTCTCCATCGGCTCGGGGACCAAGCTGGCGATGGAGGATGCCGTCGCCTTGGCCGCCGCTGTGGAGCGCACGAGTTCGCTGAGCGAGGCGCTGGCCGAGTACGAGGGCGAGCGGCAGCCGGTGGTCGAGCGGTTCCAGCAGGCCGCGGGCGACAGCGCGACCTACTTCCGGCACACCGCCCGCTACACCGGCTACGCGCCGATCCAGTTCGCGGTCAACCTGCTCACCCGCAGCGGCCGGGTCTCCCACGCCAACCTCGCCGCCCGCGACCCCGACCTGGTCCGGGTCGCCGACGCCTGGTTCGCGGGCGCCGCACCCGGGGCGGTCGTGCCGCCACCGGCGTTCACCCCGCTGGCCATCGGCGCGACCCGGCTGCCCAACCGGCTGGTCGCCGACGCCGCGCCCGACACCGCGGTCGAGGCGATCCGGGCGGGCGCGGGCCTGGCCGTGGTGACCGCCGCGGTGTCCCCGCAGGGCCGCATCTGCCCCGACACCCCGGTCCTGGACTCCTCCGCGCCGTGGGCGAAGCTGGCCGACGCCGTGCACGCGGTCGGCGGCCTGCTGGCGGTGCGGCTGACCCACGCGGGTGCGCGCGGCGCGACCCGGCCCGCCGACGCGGGCGCGGACATCCCGCTGCCGCGTGAGGAGGCTTGGCCGCTGGTGGCCGCCTCGGCCGTGCCGTACGGGCCGTTCAGCGCCGTCCCGACCGAGCTGACCGACTTCGACGCCGTGCGCGTGCAGTTCGCCGCCGCGGCCCGCCACGCCCGCGACGCCGACGTCCTGGAACTGGACCTGGCCGACGGGCACCTGCTGGCGGGCTTCCTGTCCCCGCTGACCAACCCGCGCCCGCACACCCGGGCCTTCCCGCTGGAGGTCCTCGACGCGGTGCGCGCGGAGTGGCCGGGCCCGCTGGTCGTGCGGCTGTGCGTCGCCGACCTCGCCCCCGGCGGCCTGACCCCGGACGACGGCGTGGCGCTGGCCCGGCAGGCGCGCGAGCGGGGCGCGGACGTGGTGCACGTGCGCGCCGGCCACACCATCGCCGAGTCCCGCCCGGAGTACGGCCGCGGCCACCTCACGGCCCTGTCGGACCGCGTGCGCGCCGAAGCAGCCATCCGCACCCTCGTCGGCGGCTACCTGACCACCACCGACGAGGCCAACACCATCCTCTCCGCAGGCCGAGCCGACCTGTGCGCCCTCACCCCGCGCCCCTCCCCGCTGGAGGCCCTGACTTGACCACCAGCGACACCGCACCCCCGGCGGCCGAACCGACCGCCGTCCCACCAACGCACGCCGCCCCCACTCCCCTCACTGCCGGAGACACCTCCGCCAACCAGACCGCCCCAGCGGCAGGCGAACGGGGCACCAACCCGCCGGCGCCCACTGCGACCGTGCCCCACCCCTCCGACGGCACTCGGCTCAACACCGGCGACATCGCCTCCTCCGCGGCAGACGAGCTAGCCGCCGCCCCGCCACCGCGCACGGACCGCCCCACCGAGGGCATCCGGGGCAACTCTGACGACCTCGCCTCAGCAGGCGAACCAGCCGCCGCCCCACCAGCGCGCACTGCCCCCGCCAGGGGCGCTCGACTGAAGTCCGACGACCTCCCCTCCCCCGCCGCGGGCGAGTTGGCCGACGGCTCCCCGGCCCTTCCCCCTGGAGGCGCTGGGGTCAACTTCGCCGATCTCACCTCCCCCGCCGCAGGTGAGCTAGCCGCCAACCCACCAGTGCTGTTGTTGCCGCTCGGGGCGGTCGAGCCGCATGGGCCGCATGCGCCGTTGGGGACTGATCTGCTGATCTCCCTCGGGGTGTGCGAGCGGGTCGCGGGGCGGTTCCCGGTGCGGGTGCTGCCGCCGATTCCCTACGGCGTCACGACCATGAGCACCGACTTCCCCGGCGCAGTCGGGATTAGCGAGGGCGTGTTGCACGACCTCATCGTGCAGATCTGCTCCGCGCTGGCCGCTCAAGGATTTCCGCACGTTGTCATCGTCAACAACCACTTCGAGCCCGGGCAGGTCGCGGCAATCCGCAAGGCCGTGCGCACGCTCGCCGAGCGCGGTATCCGCACCGGTCACCTCGACCCGACCAGGCGGGCCGTCGCCGCGCGGTTGACCGAGGAGTTTCGCAGCGGCTCCTGCCACGCGGGACGGTACGAGACGTCGTTGGTCCTGGCCGATCGGCCGGAGCTGGTCGACAGCGCGGCGATGGCCGACCTGCCCGAGGTCTTCGTGGACATGCCCGCCCGGATGGCGGCGGGCGCGGCCGACTTCCCGGCGATGGGCATGGAGCGCGCCTACTGCGGCGCTCCCGCCGCGGCGACGGCGGCCGAGGGCGAGTCCACTTTCGACACCTTGGCCGAGCTGCTGCTGGAGACGATCGCCGAGCTGGTCGGGGAGGGGTGATGGACGCCAACCTCGCCGCCCGCTTCCTCGACGCCGCCGTCGAGCGCGGTGACGGCCAGCGCACCGCCCTGCTCACCCCCAGCGGCCCGGTCACCTACGCCGCGCTGGTCGAGCGGGCCGACCGGCTGGCCGCCGTGCTGCGCGCGCTGGGCGTGCGGCCGGGTGACCGGGTGCTGCTGGCGCTGGCCGACGGGCTGGACTTCGTCGCCGCGTGGTTCGGCGCGCAGCGGGCGGGCGCGATCACCGCCGAGGTCTACACCTTCCTGCCCGCCAAGGACTACGCCTACTTCATCGGCTACACCGACGCCGCCGTCGTGGTCGTCGACCCGCAGACGCTCGACCGCGTGCGGGAGGCCGGGACCGAGGGCAGGAGGGTGCTCGTCGCCCGAGCAGGCGGAATCCACCTGCGCGACAACGAGTTCGACCTCGATGTCCTCGCCGAAGCCGCCACCACGACAGCGGAAACCGCGCCCGTGGGCCTGGACGACGAGGTGCTGTGGAAGTTCACCACCGGCAGCACGGGCAGGCCGAAGGCGTGCGTGCACACCGCCCGCAGCCCGCTGTTCAGCAACCTCGCCTACGGCCAGGGCGTGCTGGCCCTCGACCGCGACGACGTGGTGCTGCCGGTGCCGAAGCTGTTCTTCGGCTACGCCCGCGACCTGGCCGCGCTGTTCCCGTTCTGGGTGGGCGCGGCGGGCATCGTGTTCCCCGAGCGGACCACCCCGGAGCGGGTCTTCGCGCTGATCGCCGAGCACCGGCCGACGATCCTGGTCAACGTGCCGACGATGATGAGCGCGATGGTGGCGCATCCGTCTGATGTGGACTTGAGCTGCCTGCGGCTGTGCACCTCGGCCGGGGAGGCCCTGCCGCCGGAGCTGCACCGGCGGTGGGTGGACCGGTTCGGCGTCGAGGTGGTCGACGGCATGGGGTCGTCGGAGGCGTACCACATCTTCCTGTCCAACCGGCCCGGGCAGCCGCGGCCGGGGACGATCGGCATGCCGGTCCCCGGGTACGCGGCGCGGGTGGTCGATCCCGAGGGCGTCCCGGTGCCGGACGGGGTGGTGGGGGCGCTGGAGGTGACCGGCGACAGCGTCGCCCTGCGGTACGAGGGCGATCCCGGCAAGACCGCGACGACCTTCCCCCGCGCACGCACCGTGCGCACGGCCGATCTGGTGGTCCGCAGCCCCGACGGTGCCTTCGCCTACCGCGGCCGGGCCGACGACCTGCTCAAGGTCAGCGGGGTGTGGGTCGCGCCAGCGGAGATCGAGCACTGCCTGGTCGGCCATCCCGGGGTCGTGGAGTGCGCGGTCGCTGGCCACGACAGCGACGGGCTGACCCGGCTGTGGGCGTACGTCGTCGGCGACGGGGTGGACGGCGACGAGCTGCGCGCCTACGTCCGCGCCCGGCTGGCCCCGCACAAGACGCCGGAGAAGGTCGTGTTCCTGGCGGAGCTGCCGCGCACGGCGAACGGCAAGCTCGACCGCAAGGCGCTGCCATGAGGCGGGTCGTGGTCACCGGCGGCACGCGCGGCATCGGCGCGGCCATCGCCGCCCGCTTCACCGCGCTGGGCGACACGGTGGTCGCCGTCGGCCGTGCGGAATGCGACGTGACCGACGAGGCCGCGGTGACCGCCTTCTTCGCCCGGGTGGGCGCGGTCGACGTGCTGGTCAACAACGCCGGGGTCGCCACGAGCGCGCCGCTGGCCAAGACGACCACGGCCCAGTGGCGGTCGGCGATGGAGGTCAACGCGCTGGGGCCGTTCCTGTGCACGCGCGCGGTGCTGCCCGGGATGGTCGAGCGCGACCACGGCCGGATCATCACCATCGCGTCGACGGCAGGCATCTCGGGCGCGCGCTACACCTCGGCCTACAGCGCCGCCAAGCACGCCGCGGTCGGCTTGATGCGGGCGGTCGCCGCGGAGGTCGCGGGCACCGGGGTCACCTGCAACGCGGTGTGCCCGACGTTCGTGCGCACGGACATGACCGCCGAATCGGTGCGGCGGGTCGCGCACCTGACCGGCCGCTCGACCGCCGAGGCCGAGCGGTCCATCGCCGCGACCTCGCCGCTAGGCAGGCTGCTCGAACCCGGCGAGGTCGCCAACGCGGTGGTGTTCCTCGCGGACGCGGCCGCGGTCAACGGCCAGGCGCTGGTGCTGGATGGAGGAGGAGTCACATGAGCCCGTACCGGGCCTCGGCCGAGTTCACGCGCGAGTGGGCGCACTTCGGCTTCACCGTCGACGACGGCGTCGCCACGGTCACCCTCGACCGGCCGGAGAAGCTCAACGCCCTCACCTTCGACGCCTACGCCGACCTGCGCGACCTCGTCGCCGAGCTGCCGCACCGCGGCGACGTGCGGGTCCTGGTGCTGCGCGGGGCCGGGCGCGGGTTCTGCTCCGGCGGCGACGTCGAGGAGATCATCGGCGAGCTGCGGAAGCTGGACGTGACCGGGCTGCTGGAATTCACCAGGATGACCGGAGCGGTGGTGCGGGCGCTGCGGGAGTGCCCGCTGCCGGTGATCGCCGCGGTCAACGGGGTCGCCGCGGGCGCGGGGTCGGTGCTGGCGCTGGCGGCGGACTTCCGGCTGCTGGCGCGCGCGGCGAAGTTCGCGTTCCTGTTCACCCGGGTCGGCCTGGCCGGGGCCGACATGGGCTCGGCCTACCTGCTGCCCCGCATCGTCGGCCTGGGCCGCGCCACCGAACTGCTGATGCTCGGCGACTCGGTGGACGCCGAGCACGCCGAGCGCATCGGCCTGGCGACCCGGGTGGTCGACGACCTGCCCGCCGAGACCGCAGCCCTGGCCCGCCGACTGGCCGACGGCCCCGCGCAGGCCTATTCGGCGACGAAGGTGCTGCTGACGCGCGAGCAGGACATGGACCTCGCGGGCGCCATCGAGCTGGAGGCCGTGGCCCAGGCCCTGATGATGCGCACCGCCGACCACGCCGAGTTCCACGCCGCCTGGTCCGCAGGCCGCCGCCCGACCTGGAGCGGCCGATGACCAGGCACCGCGTGGTCACCGCACCGGAACTGGCCCCACCGGTGGGCTTCGCGCACGCCGTCGTCGCCGCGCCCGGGTCGACTGTCCACTTGGGAGGGCAGACCGCGCAGGACGCGACGGGGGCGATCGTGGGCACGACGATGGTGGAGCAGTTCGACGTCGCCGCGGGGAACGTGGTGGCGGCGCTGGCGGCGGCGGGTGGGGTGCCGGGGGATCTGGTGTCGTTGCAGATCTTCGTGACCGATGTGGGGGCGTACAAGGCGGCGCTGGGCTCGCTGGGGCCGGTGTGGCGCAAGCACTTCGGTCGGCACTACCCGGCGGTGGCGCTGCTCGGCGTGGCGGAGCTGTTCGACCGGGAGGCGATGGTCGAGCTGGTGGGGGTGGCGGTGGTATGAGGCAGCGGACTGAGGACCTCGCGGCGGGGCCGCTGCGCGCGGTCGCCACATGGGCCGCGGCGGAGCTGGTCGACTGGGAGTCGGTGGGGGGTGGCGGTCGCATGAAGCAGCGGGCTCAAGAGCTGGCGAAGGGACCGCTGCGCGCGGTCGGTGCACGGAGCGGGGCCGAGCTGTTCCAGCGAAAGGCGACGGTCGAACTGGTGGGAGTGGCGGTCGCATGACGCAGCGGACTGAAGAGCTGGGGGCGAGGCCGCTGGGCGCGGTCGCCACATGGGGCGTGGCCGAGCTGCTCGACCGGGAGGCGGTGGGGGGCCGCATGAGGCAGCGGACTGGGGAGCTGGCGGCGGGGCCGTTGCGCGCGGTCGCCACACAGGACGGGGCCGAGCTGTTCCAGCGGAAGGCGACGCTCAAGCTGGTGGGAGTGGCGGTGGCATGAGGCAGCGGGCTGAAGAGTTGGCGGCGGGACCGCTGGGTGCGGTCGCAACGCGGGGTGTGGCCGAGCTGGTCGACTGGGAGTCGGTGGGGGTGGCGGTCGTATGAGGCAGCGGGCTGAGGAGCTGGCGGCGGGGCCGTTGCGTGCGGTCGCTGCGCGGGGGGTGCCGGGGCGGATCAACCGGGAGTTGTTGGTCGCGCTGGCCGAGCATGGGCTGCTGGAGCGGGTCTTCCGGGTGCGGGACGGGGAGTACCTGCCGACCTCGGCGGTGGAGCTGTGCGAGATCCGCGAGGGGCTGGCCCGGCACTGCACCGAGGCGGAGACGGCCTTCGCGCTGCAGGGGCTCGGGGCGTACCCGATGCTGCTGGCAGGTGGACCCGCCGCGCGGCGCTGGCTGCCGCAGATCGCCGCGGGACGCGCCGCCGTCGGGTTCGCGCTGACTGAGCCCGAGGCCGGGTCCGACGCCGCCGCCCTGGCGCTGACCGCCACGCCCGCGGGCGACGGCTGGCGGCTGAACGGCGTCAAGACCTTCATCTCGCACGCGCCGGAGGCCGAGGTGTACTCGGTGTTCGCGCGCACCGGCGAGGGCAGGCAGGGCATCACCGCCTTCGCCGTCCCCCGCGACAGCCCCGGCCTGACCGGCACCCACCTCGACCTGATGGCCGCCCACGCCATCGGCACCCTCCGCTTCGCCGACGTCCCCGTGTGGCGCGACCAGCTCATCGGCGAACCCGGCGACGGCTGGAAGGTCGCCATGCGCACCCTGGACCTGTTCCGCCCCAGCGTCGGCGCCTTCGCCGTCGGCATGGCGCAAGCCGCGCTGGACGCCGCCGTCACCCACGCCGCCCACCGCCACGCCTTCGGCAAGGCCCTGTCCGCCTTCCAGGGCGTCTCCCACCAACTGGCCGACGTCGCCACCCGCCTCCGCGCCGCCCGCCTCCTCGTCTACGACGCCGCCACCGCCTACGACGCCGCCCCCGGCACGACCGGCCACCTCTCGGCCATGGCCAAGCTCTTCGCCACCGAGACGGCCCAGGTGGCGGTGGACCTGGCGGTCCAGGTGCACGGGGCGCGTGCACTGGAGCGCGGCCATCTCTTGGAGCACCTGTACCGGGAGGTCCGAGCCCCCCGAATCTACGAAGGCACCTCAGAAATCCAACGCGAGATCATCGCCCGCAGCCTGTTCACGTGACGTCCGGCGTGGATGAAGTTGGTGGTCGGCTCGTTTCAGCTGATGCCAGCCCAAGCCACCGAACCGGCGACGGCCCGCGCATCCCCTAGAAGTCAACACCTGTTGAAAATCGGCCAAACCGATCCCAGAATGCCGTTCGGCACGCTATCGTCCCTGTTCAACAAGCGTCGTCCCCGCGCACGCGGGGCTGGTCCCGCGGCCCACGTGATCGGCATGGCCTCCCTGAAGTCGTCCCCGCGCACGCGGGGCTGGTCCGCGCCGGTACGGGCGTGCGCCGCTGGAGCGGTTGTCGTCCCCGCGCACGCGGGGCTGGTCCGTCGGCCGCGATCGTGACCCGCTGCCACTCGCGGTCGTCCCCGCGCACGCGGGGCTGGTCCCCAGAAGCCGGGCAACGAGTCGCGCTTGCAGTACGTCGTCCCCGCGCACGCGGGGCTGGTCCCCCCAAGATCGGCATGGACCGCGCCGAGCTGGAGTCGTCCCCGCGCACGCGGGGCTGGTCCTTTCCGTCCGTGGCTCGCGAGGCGGTGGGACATGTCGTCCCGTGTGCGCGGGGGTGGTTCTCCTTGTGCCTCGGCTTGGTGTTCTTCGATGTGGCCGTCGTGCGCTGCGGGGGCCTAGGTCCGGAGACGTGGAGTACCGGGCCAGCGGTGAGCGGCGTGTCTCGTGGGTGGGGTTGGGCCATGCCGCCACTGCCGCAGTAGCGCGTTGTGGGTGGGTTCGGTGGGGGTGGGGTGTCGGTGGGGGCTGGGAGCATGATCGGTATGGGTATGACGGTGGAGGCGTTCTGGGAGTTGCTGCGGCGGGCGGCGGAGCGGCCCACTGAGGGGGAGCGGACGGAGTTTGTGGTGGTTGAGTTGGGGCGGTTGCCTCGGGCCAGTGTTCGGGACTTCCACCGGCACCTCATCGACCACCGCGTCGACACCGCTGGGTTGCGGGCGGCCGGGCGGGTGGTGCTTGGGCGCAGGCTCAGTGATGACGGGTACTGGGACTTCCAGCCGTGGTTGCTCTCGCTCGGCCGAGAAGCCGTCGAGCGGGCGGTGGTTGATGCCGACAGCCTCGCCGATGTCCCCCGGGTGCAGGCGTTGGCGGGCGGGTGGTCGGTGGGTGATCACCCGGCGTGGCCGTCGCTCGCGGGGGCCGTGGCGGAGGTCGTCGGGGTGGAGTGCGGGTGGTTCCCGGCGCCTGCCCGGGGGCCGGAGCCGTCGCTGCCGCGGCTCACCGCGCTCTTCGACGCCCCGATCCACCCGGCCCGGAACGAAACGGACGTGGCGGTTGTTACGGTGTCATGGTGAACGTCGAGGTGACCCCGCTACCCGGGATAGGCACGCGCCAGGATTTCGTGTCCAAGTCCGGCAGGCGGATCGGAGTGATCACCTACCGGGACGGCCACTTCGACCTGATCGTGGCCAAACGCGAGGACCCGGATTCGTGCATCGCGTCGATCCCGTTGACCGTCGAGGAATCGGCGACGCTGGCCAACCTGCTCGGCGCGCCCAGCCTGGTCGCGCAGCTGGAGGAGCAGAACCGAGATGTGGCCGGGGTCACAACCCGGCAGCTCCCGCTGGCCCCCGCCTCCCCGTACGACGGGCGGACGCTGGGCGACACCGCCCTGCGCACCCGCACCGCGGTGTCGGTCGTGGCCGTGGTCCGCGGCGGCACGGTGCACCCCTCGCCCCGCCCCGACTTCCGTCTGGCGGGCGGTGACATGCTGGTGACGGTTGGTACGGCCGACGGGCTGGCCAAGGCCGTCGAAGTCCTCGAAACCGGCTGAGCGCGTGCACCACACCGCGATCTCCCTAATTGAACTCGGTGCGGTCTTCTTCGGCCTGGGCCTGCTCGGCAGGCTCGCGTGGCGGATCGGCATCTCCCCCATCCCGCTCTACCTCGTCGGCGGCTTGGCCTTCGGCGCTGGCGGGCTCATCCCGCTGGAGGGCATCGAGCCGTTCACCGAAATCGCCGGTGAGATCGGTGTCGTGCTGCTCCTGCTGCTGCTGGGCCTGGAGTACAGCGCCGCCGAGCTGGTGACGGGGCTGCGCCGCTCCTGGCTGGCGGGCATCCTCGACATCGTCCTCAACACCCTGCCGGGTGTGGCGGTGGCGCTGATGCTGGGCTGGGGGCCGGTGGGCGCGCTGGCGATGGCGGGGGTCACCTACATCTCCTCCTCCGGCATCATCGCCAAGGTCCTCGGCGACCTGGGCAGGCTGGGCAACCGGGAGACGCCGGTGGTGCTGTCGATCCTGGTCTTCGAAGACCTGGCGATGGCGATCTACCTGCCGATCCTGACCGCCCTGCTGGCCGGGGCGACGCTGATCGGCGGGCTGACGGCGGTGGGCGTCGCGCTCATCGCGATCACCGTCGTGCTGGTGGTGGCGCTGCGCTTCGGGCGGTTCGTGTCGATGGTCGTCGACAGCCCGGAGCCGGAGGTGTTCCTGCTGCGCGTGCTGGGCGCGGCGCTGCTGGTCGCCGGGATTGCCTCGCAGCTCCAAGTCTCCGCGGCCGTGGGCGCGTTCCTGCTCGGCATCGCGATCTCGGGGTCGACCGCGGAGAACGCCACCAAGCTGCTGGAACCGCTGCGCGACCTGTTCGCCGCGGTGTTCTTCGTGGTCTTCGGCCTGAACACCGACCCGCGCCAGATCCCCCCGGTGCTGGGCTTCGCGATCGCGCTGGCCGTGATCACCACGCTGACCAAGGTCGCCACCGGCTGGTTCGCCGCCAAGCACCAGGGCATCGGCCGGATGGGCCGGGCCCGCGCGGGGGCCGCGCTGGTCGCGCGCGGGGAGTTCTCCATCGTCATCGCCGGGTTGGCCGTCGGCACCGGCGCGGTCGATCCGCAGCTCGCGCCGCTGGCCACCGCGTACGTGCTGCTGATGGCCATCATCGGCCCGATCGCCGCCCGCGTGGTCGAGCCGGTCGCGCTGGCCGTGCAGCGGCGGGTGCGCCCGGCGACGGCCTAGGGCAGCTCGGCCAGGAGCAGGCCGCTGCGCGGCTTCGGGGTGAAGTACGTGCTCTTGCGCGGCATCCGCCCGCCCGCGGCGTGCACGGCGAGGACGTCGGGCAGCGGGACCGGGGCCAGGTAGAGCACGTCGGCGTCGGGCGGCTCGTGGCCGTCCGGCACCGCCCGCACGCCCGGCCCCGCCGGGTCGATGCCCGCCTCGGCCAGCAGGGTCTCCAGCACGGCGTGGTCGATCGCGCCGTCGACCCGCGGCAGGGTGATCGCGTAGCGGTCGCCTGCCAGCCGGGCGACGAGCGTGCCGGGCCGGGTGGGCGGCATGGCCTGCGGCGCAGGCCGGATGTCCAAGTCCCGCCACGCGCGCAGCAGGTGGGCCGGGTCGACGCCGCGCAGGACCCGGTGGAAGGCGCGGATGCGCAGGTCCGGGCCCGCGGTGACGAAGGCGAGCAGCCCGCCCGCGGTCGCCGCGGCGGCCACCCGGTGGTTGCCGTCGGCGACCAGCAGCGGCGCCGCCGACGCGACGGCCAGCAGGTCTAGCCCGTCGTGCAGCCACAGCCGGTGCCGCCTGCCCGCGCTGTCCACAGTCGACACCGCAGGCGGTCCGGTGGTGGCGGCGCGGACGGCGGCGGTCAGCTCGTCGCCGGAGTGCACCGGGACGAGCAGGGCGGCGCTGGTGGCCGTGCCCAGCCCGGCGAGCACCCGGGCCCGCTCGGCCACCACGTCGGGGAAGACGTCTTCGCTGTGGCGGACGAACGCCGGGTCGGGGTCGACCATGCACAGCACGCCGATCGCCGACCCGTCGGGGCCGTCGATCTGGTAGGGCGCGACCACCTCCGACACCGGCCGGTAGGCCCGCCGGGTCAGCTCCCGCAGCGCGGACCTGGCCGCGGGCAGCGCGTCGTCCAGGCCGAGCCCGGCGGCGATGGCCGCGGGCGTGCGGTGCGGGTGCTGCACGGCCAGCAGCGACCCGGCCGACGCGCGGGCCAGCGCGGCGGTCACGCTGGCCTCGTCGGCGAACTCGTCGACGTCCGGGCCGGGCACCTCCGCGCGCACGACCCAGCCGCGGCGGATCGGGCGCAGCACCCTCAGAGCCCGACCGCGCCGTAGAGGGAGCCGATCTCGGAGCGGTTGAGCGCGCGGATCGAGCCCGGGCGCTGGTTGCCGAGCGCGACGTCGGCGATGCGGGTGCGCACCAGGCTGTGCACGGGGTAGCCGACCTCGGCCAGCAGCCGCCGGACGATGTGCTTGCGCCCCTCGTGGATGACGACCTCGACCAGCGCGCGGTTGCCGAAGTTGTCCACCAGCTTGAACGAGTCGACCTTGACCGGGCCGTCGTCGAGCATGATCCCCTGGCGCAGGGTGCGGCCCACATCGCGGGCGACCGGGGCGGGCACCTCGGCGAGGTAGGTCTTCTTGACGCCGTAGGAGGGGTGCATCAGCCGGTGGGCCAGCTCGCCGTCGTTGGTCAGCAGCAGCAGGCCCTCGGTGTCGGCGTCGAGGCGGCCGACGTGGAACAGCCGTTCGGAGCGCTGGCGCAGGTAGTCGCCGACGCACGGCCTGCCCTGGTCGTCCTCCATCGTGGAGTGCACGCCGCGCGGCTTGTTGAGCGCGAGGTAGACGCGGTCGTCGCGCACGTTCACGCGCACGCCGTCGACGTGGATCACCGCGGTGAGCGGGTCGACCCGGCGGCCCTGCTCGCGCACGACCTCGCCGTCGACGCTCACCCGCCCCTGGTCGATGAGGTCCTCGGCGGCGCGGCGGGAGGCCACCCCCGCCTGGGACAGGACTTTCTGCAGCCGGATTCCCTCGGCCGCTGGGCTAGACGACATCGTCGATCGCATCCACTTCTGGCAACAGCGGGGCGATCGGGGGCAGGTCCGCCAGCGAGGACAGCCCCAACCGCTCCAGGAACAACTCGGTCGTGCGGTACAGGTGGCCGCCGGTGTCGGGGTCGGTGCCGGTCTCCTCGACCAGCCCGCGCACCACCAGCGTCCGCATCACGCCGTCGACGTTCACCCCGCGCACCGCGGCCACCCGCGAGCGCGTCACCGGCTGACGGTAGGCGATGACGGCCAGGGTCTCCAAGGCGGCCCTGGTCAGCTTGGTCCGCTGCCCGTCGAGCAGGAGCTTCTCGACGTAGGGGGCGTAGACGTCGCGGGTGTAGAAGCGCCAGCCCTCGCCGGAGCGGCGCAGGTCGATGCCGGAGCGGCGCGCGGTGTAGCCATCGGCGAGGCGGCGCAGCCCGGCCCGCACCCGTCGGACCGGCTGGTCGAGCGCCCCCGCCAGCGCCTCCTCCTCGATCGGCGAGTCGACCACGAGCAGCACGGCCTCCAGCGCGGCGTCGAACACCTCGTCATCAGCCAGCGGCGGCTCCTCACCCGCCCCGCCCACGTCCTGCGGCTCGGTGACCGGTGCTTGAGCGCTCGCCGGCTCCCCCTGCGCCTCGCTCGCCGGTTCGACCGCCTCCGGCTCCGCGGTCGGCGGGTCCACCGTCCCGGGCTCCGCTGCCTCTGGCTCGGCCGCCGACGACCCCGCGTTCGCGGGCTGGGCTGCCTCGGGCTCGGTCGGCGCCTCGGGGTTGGCGGCCGGGGCCGCCGCGGGGGGCGCGATCTCCTCGGTCACCCGTACTCCTCTTCCTCGTCGGTCGCCGCGGCCGAGGCCGCCTTGGCGTCCTCGACCGAGCCGCCGGTCCACTCCACGCGCAGCTCGCCCAGCGGCTCGTCCTGGGTGAACAGGACGGTGGCCTCGCGGTACAGCTCCAGCAGCGCCAGGAACCGGGCCACCACCTCCATGGTGTGCTCGCAGTCGGCGGTCAGCTCGGCGAAGGTCAGCGTGCCGTGCTCGGCGAGGCGGACCCGCAGCAGGGCCGCGGTCTCGCGGACGGACACCTTGCCCATGTGCAGGTGGTCGATCGACACCGTGGGCGGCGGCTTGGGCCGGAAGACCGCGGCGGCGATCTCGGCGAAGCGGGCCGGGTCGACGCCCAGCATGACCTCGGGCAGCAGGGCCTGGAAGCGCTCCTCCAGGGCGACCGAGCGCGGGTAGCGCCGCAGCGCGCCCGCCTCCAGCTCGCCGAACAGCGCGGCCACCTGCTTGTAGGCCCGGTACTGCAGCAGCCGCGCGAAGAGCAGGTCCTTGGCCTCCAGCAGCGCCAGGTCCTCCTCGTCCTCCACGTCGCCTGCGGGCAGCAGGCGCGCGGCCTTGAGGTCGAGCAGGGTCGCGGCGATGACCAGGAACTCGGTGGTCTCGTCGAGGTTCCAGTCCGGGCCGAGCGCGCGGATGTGGGCGATGAAGTCGTCGGTCACCCGGTGCAGCGCCACCTCGGTGACGTCGAGCTGGTGCTGGGAGATCAGCTGCAGCAGCAGGTCGAACGGGCCCTCGAAGTTGGCCAGCCGGACGGTGAAGCGCCCGTCGGCGGGCGGGTCGGCCACGGCGGTCACGGCCCGCTGTCCTGGCGCAGCCGCCGGACCAGCACCGAGTCCGCGCCGTTGTCGGCGAGGTCGGCCAGCACCACGGCCACCGCCTCGCGCACCACCCGCCCGCGGTCCACGGCGACGCCGTGCTGGGCGCGCAGCGCGAGCCGGGCGTGCTCCAGGGCCAATAACTCCTCGTCGGAGATGTACACGGTGATCTTGGCGTCGTGCTTCTGGCGCGGGGAGGCACCGGGGTGGGTCACCGGGCTATCACCTCGCGCGCGAGCTGCCGGTACGCGCGGGCGCCCGCCGAACGCGGGGCCCACGTGGTGATGGGCTCCCCCGCCACGGTGGTCTCCGGGAACCGGACGGTGCGGTTGATGACGGTGTCGAACACGGTCTCGCCGAACGCCTCCACTACTCGCGCCATCACTTCGCGGGAGTGCAGCGTACGCGGGTCGAACATCGTCGCGAGAATCCCGGTGATGTCCAGCTTCGGGTTGAGCCGTTCACGCACCTTGTCGATGGTGTCGATCAACAGCGCGACACCGCGCAGGCTGAAGAACTCGCACTCCAGCGGGATCAGCACGCCGTCGGCGGCGGCCAGCGCGTTGACCGTCAGCAGGCCCAGCGACGGCTGGCAGTCGACGAGCACGAAGTCGTAGTCGGCCACGATCGGCCGCAGGGTGCGCAGCAGCGCGTGCTCGCGGCCCACCTCCGACACCAGCTGCACCTCGGCCGCGGACAGGTCGATGTTGCTGGGCAGCAGGTCCATGTTCTCCACGCAGGTGCCCAGCACCACGTCGCGCAGCTCGACGTTCTGCCCCATGAGCGCGTTGTAGATCGTGCGGTCGAGCTGGTGGGCCGGGATGCCGAGGCCGACCGACAGCGCCCCCTGCGGGTCGAAGTCGACCAGCAGCACGCGCCTGCCGAACTCGGTCAGCGCGGCGCCGAGGTTGATCGTGGACGTGGTCTTGCCGACCCCGCCCTTCTGGTTGCAGATCGCGAGCACCCGGGCCGGGCCGTGCCGGTCGAGCAGCGGGGGCTCGGGGATGTGCCGCCGGGGCCGCCCGGTCGGCCCGGTCCCGTTCGGCGAGACGTCGTCGAGCAGGTCGTCGTCGGCGTCGGACGCGGCGCGGGGCGCGATGGACAGCTCCACCGTGCCGCCGCGCCGGGCGCCCGGTGGCGGAAGTGTCGACATGGCGATCTAGCTCCTTGTCGCCTGCGATCGGTCTCCACCGCAGCGTAAGTGCGCGCGGGGGACCCACCAACGCGGCTCGCCGTGCGCAAACGATTGACCGCTAGCGATCGGCGCCCGCCAGCGCGCCGACCACGGCGTCGAGCAGCCCCGGGAACGCCCGGTCGAGGTCTTCGCGGCGCACCGACAGCATCCGCTGGGTGCCGTCCGGGCGGGTGTGGGTGACCCCGGCCTCCCGCAGCACCCGCAGGTGCTGGGAGAGGGTCGACTTGGCCACCGACACCGTCAGCGCCCCGCACGGCATCTCCTGCGCGGCCGTCAGCTGGGCCACGACGGCCAACCGGGTCGGGTCGCTGAGCGCGGCCAGCACGGCGGGCAGGCTCAGCTCGCGCGGCTCGTCGACTCCGCTCATGGCCGGACAGCGTAGACCGCGATCCGGGCCGTGTCAGCCATCAGCCGGGTAACGCACCCCCAGGTCAGCGCGGGCGCGGTCCATCATGCCCAGGATGGCGACGGTCTCGGCCAGCGGGACGAGCGGGCTCTCGGCCAGGCCCGCCCGCAGGCAGCGCTCCACCTCGGCGACCTGCGGCCCGTAGCCGTTGCCGGGCAGCGCCTCGGTGACGACCTCGGTGCCCGCGCCGCGGGTGTGCACGACCAGCTCGCACGGCCGGTAGATCGGGGTGCCCACGCGCAGCCAGCCCTCGGTGCCGACGACCGTGGCCTCCCCCGGCGTCCGCGCCGCGGTGGTGCAGGCGACGTGGGCGTAGCGGTCGTCGTCGTAGGACCACTGCATCGCCAGCGTCGAGTCCGAGCCGGTCGGCGAGAGGTGACCGGTCGTGGCCACAGCGGTCGGCGCGCCCAGGAACATCCAGGCGAAGGTGGCCGGGTAGACGCCCATGTCGAGCAGCGCGCCGCCGCCTGCGCCGAGGTCGAACAGCCGGTGCGCCGGGTCGAAGGGGAAGCGGTGGCCCAGGTCGGCGTGCACGCTCACCACCTGCCCGATCGCACCGTCGCGCGCCAGCTCCAGCGCGCGGCGCACCAGCGGGTTCATCCGCATCCACATGGCTTCCATGCAGAACACGTCGCGCTCGGCGGCCGCGGCGACGATCTCCGAGGCCTGCCGCGCGGTCAGCGCGAACGCCTTCTCCACCAGCACGGCCTTGCCCGCCGCGATGGCCAGCAGGGCGTGCTCGTGGTGCTGGGCGTGGGTCGTGGCGATGTAGACGACGTCGAGGTCGGGGTCGGCGACCAGCTCGGCGTAGGAGCCGTAGGCGCGCGGGGCGCGCAGGCGGTCGGCGAGCTTGCGGGCGCGGCCGAGGTCGCGGGCGCCGACGGCGACGACCTCGCTGTCCGCGGACGCGGCGATGTCCGCGCCGACGGTGCCTGCGATCGACCCGGCGCCGAGGATGCCCCACCGGACGGGGCGGTCGGACGGAACAGTGGTGGGCACGATTCAGAAGGCTACCCCAGGGCCCGCGGGTGGGCACTGGCGTAAACCTCCTGGAGGGTGGTGACGGTCACCAGCGTGTAGATCTGCGTGGTGGTGACCGAGGCGTGGCCGAGCAGCTCCTGCACCACCCGCACGTCCGCGCCGCCCTCCAGCAGGTGGGTAGCAAAGGAGTGGCGCAGCGTGTGCGGGGAGACCGACGCGGTGATCCCCGCCGCCTCGGCCGCGGTCTTGAGCGCCGCCCACGCGCTCTGCCGCGACAGCCGCCCGCCGCGCGCGTTGAGGAACACCGCGGGCGAGCCGCGCCCGCCCGCCGCCAGCGCCGGGCGCGCCCGCACGAGGTAGGCGTCCAGGGCCGCCAGCGCGGGGCGGCCCACCGGCACGATCCGCTGCTTGCCGCCCTTGCCGTCGAGCCGGACCGCGCGCTCGGTGGCGTCGATGTCGTCCAGGTCGAGGCCGACCGCCTCGGAGATCCGCGCGCCCGTGGAGTACAGCAGCTCCAGCAGGGCGCGGTCGCGCAGGCCGCCGGGGCCGTCGGCGGCGGGGGTGTCCAGCAGCCGCAGCACGTCGTCCACCGGCAGCGCCTTGGGCAGCCGCCGCGGCGGGGTCGGCGGCTTGACCTCGCGCGCCGGGTCGTGGGCGACCAGGCCGTCGAGCACGGCGAAGCGGTGCAGCCCGCGGACCGCGACCAGCGCGCGGGCGGCCGAGGACGCGGCCAGCGGGGGGTGGTCCGGTCCGCCTTCGCGCAGCCGCGCCAGATACGCCGAGACGTGCCGCTCGGTGACGTCGGCCAGGTCGTGCACCCCGTCGGCGGCCAGGTGGTCGCGGTAGCGGCGCAGGTCGCGCGCGTAGCCGTCGAGGGTGTTGGCCGCGGTGCCGCGTTCGACCGCCAGGTGGTCGAGGTAGCCGCGGATCACGTGATCGACGCTGGACGTCACCCCGGCGAGGGTAACGGAACGTCAGCAGCCTGCCGTTCGTCTACTTAGAGTGGGGACGATGAACGACGCAGGGGGAGACGCGCTGCGGGTCGGCACCGCCGAGCGGGATGACGCCATCCGCATCCTCGGCGAGCACTTCGCCGCGGGCCGGTTGCAGATGGACGAGTACGAGCAGCGCGTCGGCGAGGCCACCGCGGCGGTGACGCGCGGCGAGCTGCGCGCGCTGTTCGCCGACCTGCCGCCGCCCTACCCGGCGTTCGTGGCCCCGCCCGCGTGGCCGGTCGCCCCGCAGCAGCCGCTGCCGATCTACCCGCCGCCGACCGCGCCGCCCCCGGTGGTCTACTCCCCCAAGTCGAAGCTGGCCGCCGGGCTGCTGCAGATCTTCGTCCCGATCGGCGCGGGCCGCTTCTACACCGGCCACTACGGCATCGCCGTCACCCAGCTGCTGACCTGCGGCGGCTTCGGGATCTGGTCGCTGATCGACGGCATCATCCTGCTCAGCACCGACTCCACCGACGCCGAGGGCCGCAGGCTCCAGGACTAGAGCCGGTCGGTGAACGCCGTCGGCCGGTCCGCCCACGGCGCGTCCGCGGGCCGGGTCGGCGCGGCGCCGGTGACCACCGCGTGCGCGGCGAGGATGCCCGCCACCGCGGTGGAGTTGACCACCTCGCCCGCCAGCGCCATCCGCACGGCCTCGGCCAGCGGCACCCGGTGGATCTCCAGGTCCGCCTCCTCCTCGCCCATGTGCTGGCGGGCGGTCTCGGTGAGCCCGGTGGCCAGGTAGACCCGCAGCACCTCGTCGGTGAAGCCCGGCGACGAGGCCAGGTCCACCAGCACCGACCAGTCGGCGGCCTCGACGCCCGCCTCCTCGACCAGCTCGCGCTTGGCCGTGGCCAGCGGGTCCTCGCCCGCCTTGTCGATCAGCCCGGCGGGCAGCTCCCACAGCCGCCTGCCCACCGGGTGCCGGTACTGGTGGATCAGCACGACCCGGCCCTCGTCGTCCACCGCGGCCACGGCGACCGCGCCGAGGTGCTCGACCACCTCGCGGCTGTGCACGCTGCCGTCGGGCATGCGCACCTCGTCCACGCGCAGCGCGAGGATCCGGCCGACGTGGACGTCGCGGGTGGCCACCACCTCGAAGTCGTGCCTGCTCACGCGCCCACCGTCTCCGCGACCGGCTCGTCAACCTCGACCGGCAGGCGCTGAGCGCGCAGGTGGTCGACGGCGGCCTTGATGAACCCGGCGAACAGCGGGTGCGGGCGGGTCGGGCGGCTCTTGAGCTCCGGGTGGGCCTGGGTGCCGACGAAGAACGGGTGGGCCTTGCGCGGCAGCTCGGCGAACTCGACCAGGCGCCCGTCCGGGGAGGTGCCGGAGAACACCACGCCCGCCTTGGTGAGCCGGTCGCGGTAGGCGTTGTTGACCTCGTAGCGGTGCCGGTGGCGCTCGGTGACCTCGCGGGCGCCGTAGACCTCGGCGACGACCGAGCCGGGGGTGAGCACGGCCGGGTAGGAGCCCAGGCGCATCGTGCCGCCCATGTCCCGCTCGCCCGCGACCACGTCCTCCTGGTCGGCCATCGTGGAGATGACGGGGTTGGAGGTGGTGTCGTCGAACTCGGTGGAGTTCGCGTCGGCGATGCCCGCCAGCGAGCGCGCGGCCTCGATGACCATGCACTGCATGCCCAGGCACAGGCCCAGCAGCGGGATGCGGTGGGTGCGGGCGTAGGTGATCGCGCCGATCTTGCCCTCGATGCCGCGCACGCCGAAGCCGCCGGGGATCAGCACGCCGTCCACATCCGACAGCGCGGCGGCGGCCCCGGCCGGGGTCTCGCAGTCGTCGGAGGGCACCCAGCTGATCTCGACCTTGGCCCGGTGGGCGAACCCGCCCGCCCGCAGCGCCTCGGTCACCGACAGGTAGGCGTCCGGCAGGTCGACGTACTTGCCGACCAGGGCGATGCGCACCGTCTCCTTGGGCTTGTGCACGCGGTCGAGCAGGTCGCCCCACACCGTCCAGTCGACGTCGCGGAAGGGCAGGCCGAGGCGGCGCACGACGTAGGCGTCCAGGCCCTCGCGGTGCAGCACGCGCGGGATGTCGTAGATGGACGGTGCGTCCGGGGCGGCGACGACGGCGTCGGTGTCGACGTCGCACATCAGCGCGATCTTGCGCTTGAGCCCGTCGGGGATCTCCCGGTCGGCCCGGCAGACGATCGCGTCGGGCTGGATGCCGATGTTGCGCAGCGCGGCCACCGAGTGCTGGGTGGGCTTGGTCTTCAGCTCCCCCGACGGCGCCAGGTAGGGCACGAGCGAGACGTGCAGGAAGAAGACGTTGTCCCGGCCGACGTCGTGGCGCACCTGGCGGGTGGCCTCCAGGAACGGCAGCGACTCGATGTCGCCGACCGTGCCGCCGACCTCGGTGATGACCACGTCCGGGGTGCGCCCCGACGGGTCCGGGTCGGCCATCGCCAGGATGCGGGCCTTGATCTCGTCGGTGATGTGCGGGATGACCTGCACGGTGTCGCCCAGGTACTCCCCGCGCCGCTCCTTGGCGATCACCGCGGAGTAGACCTGCCCGGTGGTGACGTTGGCGTTGCCCGCCAGGCTGCGGTCGAGGAAGCGCTCGTAGTGGCCGATGTCGAGGTCGGTCTCGGCCCCGTCGTCGGTCACGAAGACCTCACCGTGCTGGAACGGGTTCATCGTCCCGGGGTCGACGTTGAGGTAGGGGTCGAGCTTCTGCATCGTCACCCGCAGGCCGCGCGCGGTGAGCAGCTGGCCGAGGCTGGACGCGGTGAGCCCCTTGCCCAGGGAGGAGGCGACGCCTCCGGTGACGAAGACGTGCTTGGTCGTCCGAGCGTGCTGCAACGAGGCTCCCGTGGTGTCCGGCGTCCGTCCGCGGCGGGTTTGCCAGCCGCAGTTCCACGGAAGTCCACCCTAACACCTGGTCGCCCCGTCGCAGCACGGCCCGGCGGCCACCGGCGGTCAGGGCGTCGGCGAGCAGGCGGTGCTGCCGAGCCGGACCTCCCCGTCCAGGCCGGAGCCCGGCTGGAACCGGATGCGCAGCATGGTCAGCCCGATGCTGCCGTCGTTGGGCGACGGGCGGGTGACGGCGTTGAACGTGGCGGTGGCCAGCAGCGTCCCGTCGGCCGCGCGGATCTCCCGGACGTAGTTCACCGGCACCGGGTCGGGCAGCGCGCTCAGGCCCGACATCCCCTCGTACGACCAGCTGACGTGGGTGCCGGTCGGCGAGCCGGTGCAGGTGACGGTCCACTCGGCGATGCGGATGCGCGGACCGCCCACCGGCACCAGCGCCGAGAGCTCGAAGCCGGTGCCGGTGGCCGTGGAGACCGTCTGCGTGGTGTGGGTGGCGGGGTCGATGTCGGTCCGCGTGCACGAGGACGTGCCACCGCCGAAGGTCACCCCGGACGCCGAGCGCACGCCCGAGCTGCCGGAGGTGGGCCCGTCCACCGAGCACGGGGCGATCGGGTCGATGGCGACCTGGCCGCCGGCGCCGCCGTAGGCCGCCGAGCCCGTGTCGGCGACGCCCGCCGGGGTGGTGGCCGCGGTGGCGGGCGCCGCCGTCGCCGCGAGGGCGATGACCGCGCAGGCGCCGATTCTCTTGAGCATGGCGACTCCCTTGATTGGGTGCGTGGACTGCTCGAATGATTGACGCGCGGCCCTGCCGACCCGCGCAGCCACACGCCCCGCCACCCGATCGGGGAACGGAATCAGCCTTCCGAGGCGCGGGCCGTCACTGCTCCGGCATGCCCGGCGCGACCCCCTGCGCGGTGCCCGCGGTGCCGTAGCGGCCCGCCTGCCCGTCGAGCTGCTCGACCAGCGCCAGGACGGTCACCACGCGGCCTGCCGCGGTGTCGACGTTGTCCACGGTGGACAGCACGGAGGTGGCCGCGGTGTCCACGCGGACGGCCCCGACCGCGCCCGTGGCGTCGGCCGAGCCCTGGCCCCCGGCCAGCACCGCGCCCGCCCCGGAGCGGTCCACCTGGGTGGCGAAGCGGGCGATGATGGCGGCCCGGTCGCCCGCGGCGGGCCCGGTGTTGGCCCCGCCGGTGAGGATGATCGCCAGCTGGGCGGGCTTGAGGTCCGGGGTGGTCTTGAGGAAGCCGCCGTCGGCCAGCCCGGCCAGCGCGGCGGCCGACTCCTCCGGGCCCGCCTGCGGCTTGTTGTCGGTGCTGGAGATCAGCAGGACCGGGCCGAGCAGGCCGCCCGCCAGCGTGCCGGGATCGGTCGCGGTGGGCAGCTGCACGCCCGCGGGCAGCAGCCGGGTGGCGATCTGCTTCAGCTCGGCGGAGCGCGTGTGGTCGGCGAAGGCGTCGCTGAGGGTCACCTCGCCGGTGACGATGCCACCTGCGCCCCTGATCAGCGCGGTGAGGGCGTCGCGGTCCTCCGGGCGCGCGTCCGGGGTGCTGATCAGCACGACGGTCCGCTTGTCCAGCGCGCCGCGCACGGCCATCGGCCCGATCGTGGCGGCGAAGGCGTCGGCCTCGGCCAGCCTGCCGTCCAGCGCGGTGCGCTCGGCCTGCAGCCGGGTCACCTCGGTGCCGAGGTCGCCGTTCTCCGCGGCCAGGCCGGACAGCAGCGTGCGGCTCAACGTGGTGGAGCCGAGCACCACCCCCACGGCCAGCGCGAGGAACACCGCGGCGGTGGAGACGATGTGGTAGCGCAGGGAGATCACGAGAACAGCCCCTTGACCCAGTCGATGATCGAGTTGCCCACGCCAGCGGCCCAGTCCAGGTAGGCCCCGCCGACCCCGGACACCGCCAGCGCCGCGCCGAGCGCGGCCACCACCAGCAGCAGGACCGCGCCCACCGAGACGCGGCTGCGGTGCAGGGCGGCGACCGCCTTGCCGTCGACGAGCTTGCTGCCCAGCCGCAGCCGGGTGAGGAAGGTCGACGGGTTGGATCCGGACCGCCCGCGGTCGAGGAACTCCCGCAGGGTCGCCTGGAAGCCGACGGTGACGATCAGGCTCGCCTGGTGCGTCTCGGCCAGCAGCAGGGCCAGGTCCTCCGGGTTGCCCGACGACGGGAAGGTGACCGCGCCGACGCCGAGGTCCTGGATGCGGGCCAGGCCGGGGGCGTGCCCGTCGGCGTAGGCGGGCACGACGACCTCCGCGCCGCAGCGCAGCGTGTCGGTGCTGATGCCGTCCGGGTCGCCGACGATGACGTCCGGCTTGTGCTTGAGCGCGCGCAGGGTGTCCGCGCCGGAGTCGACGCCGATGAGCAGGGGCCGGTGCTCGGCGATGTAGCGCTTGAGCCGCTTGAGGTCGGCCACGTGCTCGTGCCCGGGCGCGACGACGAGCACCTGCCGCCCGCGCACCGGCGTCTCCAGCTCGGGCACCCCCACGCCGTCGAGGATGAGCGAGCGCTCCCGGCGCAGGAACTCGATGGTGTTGGCCGAGAACGCCTCCAGCTGGGCGGACATGCCCGCCTTCGCCTCGATCATCTGGTCGGCCACCGAGTCCGGCGTCTGCCGGGTGCCCTGGGCGACCTCCCGCTCCCCCACGTACACCCCGCCCTCGTGCAGGCGCAGCTTGCTGCCCTCGCGGATGGCGCGCACGGCCTCGGCGCCGACGTTGTCGATCAGCGGGATGCCCGCGGCGACGATCACCTCCGGGCCGAGGTTGGGGAAGCGCCCGGAGATCGACGGCGCGGCGTTGACCACCCCGACGACCTCGGCGGCGACCAGCGCGTCGGCGGTCGGGCGGTCGATGTCGATGCGGTCGATGACGGCGATGTCGCCGGGCGAGAGGCGTTTGAGCAGGTCCCCGGTGCGGCGGTCCACCCGGGCGATCCCCGTCACCCCGGGCGGCGTCTCGTGCGACCGGTTGAGCAGTCCGGGCAGCTTCATGCGCCGATCGTGGCAAACGCACCGCCGTCCGGCGGGGTGCCACGCCGTCATCGGACGGGTGGCACATCCCCCGAACGGGTGATCAGCCGGTGGGTCGTTTGGCCTTGGCGGGGCGCGGCTTCCCGGTCATGGCCAGGTCGTGCTTCTCCCCCTCGGCCAGCGCCAGCAGCTCCTCGGCGTGGGCGCGGCCGGTCTCGGTGGACTCCATGCCCGCCAGCATCCTGGCCAGCTCGATCACCCGCTGGCCCTCGTCGAGGGTGCGCACGTCGCTGCGGGTCACCCCGCCTGCGGCGCTCTTGTCGACCACCAGGTGCCGGTCGGCGAACGCCGCGACCTGGGCCAGGTGGGTGACCACGATGACCTGGTGGCTGCGCGCCAGCCGGGCCAGCCTGCGCCCGATCTCGACCGCGGCGCGCCCGCCGACGCCCGCGTCCACCTCGTCGAAGACCAGCGTCGGCACCGGGTCGGAGTGGGCGAGCACGACCTCGATGGCCAGCATCACCCGCGACAGCTCGCCACCGGACGCCCCCTTGTGCACGGGCAGCGGTTGGGCGCCGTCGTGGGCGACGAGCAGCAGCTCCACCTCGTCCACGCCGTCGGGCCCGGCGTGCAGGCGCTGCCCGTCGACGTCGATGCCGTGCGGGTCGCCCGCGTCGGCGGGCCGGGGCTTGACCGAGATCTGCAGGCTCGCCTGGCCCATCGCCAGGCCGCTCAGCTCGTCGGTCACCGCCTTGGCCAGCGCCTCGGCCGCCACCCGGCGGGCGGCGCTGAGCTCGGCGGCGATGCCCGCCAGCTCCCCGGCCAGCGCGTCGCGGCGCGCGGCCAGCTCGGCCAGCGCCTCCTCGGAGGTGTCCAGCCCGGCCAGCCGCTCGGCCGCGTTCGCCGCCCAGGCCAGCACGCCGTCGATGTCGGCGGCGTACTTGCGGGTCAGCGCCTTCAGCTCGGCCTGGCGGGCCAGCACCTGCTCCAGCGCGGCCGGGTCGGCGTCGAGGGACTCCAGGTAGGCGGTCAGCTCCGCGCCGATGTCGCCGATGAGCACGGCGGCCTCGGCCAGCCGCGGCTCCAGCTCGCGCAGCCGGGGGTCGTCGCTGCCGGAGAGCCTGCGCTGGGCCTCGCCGAGCAGACCGAGCGCGCCGGGGGCGTCCGGGTCGCCGTCGGGCGAGCCGGAGACGGCGTAGGCGGCGGCGGTGGCGGCCTCGCGCAGCTGCTCGGCGTCGGCGAGCCTGCGGGCGCGCACGACCAGCTCGTCGTCCTCGCCGGGCTGGGGGTCGACCGCGCTGATCTCCTGCACGCCCAGGCGCAGCAGGTCCGCCTCGCGGGCCAGCTCGCGGGCGCGGGTGGTGCGGTCGGCCAGCTCGGCGGCGACGGCGACCCACTCGTCGCGGACCCTGCGGTAGGCGGCCAGCACGCCCGCCACGTCGTCGCCCGCGTACCGGTCGATCACGGCGCGCTGCTCGGCCGGGCGCAGCAGCCGCAGCTGGTCGTTCTGCCCGTGCACGGCGATCAGGTGCTCGGCGAGGTCGGCCAGCAGGCCGACGGGGGCGGAGCGGCCGCCGACGTGGGCGCGGGAGCGGCCGTCGGCGGCGACGCTGCGCATGGTGATCAGCGCGCCGTCCTCGTCGGGCTCGGCGCCCGCCTCGGTGGCCAGGGCCGCGGCGCGGCTCCCGGTCAGGTTCTCGAACCGGCCCTCGACGACGGCCTTGGATTTGCCGCTGCGGACCCGCGACGCCTCGGCGCGGCCGCCGGAGAGCAGGTGGAGGCCGGTGACGACCATCGTCTTGCCCGCCCCGGTCTCACCGGTGACCACGGTGAACCCCGGGTGCAGGTCCAGCGTGGCCTCGTCGATGACGCCGAGGTCCTGGATGCGCATCTCGGCTAGCACACGGCGAACCCTAGCGGTTCCCGCCGACGTGTGGGGATGGCGCTACCTGGCCCGCCAGCCCTGCACGGGCAGATCGAACTTGTCCACCAGGCGGTCGGTGAACGGATCGTCGCGCAACCGGGCCAGACGCAGCGGCAACGCCCCGCCGACGACCTGCACCCGGGCCCCGGGCGGGATCTCGTAGGTGCGGCGGCCGTCACAGCAGAGCACGGCCGGGTGGCCGTCCGGGTCGACCTCCACGGCCACCACCGAGCGCTGGGAGACCACCAGCGGCCGGGAGAACATCGCGTGGGCGTTGCTGGGCACGACCAGCATGGCGTTGACGTCCGGCCACACGATCGGCCCGCCAGCGGAGTAGGCGTAGGCGGTGGAGCCGGTCGGCGTGGCGCACAGCACGCCGTCGCAGCCGAAGGAGGACACCGGCCGCCCGTCGACCTCGATGCGCACGTCGAGGATCCGCTCCCGGCTGGACTTCTCCAGGCTGGCTTCGTTGAGCGCCCACGTGCGGGCCAGCACCTCGGCGCCGAGGTGGGCGGTGACGTCCACGGTCATCCGGTCCTCGACCAGGTACGTCCCGTCGACCACCCGGGCCACGGCGTCGTCCAGCGCGGCGGACTCGGCCTCGGCGAGGAACCCGACCCGGCCCAGGTTGACCCCCAGCACCGGCACGCCAGCGGGCCGGGCGGCCTCGGCGGCGCGCAGCAGCGTCCCGTCGCCGCCGAGGACGAAGACCAGCTCGACGCCCTTGGCCGCGTCCTCGCCGAAGGGCACGACGCTGCTGTAGCAGGAGTTGTCGAGGTCGGCGGCCTCGTCGTCGAGGGCGCGCAGGCGCACCCCGGCGCCCGCGAAGCGCGCGGCGACCTTCTCGGCGGTGCGCCGGTTCTCCTCGCGTCCGGTGTGGACGACCAGCAGGATCTCCCGGCTCATGCAGGTCCCTCCCGGACGGCGGTGTCGACCAGGTCCGCGGCGTCGACCGGCTCGCCGCGGCGCAGCCAGACGAAGTACTCGACGTTGCCCGACGGCCCCGGCAGCGGGCTGGCGACCACGCCGTGGGCCCGCAGGCCGAGCTTGCCCGCCTGGTCGAGGACGCCGCGGACGGCCTCGGCGCGCAGGGCCGGGTCGCGCACGACGCCCCCGGAGCCCAGGCGCTCCTTGCCGACCTCGAACTGCGGTTTGACCATCGGGAGCAGGTCGGCGTCGGGGGCGGTGCAGGCCAGCAGCGCGGGCAGGACCAGGCCGAGGGAGATGAAGGACAGGTCGGCCACGACCAGGTCGACCGGGTCGCCCACCGCGGCGGGGTCGATGGCGCGCACGTTGGTGCGGTCGAGGACGGTGACGCGCTCGTCGGTCTGCAACCGCCAGACGAGCAGGCCGCGGCCGACGTCGGCGGCCACGACGTGCCGGGCGCCGCGGCGCAGCAGGACGTCGGTGAAGCCGCCGGTGGACGCGCCCGCGTCCAGGCAGCGCTTGCCCTCGACCGGGATCCCGAAGGCGTCGAGCGCGCCGATGAGCTTGTGCGCGCCGCGGGAGGCCCAGTTCTCGTCGGCGGCGTCCTCGCGCACGACGATCGGGGCGTCGGCCGCCACGGCGGTGGCGGCCTTGGCGGCGACGGTGCCGCGGACGGTGACCCGTCCCGCGGCGATCAGCGTCCCGGCGTGGTCGCGGGAGCGGGCCAGGCCCCGGCGGACGAGTTCGGCGTCGAGCCGCGCCCTCCTGGGCACGGTCAGACCTTATCGATGCTGGCCAGCGCCGCCGTCAGCGCGACGTGCACGGCCTCGAACCGGTCCACGTGCTCGGCGACCGGGACCGCGTCGAGCCCGGCCAGGCCCGCCAGCGCCTGCTCGATCGCGTCGTCGTGCGTCGGCGGCGGCCCGGGCCGTGGGATGTCTGGGTGCACGTCCCCAAACTATCCGATCGAGCGGGTGGAGATGCCCAACGCTGCCATGGCGTGATCCGCCGCGGGGTCGGCCGAGGTGACGGCCTGCCCCGACCACACGGCCGCGCACAGGGCGCGCAGCAGCGCCAGCGGGTCGCCGTCGCCGCTGACGCGGCCGTCGCGGATGGTCCAGCCCGCTTGGGGGCCGACCCGCAGCTCGGCCTCCGGGCGGAAGACCCCGGCGACGTCCTGGGCGATGTGCGTCGGCCTGCGGTGCGGCTCGGCGGCCAGCAGCGCGGCCGGGGTGTCGACGCCGGTGAGGACGAACAGGGCGGGCAGGCCGACGGCCGCGGCCCCCTCGATGTCGGTGTCGAGGCGGTCGCCGACGACGAGCGGCGCCTGCGCCCCCGCCGCCTTGGTTGCGGCCTCCATCAGCGGCGCGGCGGGCTTGCCAGCGACCACGGGGTCGAGGTCGGTGGCCGCCTGCAGGGCCGCGACGAGCGCGCCGTTGCCGGGGAGCAGCCCGCGCTCGGTGGGGATGGTCTTGTCGACGTTGCAGGCGACCCAGAGCGCGCCTGCGCGCAGCGCGACGGCGGCCTCGGCGAGCAGCGGGTAGCCCAGCTCCTGGTAGAGGCCCTGGACGACGGCCTTGGTGCCCGGCCCGGCGTGGTCGGTCGGGGTGAGCCCGACCGCCCGGACCTCGTCGGCGAGGGCAGGCGACCCGACGACGAGGACCTCCGCGCCGGGCTCCAGCCGCTCGGCGAGGACGAGCGCGCCCGCCTGGGCGCTGGTGCTGACCTCATCCGGATCGGCCGCGACGCCGAGCGCTGTGAGGTGCGCGGCGACGTCGCGGGCCGCCCGCGATGCGTTGTTGGTGACGAACCGGACAGCCACCCCCTCGGCCCGCACCGCCTCGATGGCGGCGGGCACCCCCGGGATGGCCTGCCCACCCCGGAAGACCGTGCCGTCGAGGTCGAGGAGCAGGGCATCACAGGTGTCGAGCAGCCGTCCGGTCATCGCCCTAGTCGGCCTTCCCCGGAGCGTCGCCCTTGTCCGAGGAACCGGCCCCGTCCGAGTCGCCATCGCCCGATTCAGCCTTGCCCGGGGACTCGGCCTCGTCCGAGTCAGCCCGGTCCGAGCCAGCCTCGTCCGGGGAGTCGGCCGCGGTGACCGCGGTGTCGATCCGCGCAGCCTCATCGGCCGGGTCGTCCGCCTTGGACTCGTCTGCCGCGGGCTCGTCTGCCTTCGGCTCGCTGCTTGCGGGCTCGCCTGATTCGGGATCGTCCGCCTTCGGCTCGTCGGCTTCGGACTCCTCGGGTTCGGACTCCTCTTCCTCGTCCTCTTCCTCGTCTTCGTCCGGGCTGTCCGCCGAGTTCGCCGAGTCGGCTGAGTCGGCGCTGTCGGCTGAGTCGGCGGAATCCGCAGAGTCGGCGGAATCCGCAGAGTCGGCCGAGTCCGCGCTGTCCGCGGAGTCAGCGCTATCGGCTGAGTCGGCGCTATCGGCGGAATCGGCGCTATCGGCGGAATCGGCGCTGTCCTCGTCCTCGCTGTCGGGCGAGTCGGAGGGATCGGTGTCGTCCGGGGTGGTGGGGTCGTCGGCTGCCTCGGGCTCGGTGGGGCGCTGCGGCTGCTGGGGTGGGGTGGGGCGGTCGCGCTTGGGGCGGTCCTCGATCAGCTCGACGATCGTCTCCGGGCGGACCGCGGCCACCGCGGACTCGTCGGCGCCGAGTTCGAAGGCGCGCTCGGCGGCGTCGGTCTCACCGTCGTCGTCGGCCTGGGCGGCGTTGAGGAACCAGCGGATGGCCTCCTCGGTGCGCTCGGCGGCCGCGAGGTTGTCCGCGTAGGCGTAGAACAGCCGCGCGCTCCACGGGTCGCGGCGCTTGGGGTCGAGGTCGGGCCCCTGCAGGCCGACGACCGCCGCGTCCAGCTGCCCCATGTCCCGCCGCGCCCCCGCCACGACGATGCGCAGCTCGACTGCGACGTCCGGCGGCAGGTCCGGGCCCGCCTCGCGCGCCAGCTCCAGCGCCCGCTCCGGGCGGCCGAGCGCCCGCTCGCAGTCGGCCATGACGGCGATGTGGTAGTCGCCGCCGGTCATCCGCCGCGCAGCCCGCAGCTCGGCGAGCGCCTCGGCCCACTCCCCCGCGTGGTACGCGGTCAGCCCGGTGGCCTCCCGCACAACACCAACCCGCGACGCCCGCGCCCGCGCGTACCGCGCATGCGCAAGAGCCCGCTCCGGGTCCTCGTCGATGAGCAGGCCCGCCGCCGCCAGGTGCTTGCCCACCCGCTCGGCGAGCGTCTTGGGCAGGCTCCGCAGCCCGGCCCGGACCTCGACGTCGAGCGCGGAGTAGTCGGCGCCCTGCGGCACCTCCGGCTCCCGCTCCCGCCGGTCCTCGAACTGCTCGTCAGCGCGGTAGCCACCCTGGCCAGCGCTGCCATCCGCCTCGCCATGGGGGGCACCGCCCTCGGTCTGCGCCGCCTCAGCCCGGTCGGCGGAGGGCGCGTCAGCCTGGCCCGCCTCGGTCTGGGTCAGGTCGGCCTGGGTCGCGTCGAGCTGCGTGGCGTCCTGCTCACCGCGGTCGATCCGCGGCGCGCGCTCGTCATCGCGCTTACCGTACGGACGCTCCTCGCGCGGCCGCTCGTGCTTGCGATCCCCACGCGGCCCGCGGTCGTCCCGGAAGGACCGGTCGCCAGAGGGCCGCGACTCGCGGTCATCCCGCCGACCCCCGTAGGACCGCTGCCCACCGGAGCGGTCATCCCGCGACCCGCGGTCGTCGCGGTACCCACCGCGCTGCCCGCCGTAGGACCGCTCATCCCGCGAGTCCCCACGAGACCCGCCATACGACCGCTCACCCCGCGAACCACCGAAGGATCGATCCCCCCGCTGCCCACCGAACGAGCGCTCATCCCGCGAGCCGCCGAAGCGCCCTTCGCGCTGACCGCCGTAAGACCGCTCCTCGCGCTGCCCGCCAAAGGACCGACCCTCGCGCTGGCCACCGAACGAGCCGCCCTCGCGCTGCCCGCCGAAGGAACGCCCTTCCCGCGGACCGCCACGCCCTTCCTGCTGACCGCCATAAGAGCGGCCCTCACGCTGGCCGTAGGAACGGCCTTCCCGGTCGCCCCCATAGGAGCGACCTTCGCGGTCACCCCCGAAGGAACGGCCTTCCCGCTGGCCACCGTAAGAACGGTCCCCGCGTTGCCCGCCGTAGGAGCGCCCCTCCCGCTGCCCACCGTACGAGCGATCGTCACGCTGCCCGCCGTAGGAACGGCCCTCGCGCTGACCGCCGTAGGAGCGACCTTCCCGCTGACCGCCGGAAGAACGGTCGTCCCGCGAACCACCGAAGGACCGATCCCCGCGCTGCCCGCCGAAGGAGCGATCGTCGCGCTGGCCCCCGAAAGAGCGGCCCTCGCGCTTACCACCGTAAGAACGGTCGTCGCGCTGACCACCGTAGGAACGGTCGTCGCGCTGCCCGCCGAAGGAACGGTCGTCGCGCTGGCCACCGAAAGAGCGACCTTCACGCTGACCACCAAAGGAGCGGTCGTCGCGCTGGCCCCCGTAGGAGCGATCACCGCGCTGGCCACCATAAGAGCGGCCCTCACGCTGGCCGTAGGAACGGCCTTCCCGGTCGCCCCCATAGGAGCGACCTTCGCGGTCACCGCCGAAGGAGCGGTTGTCCCGCTGGCCGCCGTACGAGCGGCCCTCGCGGGAGTTGCCGTAGGGGCGGTCGTCCCGGGAGCCGCGGTTGTCGCGGTCGCCGCGCGGGCCGCCGTAGGAGCGGTCGCCGCGGGAGTTGTAGGGGCGGTCGCCGCGGGAATCGCGGTCGCCGCCTCGGTTGTCGCGGTCACCACCGCGGAAGCCGCGGTCGTCGCTGCGGTAGTCGCGGTTGCCGCCGCGCGAGCCGCGGTCGCCGTCGCGGAAGTCGCGGCGGCCGTGGTCGCGGTCATGGCTGCGGCCGCGGTCCCGGTCGCGGTCGAAGCCCCCCTCGCCGCGCGGGCGGAAGCCGCCGCGGCGGTCGTCGTCGGAGCGCGGGCGGCGCGGGCCGTCGCCTGCGTCGCGGCGCGGTTTGCGGTCGCCGCGGCCTTGCTCCGACCTGCGGTCACCGCGGTCGCGACCGCCGTCGTCGCCTCGCCCGAACTCCGACACCCGAATCCTCCTGCTAGCTCGGGTGGGGGCAGTCCCACCCCACCCGTCAAACGTTGACAGACAACCTTTGCAGACGCAGAAAAGGGGCTTGTGGCCGGGGCGCAGCTAGCTGCGTCCCCCCACAAACCCCTTCTCTGGTAAGAAGTCCGGCGGTGTCCTACTCTCCCACACCCTCACGAGTGCAGTACCATCGGCGCTGATGGGCTTAGCTTCCGGGTTCGGAATGGGACCGGGCG
>NZ_JBSGHB010000019.1:20944-136854 GCF_053604195.1 Actinokineospora sp. NPDC004072 | reverse complement strand
CTCAAAGGAACCCAATCAAACGGGGTTCACTTCATAAAAGCTCTACTGGCTTTCATCGGCACACTGTTGAGTTCTCAAACAACACACGCACATCCTAGCGGGACCGCCGCAGGCGACCACCGAAGGAGGCTGGTTACTTCAGGCTTTGTCTTGATCTGCCGCGCCCGGTCCGGTTGATCCGGCCCGTTCCGCGCTGGCAGAGAGAAAGTTACACGGCTGCCAACTGGAGGTCAAATCGCACCCCCAGGCACCCGAACCAGGGTGAAACCGCAGGTCATCAGCCCTGTCTCAGGTCTGATGCCAAGGTAACCCAGGCCCATCGCGCTGTGAATGTGACGACCGTCACGCTTAGATCCGCCCAACGGCGGCTAAAGCTGGACCTCGACCCCGGCCGTGTTCCGCTTGCCACGCCGCACGACCAGCCACTTCCCGTGCAGCAGGTCCTCCTTGGCCGGGGTCCAGGACTCGTCGGCGACCTTCGCGTTGTTCACGTACGCGCCACCTTCGTTCACCGTGCGCCGGGCCGCGCCGCGGCTGTCGGCCAGACCGCAGGCGATGAGCAGGTCGACGATGGTCGGCCCGTCGGCCAGGCGGACGGTCCCCGTGGGCGCCTCGGCCATCGCCGCGTCCAGCGTGGCCAGGTCGAGCGAGGCCAGCTCGCCGCGGCCGAACAGGGCCTGGCTGGCGGCGATGACCTGGGCGGTCTCGTGGTCGCCGTGCACCAGCCTGGTGAACTCCTCGGCCAGCTTCTTCTGCGCGGCGCGCAGGTGCGGGCGCTCGGCCGTGTCCGCCTCCAGCGCGGCGATCTCCTCCTGCGGGAGGAAGGTGAACAGCCGCAGGTACCGGATGACGTCGGCGTCCCCGACGTTGACGAAGTACTGGTACCAGGCGTACGGCGAGGTCATGGCCGGGTCGAGCCAGACGTTGCCGCCGCCGGTGGACTTGCCGAACTTGCGGCCCTCGGCGTCGGTCACCAGCGGCGCGGTCAGGGCGTGCACGGACTCCCCCGTGACCCGGCGGGTCAGCTCGACGCCGCCGATGATGTTGCCCCACTGGTCGGAGCCGCCCACCTGGAGCTTGCAGCCGTGCTCGCGGAACAGGTGCAGGTAGTCGTTGGACTGCAGCAGCAGGTAGCTGAACTCGGTGTACGACATGCCGTCGCCGTCCAGGCGCCGCTTGACCGTCTCCCGCGCGAGCATGACGTTGACGGAGAAGTGCTTGCCCACGTCGCGCAGGAACTCCAGGACCGACATCCCGCCGGTCCAGTCGAGGTTGTTGACGATGACGGCGGCGGTGCCGGGGCCGTTGCGGTCGTCGAAGGCGACGAAGCGCTCCAGCTGGCCGCGGATGCGCCCGGCCCACTCGGCGACGGTGTCGAGGGAGTTGAGCGTGCGCTCCCCGGTGTCGCGTGGGTCGCCGATCGTGCCGGTGGCCCCGCCCGCGAGGACGATGGGCTTGTGCCCGGCGAGCTGGAAGCGGCGCAGCATGAGCAGCGGCACCAGGTTGCCCGCGTGCAGGCTCGGCGCGGTCGGGTCGAAGCCGCAGTAGAGGGTGAGCGGTCCCGCGTCGAGGTCCTCCCGCAGGGCGTCGAGGTCGGTGGACTGCGCGATCAGGCCGCGCCAGGACAGCTCGTCGAGGATGTGTTCGCTCACCCGCCCATCTTCGCCCACCCCGGCGGGGTGCGGCGACCGGGTTGCCGCAGGCGGAGCAGGGTCAGCGTGGAGCCCAGCACCAGGATCAGCACGGCCGCGAGCACCGCCGAGTAGGCCGGGGTCTCACCCCGGGAGAAGAGCAGCCCGCCGAGGTAGCCGAAGCGGTCGCCCAGCAGGAACGACCCGACCAGGAGCACGATCTCCGGGAGCAGGTAGGCCGCCACCGCGGCGCCGATGCGGATGCGCTGGACCTCGTCGGGGATCTCGGCCAAGGCGGCGAGCGCGCCCAGCCCGCCGACCACCAGCACCGGGAACATCACGCCGAGCGCGCCGCCGAAGCCGATGGGCGTGTCCGACAGGAACTCGCCGACGTCGATGGAGACGAACAGCAGGACGAACCAGGCCGACGCCGCGCCGAGGGCGGCGAAGGCCAGCGGCCTGCGGGCCGGGGGCACCAGCCGCAGCCCGCGGGGGCGGGTGCGGACCGGCTGCACGTGCATCCACAGCAGGGTCGAGAACAGCAGCGCGGCCAGCAGTTCGAGCCAGATCAGCAGCTGGCCGCTGCCGTTGATCGACACGAGGGCGTCGACCAGCAGGGCGACGGCGGTGCCCACGGCCAGCCCGGAGCCGACCGCGCCCGGCGGACCCGGCAGGCGCATCAGGACGAGCCCGGCCAGCAGCGCGCCGAAGCGCAGGACCACGAAGTAGAGCACGCCCAGCAGGCCCGAGGCCGCGAAGAAGTCGGTGGAGACGGCGGTGACGATCGCGCACAGCGCGACCGCCGACCCGTAGAGCACCCGGCGGTCGGCGAGCCAGGCCGCGGCGGCCAGCGGCTCGGCCCAGGTCCGCCCGCCGCGGTTGCGCGCCGCCCAGGCCAGGACGCGCTGGCCGCGGGCGAACGGGTCGGGCTCGCGGCCGATCTCCGGGATGGCCCACAGCTCGGCGGCCACGCGCTCGGCCGGTCCCGCGCCCGCGCAGGCGATCAGCGCGCCGGGCAGCCCGGCGCAGACGTGCACGATCGCGCGCACGGCGGCCGGGTCGGCGGTGGGGGCCAGCGCGGTGAACAGGTCCGCGGAGTCGACCGGGTCGAGCTCGGCGAGCCGGACCGCGGGCGCGCCGAGGGTCACCAGGTCCTCCCGGCTGGTGACCAGGACCAGCGCGCGGTCGCCGGGCGGCAGCAGCGGGCGGACCTGCTCGGCGTCGCGGGCGTCGTCGAGCACCAGGAGGACGCGCTTGGCGGCGAGCAGCGTGCGGTACTGGGCCAGGCGGGCGTCGGCGCCCTCGTGCGGGGTGACGCCGAAGGCGATGAGGACGTCGTAGGCGACGTCGGCGGCCTGGCGGGTGAGGCCGTGCTGGTTGGAGCCGCGCAGGTCGACGTAGAGCTGCCCGTCGGGGAAGCGGGGGGCGGCGGTGTGCGCCCAGTGCACGGCCAGGGCGGTCTTGCCGATCCCGGACGCCGGGTGGGACAGCACCACCACGCGAGAACCCTCCCCCGCCGCGTCGAGCGCGGTCAGGTGCGACTGCCTGCCGAAGAACGGCCGGGGCGCGGCGGGGAGCTGGCGCGGGGTCGGGGTCGGCGCGCCGCGCGGGCCGAACACCACGTTGCCGTGCACGTCGCGGATCTGGTGCACGTCGCCGTGGATCGTGCCATCCACCTCGTTGCTGGTGGTGTCGTCACCGTCCATGCACCACTGGTACCGGATCGGTCACGTGCTGTCGTTAGGCCGGACGTGCCCTGGTGCCGCGCCGGTAGGTGCTGACCGCGGTCGACCCGGTGACCCAGAACCGCCACGGCACGTCCACCGCGACGGCCACGCCCACGCGCGGGCCGACCGACACGTCCTCGACCGGCTCGCCCTTGTAGAGGCGCACCGGCGAAGACGGCGAGGTCAGGTCGACGCCGTTGTGCCCGCGGTCGAGGTCGAGGACCCCGCACAGCTTGGCCGGGCCGCGCGCCAGGTCGGCCGCCGAACGGGCCGCGGGCCTGCGCGAGCGGGCGATGTCCACGCCGGACACCACCTCACCCGCGCGGAGGAGGACCGCGCCGGGCACGCCGTCGGTCAGCGAGACCACGTTCGCGCAGAAGTGCATCCCGTAGACGAAGTACACGTAGAGGTGCCCAGCGGGGCCGAACATCACGTCGTTGCGCGGTGTCCGGCCCCGGTAGCAGTGCGACGCCGGGTCGTCGCCGCCCCGGTACGCCTCGACCTCCACGATGCGCACGGTGACGCCCGCGCTCTCCAGGTACGAGCCCAGCAGCAGCCGGGCGGCGTCGAGCGGGTCGATGGCCAGCTCGTCCCGGGTGAACGCCGGTCCTACTTGCGCACGATCTCCTCGGCCCACGCCCGGTGCTCCTCGATCCGCCGCTCGACGCGCGTCCGCTGCTCGGCGACCCGAGGCGACGCGGTGCCACCGTACGCGGCCCGCGAGGCGATCGAGCCACCGACCGTGAGCACGTCGCGCACCGCGGGGGTCAGGGCGGGGTTGATCGCGGCGAACTCCTCGTCGGTGAGGTCTTCCAGCCCGACCCCGCGGCCCTCGGCGACGCGCACGCACGCGCCCGCGGCCTCGTGCGCCACCCGGAACGGCACCCCCTGGCGGACCAGCCACTCGGCGATGTCGGTGGCCAGGGTGAACCCGGCGGGGGCCAGCTCGGCGAGCCGGTCGGTGTGGAAGGTGAGCGTGCCGACCATGCCCGCGATCGCCGGGAGGAGCAGGCCCAGCTGCTCGACGGCGTCGAACAGCGGCTCCTTGTCCTCCTGCAGGTCGCGGTTGTAGGCCAGCGGCTGGGCCTTGAGGGTGGCCAGCAGGCCGGTCAGGTTGCCGATGAGCCTGCCCGCCTTGCCCCTGGTCAGCTCGGCGACGTCGGGGTTCTTCTTCTGCGGCATGATCGAGCTGCCGGTGGCCCAGGCGTCGTCGAGGGTCGCGTAGCCGAACTCGGCGGTCGTCCAGATGACGACCTCCTCGGCGATGCGCGAGAGGTTGACCCCGAGCATCGCCAGCACGAAGGCGATCTCGGCGGCGAAGTCGCGCGAGGCCGTGCCGTCGATGGAGTTCTCCACCGGCCCGTCGAAGCCCAGCTCCTCGGCGACGGCGGCCGGGTCCAGCCCCAGCGATGAGCCCGCGAGCGCGCCCGAGCCGTACGGCGACACCGCGGCCCGCTTGTCCCAGTCGCGCAGCCGCTCGACGTCGCGCAGCAGGGCCTGGGTGTGGGCGAGCAGGTGGTGGGCCAGCAGGACCGGCTGGGCGTGCTGCAGGTGGGTGCGCCCGGGCATCACCGCGTCGGCGTGGCGGCGGGCCTGGTCGGTCAGCGCCTCCACCACGTCCAGGACGCCGCCCGCGACCTGCCGGGCCGCGTCGCGCAGCCACATGCGGAACAGGGTGGCCACCTGGTCGTTGCGGGAGCGGCCCGCGCGGAGCTTGCCGCCCAGCTCGGGGCCCGCGCGCTCGATCAGGCCGCGTTCGAGGGCGGTGTGCACGTCCTCGTCGGCGACGACGGGCGTGAACGCCCCGGAGGCCACGTCGGCCTCCAGGGCGTCCAGCGCGGCGAGCATGCCGGAGAGCTCGGCGTCGGTCAGCAGGTCGGCGCGGTGCAGGACCCGGGCGTGCGCCCGCGACCCGGCGATGTCGTAGCGGGCCAGCCGCCAGTCGAAGTGCGTCGACAGGCTCAGCGCCGCCATCGCCTCGGCGGGGCCGCTGTCGAACCGCCCGCCCCAAAGACCGTTGCTCACTTCTCTCCCTAGCGTCAGTGGTGGGCCTGGTCGCGCTTGGCCGCGATCTTGCTGGGCAGGCCCCAGAGCTGGACGAAGCCCTTGGCCAGCGACTGGTCGAAGGAGTCGCCCTCGTCGTAGGTGGCCAGGTTGAAGTCGTACAGGCTCTGCTCGGACCGGCGCCCGGTGACCACGGCGCGGCCGCCGTGCAGGGTGAGCCGGACGTCGCCGCTGACGTGCTCCTGGGTCTTGGCGATGAAGGCGTCGAGTGCGTCCTTGAGCGGGGAGAACCACAGGCCGTCGTAGACCAGCTCGCCCCAGCGCTGCTCGACGGTCCGCTTGAACCGGGCGAGGTCGCGCTCGACGGTGACGTTCTCCAGCTCCTGGTGGGCGGTGATCAGCGCGATCGCGCCGGGGGCCTCGTAGACCTCGCGGCTCTTGATGCCGACCAGCCGGTCCTCGACCATGTCCAGGCGGCCCACGCCCTGGGCGCCCGCGCGCCGGTTGAGCTCCTGGATCGCCTGCAGCACGGTGACGGTCTCGCCGTCGATGGCGACCGGGACGCCCTTGTCGAAGGTGATGACCAGCTCGTCGGGGTCGCGGGGCTCCAGCGGGTTGGCGGTGTAGGAGTACACGTCCTCGATGGGCGCGTTCCAGATGTCCTCCAGGAACCCGGTCTCCACCGCGCGGCCCCAGACGTTCTGGTCGATGGAGTACGGCGACTTCTTCGACACGTCGATGGGCAGGTTGCGCTCCTCGGCCCAGGCGATGGCCTTCTCCCGGGTCCACGCGAAGTCGCGCACCGGGGCGATGACCTTCAGGTCGGGGGCGAGCGCGCCGATGCCGACCTCGAAGCGGACCTGGTCGTTGCCCTTGCCGGTGCAGCCGTGGGAGACGGTGCTGGCGCCGTGGTACTTCGCGGCCTCGACCAGGTGCTTGACGATCACCGGGCGGGAGAGCGCCGAGACCAGCGGGTAGCGGTCCATGTAGAGGGCGTTGGCCTGCAGCGCGGGCAGGCAGTACTGCTCGGCGAACTCGTCGCGGGCGTCGGCGACGACCGCCTCCACCGCGCCGCACTCCAGGGCGCGCTTGCGGATCGTGTCCATGTCCTCGCCGCCCTGGCCGACGTCGACGGCCACGGCGACGACCTCGGCGCCGGTCTCCTCGGCGATCCAGCCGATGCCGACGGAGGTGTCGAGTCCGCCGGAGTAGGCCAGCACCACCCTGTCACTCATTGCTCTCTCCTTGATCTGCACCGTTGGGCCGGGCGGCCAAAGCGGTGAACTTGTCGGCCAGCGCGCGGCCGGTCACGGGCTCGCGGGCGATGACCGCGAGGGTGTCGTCGCCCGCGATGGTGCCGACGACGTCGTGCAGCGCGGCGCGGTCGATGGCGCTGGCCAGGAACTGGGCGGCGCCGGGCGGGGTGCGCAGCACCGCGAGGTTGCCCGAGGCGTCGGCGGCGACGAGCAGCTCGCCGAGCAGGCGGGTCAGCCGGGAGGTGCCGCCCTCGATGCCGCGCACCGGGCTGCCGTCCTCGGGGATGACGTAGACCGGCGCGCCGCCGTCGATGCCGCGCAGCTTGACCGCGCCGAGCTCGTCGAGGTCGCGCGACAGGGTCGCCTGGGTGACCTCGACGCCCTCGGCGGCCAGCAGCTTGGCCAGCTCGGTCTGGCTGCGGATGGCCTGGTTGGCTACGATGGCGGTGATGCGCGCCTGCCGCGCGGTGCGGGTCATCATGCCGAGACCAGCCAGGTCAGCAGCGCCTTCTGGGCGTGCAGGCGGTTCTCGGCCTCGTCCCAGACGGCGCTCGCCGGGCCGTCGAGGACCTCGTCGGTGATCTCCCAGCCGCGGTGGGCGGGCAGGCAGTGCAGGGCGATGGCGCCGGGGGCGGCGCGGTCCATCAGCTCGGCGTTGACCTGGAGCCTGCGGAACGGGCTGACCCGGTCGCGGCCGTCGTTCTCCTGGCCCATCGACGTCCAGGTGTCGGTGACGATGACGTCGGTGCCGTCGACGGCGGCGTGCGGGTCGGTGAACTGGGTGATGCTGCCGCCGGTCTCGGCGGCGCGCTTCTCTGCGGCGGCGACGATGTCCGGGTGCGGCTGGAAGCCCTCGGGGGCCACGACCCGCACGTGCATGCCCGCGGTGGCCCCGCCGAGCAGCAGCGAGTGGGACATGTTGTTCGCGCCGTCGCCGAGGTAGGTCGCGGTGACGCCCGCGAGCCTGCCGTGCCGCTCCTCGATGGTCTGCAGGTCGGCGAGGACCTGGCAGGGGTGGAACTCGTCGGTCAGGGCGTTGATCACCGGGATGCGCGACGCCGAGGCCATGGCGTCCATGCGCTTCTGGGCGAAGGTCCGCCAGACGACGACGTCGACGTAGCGCGACAGCACGCGGGAGGTGTCCTCGATGGTCTCCTCGCGGCCGAGCTGCATCGTGCGCCCGTCGACCACGATCGGCTGGCCGCCGAGCTGGGCGATGCCGACCTCGAAGGACAGCCGGGTGCGGGTGGAGTTCTTCTCGAAGATCGCCGCGACCGACTTGCCCGCCAGCGGCTTGGCGCCCAGCGGGTCGGCCTTGCACGCCTTGGCCAGGTCGAGGACCGCCCGCTGCTCGTCGGGGGTCAGGTCGTCGTCGCGGAGGAAGTGCCGGACCATCAGGTGCCCTCCAGGATCGACGGCAGCGCGTCGATGAACTCGGCCGCCTGGGCGTCGGTGAGCACCAGCGGCGGGGCCAGCCGGACCGCGTCCGGCTGGACGTTGTTGACCAGGAAACCCGCGCCGAGCGCGGCGGCGGCGACGTCGGCCGACACCGGCCGGGTCAGGGCGATGCCCAGCAGCAGGCCGGTGCCGCGCACCCCGGCGATGAGCGGGTGGTCGACCGCCTCGATGCCCGCGGCCAGGTCCTTGCCGACCGCCGCGGCGTGGTCGAGCAGGCCGTCGGCGGCGATGGTGCGCAGCACGGCCAGCCCGGCGGCGCAGGCGACCGGGTTGCCGCCGAAGGTGGTGCCGTGGTGGCCGGGGCCGAACAGCTCGGCCGCCGCGCCGACGGCCACACAGGCGCCCAGCGGCAGCCCGCCGCCGAGGCCCTTGGCCAGGGTGAACACGTCCGGGACCACCCCGGCCTGCTGGAAGGCGAACCAGGAGCCGAGCCTGCCGATGCCGGTCTGCACCTCGTCGAGCACCAGCAGCGCGCCCGCGTCGGCGGTGATCTCGCGGGCGGCGTGCAGGTAGCCGTCCGGGGCGGGGACCACGCCGCCCTCGCCGAGGACGGGCTCGATGAACACCGCGGCGGTGTCGGCGTCGACCGCGGCGCGCAGGGCGTCCACGTCGCCGAACGGGATGTGCTCGACCCCGGGCACCAGCGGCTCGAACGGGGTGCGCTTGGGCGGCTGGCCGGTGAGGGTCAGCGCGCCCATCGTGCGGCCGTGGAAGGCGCCGGTGCAGGCGATGACCTTGGGGCGGCCGGTGAGGCGGGCGAGCTTGAGCGCGGCCTCGTTGGCCTCCGCGCCGGAGTTGCAGAAGACCACGCGGGCCTGCCCGGCGAGCCCGGCGACGTCGAGCAGCGCGTCGGCCAGCTCGACGGCGACCGGGTTGACGTAGAGGTTGGAGGTGTGGCCGAGCGTGGCGACCTGCGCGCTCACAGCCTCGACCACCGCCGGGTGGGCGTGGCCGAGGACGTTGGTGGCGATGCCCGCGACGAGGTCGGTGTAGCGGGCGCCGTCGGCGTCCCAGACGTGCGCGCCCTCGCCGCGCACGAGCGTCAGCGCGGGCGTGCCGTAGTTGTCCATCATCGCGCCCTGCCAGCGCGACCGGCCTTCGGCGTTGGAGCCGATCATGATTCCCCCTCGTCCGGGAGCACCAGGGTGCCGACCCCGGTGCTGGTGAAGACCTCCAGCAGCACCGAGTGGGCGAGCCGCCCATCGATGACGTGGGCGCGCGGGACGCCGCCGCGGACGGCGCGCAGGCACGCCTCCATCTTCGGGACCATCCCGCTCTCCAGGCCGGGCAGCAGCTCGGCCAGCTCGGCGGCGCGGATCTCGTGCCGCAGCGAGGACTGGTCGGGCCAGTCGGCGTAGAGGCCCTCGACGTCGGTGAGCACGACCAGCTTCTCCGCGCCCAGCGCGACGGCCAGCGCGGCGGCGGCGGTGTCGGCGTTGACGTTGTGCGGGACGCCGTCCGCGTCCGGGGCCACCGTGGACACCACCGGGATGCGGCCCGCGGCGACGATGTCCAGCACGGCGGCCGGGTCGACGGCCACGACGTCGCCGACCTGCCCGAGGTCGACCTCCTGGCCGTCGACGACCGCGGTGCGCTTCTCGGCGGTGAACAGGCGCGCGTCCTCGCCGGAGATGCCGACGGCGTAGGGGCCGTGCTGGTTGATCAGGCCGACGATCTCCCGGCCAACCTGCCCGGTGAGCACCATGCGCACGACGTCCATCGCCTCGGCGGTGGTGATCCGCAGGCCCGCGGCGCGCTCGGTCGGGATGCCGAGCCGGTCGAGCATCGCCGAGATCTGCGGGCCGCCGCCGTGCACGACGACCGGGCGCAGGCCCACCAGGCGCAGGAAGACCATGTCCTCGGCGAACGCCTGCTTGAGCGCGTCGTCGACCATCGCGTTGCCGCCGTACTTGACCACCACGAGCGCGCCGTGGAACCGGCGCAGCCACGGCAGCGCCTCGATCAGGATTGCGGCCTTGGCGGCGGGGCTGGTCATGAGCTGTACGCGCTGTTCTCTTCGACGTACCCGTGCGAGAGGTCGGTGGTCAGGACCGTGCCCGCACCGCTGCCCGCGTGCAAGTCGATCTCCACGGTGATCTCCCGCCCGGACAGGTCGGCCAGCGAGCGGTCCTCGCCGCGCCCGCCAGCGCGGCACACCGCGACGCCGTTGATGGTGATGTCGAGCGCCTGGGGGTCGAACGCGGTGGGGGCGTTGCCGACGGCCATCGCGATGCGGCCCCAGTTGGGGTCGCTGCCGAAGAAGGCGGTCTTGCACAGCGGGTCGCGGGCCACCGCGCGGGCCGCGGCGACGGCCTCGGCGTCGGTCGCCGCGCCGCGCACGGTGATCGAGACGTGCTTGGTGACGCCCTCGGCGTCGGCCTGCAGCTGGGCCACCAGGTCCGCGCACACGGCTTCGAGGGCCTGGGCGAACTCGTCGCCGTCCGGCTTGACCCCGGACGCGCCGGAGGCCAGCAGCAGCACGGTGTCGTTGGTGGACGTGCCGCCGTCGACGTCGAGGCGGTTGAAGGTCTTGGCGACGGCGGCTTTGAGGGCGGCGTCCAGCGCGGGCTGGTCGACGTCGGCGTCGGTGGTGATGACGGAGAGCATGGTCGCCATGTTGGGCGCGCACATGCCCGCCCCCTTGGCGAAGCCGCCGACGGTGAAACCGGACTGCCGCAGGGCGACCTGCTTGGGCACGGTGTCGGTGGTCATGACCGCGGTCGCGGCGGCCAGGCTGGCTTCCGCCCCTGCCGCAAGCCCTTTCGCCGCGATGTCCACACCGGACTTCACCGCGTCCATGGGCAGGCGCTCGCCGATGAGCCCGGTCGAGCACACCGCGACCTCGACCGCCCCGACGCCGAGCACGTCGGCGACCTTCTCGGCGGTGGCGTGGCTGTCCTGGAAGCCCTCCGGGCCGGTGCAGGCGTTCGCGCCGCCGGAGTTGAGGACGACGGCCCGCAGCTTGCCGGTCGTCAGCACCTGCTGCGACCAGAGCACGGGGGCGGCCTTCACCTTGTTGGTGGTGAACACCCCCGCGGCCGCCTGCGACGGGCCGTCGTTGACCACCAGGGCCAGGTCGGGGTTGCCCGACGCCTTGATCCCCGCGGCCACGCCCGCGGCGCGGAATCCCTGGGCGGCGGCGACTCCGGTGGTGCGGTCGAGAGCGGTCACGGGGCGACTCCCACAGTGGACAGGCCGGTGGTCTCCGGCAGGCCGAGCGCGATGTTCATGGACTGCACGGCGGCCCCCGCCGTGCCCTTGGTGAGGTTGTCGACCGCACCGACGGCGATCAGCCGGTTGGTGTCGGGGTCGGCGGTCACCTGGATCTGGACGGCGTTGGAACCGAGGACGGCGGCGGTGGTCGGCCACTGCCCCTCTGGCAGCACGTGCACGAAGGGCTCGTCGGCGTACGCCTGGGTGTAGACCTCGCGGACGTCGTGCGCGCCGGTCAGCTGGGCGCTGCAGGTGGCGAGGATGCCGCGGGGCAGCGGCGCGAGGACGGGGGTGAAGGAGACGCCGACCTTGCGGTTCGCCACCTTCCCCAGGTTCTGCGCGATCTCGGGCGTGTGCCGGTGCGCGCCGCCGACCCCGTAGACGCTGAGGGAGCCCATGACCTCGGAACCGAGCAGATGCGGCTTGAGCGACTTCCCAGCGCCCGAGGTCCCGGACACGGCGACCACGACGACCTCGGGCTCGACCAGACCTGCGGCGAGGGCGGGCGCCAGGGCGAGGGAGCTGACCGTCGGGTAGCACCCCGGCACGGCGATCCTGCGCGCGCCTTTGAGGGCGTCGCGCCCGCCCGGCAGCTCGGGGAGCCCGTACGGCCAGGTCCCGGCGTGCTCCCCGCCGTACCAGCGGGTCCAGTCGGCCGCGTCCTCCAGCCGGTGGTCTGCGCCGCAGTCGATGACGAGGGCGTCGGTCAGCTCGGCGGCGATGGCCGCGGAGTGGCCGTGCGGGAGCGCCAGGAAGACGACGTCGTGGTCGGCGAAGTTCTCGGCGGTGGTCTCTTGGAGGACCCGGTCGGCCAGCGGCAGCAGATGCGGCTGGTGCTCCCCCAGCCTGCTCCCGGCGTTCCCCCCGGCGGTCAGCGCGCCGATCTCGACGTCCGGGTGCGCGAGCAGCAGCCGGAGCACCTCGCCCCCGGCATACCCACTGGCCCCTGCGACCCCGACCCGAACCGTCATACGAATGATTATGCACAGTCATGCAAGGTCAATCAAGCGGGGGGCGAGGGCTGGGGCAGAGGGTGGTGCGGCGGAGAAGCTCCGGCCCGAGGAGCATGAGCGCGGGAGGGCACGGGTGAGGCGGGAAAGGGCGAGGCTGATACGGGAAGGACCGGGCCGGGGAGCGTCTGCGCTCGAGGGCCCGGGAGGGGCGGGAGGGGCGGCGAGCCGCCCCCAGCCGTCAGCGCTTTCGTGCGATGGTTACGCCGTCTCGCAGCGGGAGCATCACCACGTCTACCCGGGAATCCGCTACCACCAGCTCATTCGTCCGCAGGATTGCTGCCGTTGCCTCGTCTGCCGGGTCCGGGTTCAGCACCCGGCCGCCTCGCAGCACGTTGTCGAGCAGCACGACCCCGCCAGGTCGCAGCCGGGTGACGATCTCCTCGTAGTACGCCGGGTACGACACCTTGTCGGCGTCGATGAAGGCGATGTCGTATGACTCCTCTAGCGGCAGCCCCTGCAGCGTCTCCAGCGCGGGCGCGAGGCGGAGGTCGATCTTCTCGGCGACGCCTGCGCGCTCCCAGTAGCGTCGGGCCACCGCCGTCCACTCTTCGCTCACGTCGCACGCGAGCAGCGTCCCGTCCTCAGGCAGCCCCCGCGCGATGCAGATGGAGGAGTAGCCGGTGAACACGCCCACCTCGATGGCCCGGCGCGCGCCGGTGAGGCGGACCAGCATCGTCAGGAACTCGCCTTCGTCGTGCGAGATCTGCATGCTCAGGGCGTCGGGGAAGGTGCGGGCGGTTTCGGCGGCCAGGTCGCGGAGGACGGGGTCCGCGGGGGTGGAGTGGGCCAGCAGGTAGTTGGACAGCTCGGCGGGCAGGACGTCCATCGGGATCCCCTATCGGTACTGGTCGAACGCCTCGGTGATGCGGTCGCGGTCGGCGCCGTCGGCGAGCAGGAGGTGCAGGAGCACGCGGGCCTTGGCCGGGTCGAGGAAGCCAGCGTGGACCAGGCCGCGGTCGAGCAGGTCGCGCTCGGAGCCGGGGTAGCCGTAGGTCTGGCGCAGGACCGAGCCCGAGCCGGTGCGCGAGGCCAGCACGACCGGGATGCGGGCGGCGACCTCGGCGACCAGCGGCACCATCCCGGCCGGGACGTGACCGGCGCCCAGGCCCGCCAGCACCACGCCGTCGAAGGCGGGGGCCGCGCAGCGCAGCAGGCCGCCGTCGTCGCCGAGGGCGACGGTGACCAGGGCGATGCGGACCTCCTCGACCCGGGGGCCGATCGGCAGGGCCAGGCCGACCCGGGGGGTGCCGCGCAGCCGCGGCTCGCCCTCCACGACCAGGCCGAGCGGGCCGAACCCGGGGGAGGCGAACGCGCCGGTGCTGCTGGTGTGGTTCTTGCGCACGAACCGCGCGCCGTGGACCTCGTCGGCCATGACCACCAGGACGCCGAGGCCGCGGGCGTCCGCGGAGGTGGCCACCTTGACCGCGGCGAACAGGTTCGCTGGCCCGTCCGCGCCCGGTGAGGCGGGCGGGCGCATCGCCCCGGTGACGACCACGGGGGTGTCGCCGGGGACGGTGAGGTCGAGGAAGATCGCCGTCTCCTCGATGGTGTCGGTGCCGTGGGTGACGACGACGCCGTCGGCTCCCCCGGCGATCTCCTCCCGGACGGCTTCGCCCAGGGCCACAAGGTCGGCGAACCCGATCGACGGGCTCGGCAGAGTGCGGACGGTTCGCGCGGTGATCTCGACGTCGAGGTCGGGCAGCGCCTTGACCAGGTCGTCGGCGCCCAGCGCCGGGACGACGCCGCCGTCGGGGGCGGGGACCATCGCGATGGTCCCGCCCATCGCCAGGATGGAAACGCGCTTCACAGGGCCTCGATCAGGTCGAGCAGGGGCTCCCACGGGTCGTCCCGCGGGCCGTCTGCGATGTGGACGCCGCAGGACAGCAGCGTCTCCAGGTGCGCCTCCCACGCCGGGTGGGCGCGCTGGGCCGGGTCGGCCTGCGGTCGGACGACGACCGGGACGCCGGGGGTGCCGATGGCCTCGGTGAGCGCGGTGAGGGCCTGGTTGTCGGCGATGCCGGTGGCCAGCTTGGCCACCGAGTTCGCGGTGGCGGGCACGAACAGGAAGGCGTCCGGGATCGGGTAGGGCTTGGGCTGGTCGGGCAGCCGCGACTCCCAGCGCACCGGCAGGTCGGTCAGCGACTGCAGCCGCGCGGCCTCGCCCGCGGCCTGCATCCAGCGCGCCGCGGTCGGGGTGAAGGTGATCGCCAGCCGCCAGCCGCGGCGGGCCGCCGGGACGGCGACCTCGACCCGCAGCCGGTGCTCGACGCCGCCGCCCGCGGCCGACACCAACCCGAGGATCATGTCCTGACCAGCGCGCAGAACATGGCGTCGGTGCCGTGCCGGTGCGGCCAGAGCTGCACGGCCGGGCCGGGGCCGAGGTCGGGCACGCCGGGGAAGAACTCGCGCGCGTCGAGCTGGGTCACCCCGGTCGTGCGCACGACGTCGGCCACCACGCCCTCGGTCTCGGCCAGGTGCGGCGAGCACACGACGTAGGCGACGACCCCGCCCGGCCGGGCCAGCGCGATCGCGGCGGTGAACAGCTCCCGCTGCAGCTTGGTGAGGTCCCCCACGTCGCTGGGCTGGCGCCGCCAGCGCGCCTCCGGGCGCCTGCGCAGCGCGCCCAGCCCGGTGCACGGCGCGTCGACGAGGATCCGGTCGAAGCCCGGCTCCAAGCCGGAGTCGCGGCCGTCGGCGACGTGCACGGTGACCGGCATCCCCGCGGTGGACTGCTCGACCAGCCGGGCGCGGTGCGGCGCCTGCTCCACCGCGTCGAGCGTGCCGCCGTTGATGCCGACCAGCGCGCCCAGCAGGGCCGCCTTGCCGCCCGGGCCCGCGCACAGGTCCAGCCAGCGGGTGTCCGGCCCCTCGACCGGCACGCGGGTCAGGGCCAGCGCGCACAGCTGGCTGCCCTCGTCCTGCACGCCCGCCAGGTTCTCGCGCACGGGCGGCAGGTCGCCGGGGTCGCCAGCGCCCGCCTCCAGCCGCACGCCGTAGGGCGAGTACGGGGCCGGGTCGCCGCCGGTGAGCGCGGCCAGCTCCTCGGCGCTCAGCTCGCCGGGCCGGGCGACCAGGTGCACGGCGGGCCGCTCGTCGTCGGCGCGCAGGGCGGCGGCGAGCTCGTCGCCGGTGCTGCCCAGGGCGTCGGCGAAGGCGCGGGCGATCCAGTGCGGGTGGGCGGTGCGGGCGGCCAGGTTGCCGACCGGGTCCTGCGGGGCGAGCTTGTCCAGCCAGGCGTCCTGGTCGTGCTCGGCGACCCGGCGCAGCACGGCGTTGGCGAAGCCGGTGACCCGGGAGCCGAGGTCGGCGCGCACCAGGTCGACGGTCGCGGCGACGGCGGCGTGCGCGGGGATGCGGGTGCGCAGCAGCTGGTAGGCGCCCAGCCGCAGGGCGTCCAGCAGCGGCGGCTCCACTTTGGACAGCGGTCGGTCGATGCAGGCGGCCAGGACCTCGTCCAGCAGGCCCCAGGCGCGGCAGGTGCCGTAGGCCAGCTCGGTGGCCAGGGCCGCGTCGCGGGTGGACAGCTTGCGCTCGCGCAGCAGCTTGGGCAGCACCAGGTTGGCGTAGGCGTCGTCGGCGCGCACCGCGCGGACGACGTCGAGCGCCGCGCGGCGGGCCGGGTCGTCGATCGGCGGGCGGGCGGGGCCGTCGGTGCGGCGCGGCGGGTGCGAGCGGCGCGGGCGGGCGGGGCGGCGGTTCATGCCAGCGCCTCCCCCGGCTCGGGCCGGACGCCGCGCGCCCAGTCGGTGGCCGCCATCCGCTTCTTGCCCTGCGCCTGCACCTGGCCCAGCGCGACGGCGTGGGTCGCGGTGCCGACCAGGACGCGCTTGCGCTCCACGGCCAGCTCGCCCGGGGCCAGCTCGACCTCGGGGACGGCGGTGACCGGGCCGAGCTTGACCCGCTCGCCGCGGAACTGCGCCCACGCGCCGGGGTCCGGGGTCACCGAGCGGACCAGCCGGTCCACCGCGAGCGCCGGGTGCTTGAAGTCCACCTTGGCGTCCTCCACGAGCACCTTCGGCGCGAAGCTGACCCCGTCGGCCGACTGCTCCACCGCGGCCAGCGCGCCTGCGGCGATGCCGTCCAGTGTGGACACCAGCAGGCCAGCGCCCGCCTCGGCCAGCCTGGCCAGCAGGTCGCCCGCGGTGTCGTCGGGGCGGATCGGCTCGGTGAGCACGCCGTAGACCGGACCGGCGTCCAGCTCCTTGACGATGCGGAAGGTGCTCGCGCCGGTGATCTCGTCGCCGTGCTTGATGGCCGCCTGCACCGGGGCCGCGCCGCGCCAGGCGGGCAGGATCGAGAAGTGCAGGTTGATCCAGCCGTGCGCGGGGATGTCGAGCACCGAGCGGGGCAGCAGGTTGCCGTAGGCGACGACCGGGCAGCAGTCCGGGGCCAGCTCGGCCAGCCGCGCCTTGAAGTCCGGGTCGGCGGCCTTGGCGGGCGTCAGCACCTCGATGCCGTGCTCGTCGGCCAGCGCCCCGACCGGCGAGCGAACCAGGCCGCGGCCGCGGCCCGCGGGCGCGTCGGGACGGGTGACGACGGCGACGACCTCGTGGCGGTCGCTGGCCAGGAAGGCGCGCAGCGAGGGCAGGGCGGCTTCGGGGGTTCCCGCGAACACCACCCGCATCAGCGCCCCCCGAACAGCGGGTGCGGGTTCTGCTTCATGGTCGGCACGGTCCCGTCGAACCAGGACGCCGAGCGGATCTCGGCCATCGCCCGCTTGCGGGTGGCCTCGTCGAGCCGGTCGAGGAAGAGCACGCCGTCGAGGTGGTCGGTCTCGTGCTGGATGGCCCTGGCCAGCAGGTCGCTGCCCTGGACCTCCACCGGCTCGCCGTGCATGTTCCAGCCGCGCGCGACGACGTTCTTGGCGCGGACGCAGTCCCAGTACAGCCCGGGGATCGACAGGCAGCCCTCCTGCCCGTCCTGCTCCTCGTCGCCCACCGCCGTCCACACCGGGTTGACCAGGTGGCCCCCGACGCCATCGCAGTTGTAGGTGAACACCCGCAGCCCGACGCCGATCTGCGGGGCCGCGAGGCCCGCGCCGCCCTGGGCCTGCATGGTGTCCCAGAGGTCGCTCACCAGCGTGCGCAGTTCCTTGTCGAAGTCCACCACCTCGACGGCCGGTGTGCGCAGCACCGGATCACCGAAGAGCCGGATCGGCTGGACGGTCACACCTTCTCCCTACGGTCGGCAGGCCGCCAGTCTATTCGGGGTTCAGATCAGGTCGAGCGGGTCTACCCGCACGCGCAACGGCTCTTGGTCCTTGCGCATCGTCCGGCCGCGCTGGGCGTGGTTGAGCGCCTCGGTGAGCGCCCGGCCGCCTGCGCGCGGAACGCGGACCAGGACGCGCTCGCGGGACTCGGCGAGCGGGACCGGGCCCAGCACCTCCCCGTCCGGGGGCAGGCGCAATTCGGCCAGCAGCCCGGCGACGGCGTCCGGGCTGCCCTCCACCGACGCCATCCGCACCGCGGGCGGGAAGCCCAGCTCGACGCGGCCGGACAGCTCCAGGTCGGCGTGCCAGACCGGGTCCCAGCGGACCAGCGCCTGCACCGCGGGCAGCGCCGAGTCGGCGACCACCACGACCCGCCCGCCCTCGGCGCCCGGGCGCACCAGGGCCGCGGCGGTCATCCAGCGGCGCAGGGCCTCCTCGGCGGCGCGCAGGTCGGCCCTGGCCAGCAGCGCCCAGCCGTCGAGCAGCAGGGCGGCGCCGTAGCCGCCGTCGGCGACCGGCTCCGCGCCCGGGGTGGCCACGACCAGGGCGGGCTCGGCGTCGACGCGGGCCAGCACCTCGGCGGCCCCGGAGGTGCGCACCGGGACGTCGGCGAAGGCGCGGCCCAGCTCCTCGGCCGTGCGCTTGGCGCCGACGACCACCGCGCGCAGCCTGCGCGAGCCGCACGCCGAGCAGCGGAAGTCGGCCGCGGGCGTCGCGCACCAGCGGCAGACCGGCGGGCGGTCGGCCCCGCCCAGCAGGCCCAGCGGCCCGGCGCAGCGGCGGCAGCGGGCGGGGGTGCGGCAGTCCTGGCAGGTCACCGCGGGCACGTAGCCGCGCCGGGGCACCTGGACCAGCACCGGGCGGCCCGCCTTGATCGAGGCGCGGGCGGCGTCGAAGGCCAGGGAGGGGATGCGGGCGGTGCGGGCGGCCGGGTCGCGGGCGAGCTGGGAGTCGTGCTCGCCGACCGCGCTCACCCGCGGCGCGCTGGCCCGCACCCGGTCGCGCCCGGCGATGATCTGCGGGGCCCAGCCGGACTCGGTCAGCAGGTGCGCCTCCGCGGTGCGCGCGAACCCGGCGACCAGCACGCCCGCGCCGCCCAGCCGGGCCCGCTCGATGAGCACCTCCCGCACGTGCGGGTAGGGCGCGCGCTGGTCGGCGTGCTGGTCGTCGCCGTCGTCCCAGACCACCAGCACGCCGGGGTCGGCGACCGGCGCGTAGGCCGCGGCGCGGGTGCCTACCACGATCCGGGCCCCGCCGCGGCGCACCTTCAACCACGCCCGGTACCGCTTGGCAGGCCCCAGGTCGGCCGACAGCGCCACGACGGCGTCCTCCCCCGCGAGCGCCACGCAGGCGGCGTGCAGCCGGGCCACGTCGCGGTGGTCGGGCACGACCAGCACCGCGCCCCGGCCCGCTGAAGCCGCCGTGACCGCGACCTCGGCCAGCCGGGCGGGCCAGTCCTCCCCCGGCAGCGCCTGCCACACCGCGTTGGCCTGCCTGCCCGCCCGGATGGCGTCGAGGAAGGCCCGCCCGCGCGGGTACTCGGCCCAGCCGTCGGCGGGCGGGGCAGGCGGGACCGGGGCGGGCTCGCCGGGGGGCTCGGCCTCGACCCGGGCGTGCCGGGGCGGGATGGCCAGGCGCAGGACGTCGATCATCGCGCCCGCGTAGCGGTCGGCCACCGCGCGGCACAGGGCGGCGATCTCCGGGGCGAGCACCGGCTCCGGGGAGATCACCTTGTCCAGGAACGACGGGTTGCGGTGCTCGGAGCGCTCGACCCGCTCGATGAGGAAGGCGTCGACGAGCTGCCCGGCGAAGCGCACGCGCACCCGCGCGCCGGGCACGGCCTCGGCGTCGAAGCGGGCGGGGACGAGGTAGTCGAAGAGCTGGTCGAGGTGGGCCAGCGGCACGTCGACGTACACCTTCGCCACCGGCAGCCGGGCCGCGGGCTCCGGGCGGCCCTTCGGCGGCGGCGGGGCGGGGACCTCGACGGTGAACAGCGCGTCGGGGTCGGCGTCAGGCATGCCCGTGGTGTACCAGACCGGGGCGACGCTCAGTCGGCTCGGGGGTCGCGCCGCGACGCCTCGGAAGTGTCGTGGTAGGCCGCGTACATGGCCGCCACCTCGGCCCGGTCTTGCGGGGCCGCCTCCTCCCGGATGCGCCGGTTGAGGCCGACCGGGTAGCCGTGCTTGATCAGCCTGCGCTCGGAGGCGTCCTCCATGAACGACAGGGAGAAGTACAGCCCGGTGACGTAGCCAGCGGCGATCATGGACAGCCGCAGGCTCAGCGGGCCGGGGACGAGCAGGAGCAGCCACAGCGGCAGGAACAGCACCATCACCCGGGCGAAGTGGCGCGCCACCCAGGTGGGCGCGGTGAGGTCCCACAGCACCCACGGCCGGTACCGCTCGGGCAGCGTGCCGCCGACGGCGTACCGGAGCCACTGCACTGGACCTGGCCGCACGGTCTCGATGTTATGCCGGGTCACGCCGTCCGGTTAGCCCGGGTCGGGCCGGGCGAAACACAGCGGGCCGCCCCGGTCGGGGCGGCCCGCTGCGCAGGGGGTCGGTCAGGAGCCGACGGCCTGCTTGAGGTCGTCGGCGCGGTCGGTCCGCTCCCAGGGCAGGTCGACGTCGGTGCGGCCGAAGTGGCCGTAGGCCGCCGTCGGGGCGTAGATCGGGCGCAGCAGGTCCAGGTCGCGGATGATCGCGGCGGGCCGCAGGTCGAAGACCTCGCGGATGGCATCCTGGATGCGCACCGGGTCGGCGTTCTCGGTGCCGAAGGTCTCCACGAACAGCCCGACCGGGGCCGCCTTGCCGATCGCGTAGGCGATCTGCACCTCGATGCGCGAGGCCAGGCCAGCGGCCACGGCGTTCTTGGCCACCCAGCGCATGGCGTAGGCCGCCGAGCGGTCGACCTTCGACGGGTCCTTGCCGGAGAACGCGCCGCCGCCGTGGCGGGCCATGCCGCCGTAGGTGTCGACGATGATCTTGCGGCCGGTCAGGCCCGCGTCGCCCATCGGGCCGCCGATGACGAAGCGGCCGGTCGGGTTGACCAGCAGCCGCACGCCCTCGGTGTCCAGCTCCAGGTTCGCCAGCTCGGGCAGCACGACCTGCTCGCGGACGTCGGCGCCGAGCAGCTTCTCCAGGTCGATGCCGTCGGCGTGCTGGCTGGAGACGACCACGGTGTCCAGGCGCACCGGCTTGTCACCGGCGTACTCGATGGTGACCTGGGTCTTGCCGTCCGGGCGCAGGTAGGGCAGCACGCCGTCCTTGCGGACCTTGGTCAGCCGCCGGGCCAGGCGGTGGGCCAGGGCGATCGGCAGCGGCATCAGCTCGGGGGTGTCGTTGCAGGCGTAGCCGAACATCAGGCCCTGGTCGCCCGCGCCCTGCCGGGCGATCTCGTCCTCGACGTTCTCCACGCGCGACTCGTAGGCGGTGTCGACGCCCTGGGCGATGTCGGGCGACTGCGCGCCGATGGCGATGTTGACGCCGCAGGAGTTGCCGTCGAAGCCCTTGGCCGAGGAGTCGTAGCCGATCTCCAGGATCTTCTCCCGCACGATGGTCGGGATGTCGGCGTAGGCCTCGGTGGTCACCTCGCCGGCGACGTGCACCTGGCCCGTCGTCACCAGCGTCTCCACCGCCACCCGGGACCGGGGGTCCTGGGCGAGCAGGGCGTCGAGCACCGAGTCGCTGATGGCGTCGCAGATCTTGTCCGGATGCCCTTCGGTGACCGACTCCGAGGTGAACAGTCGGCGGCTGCCTGTTTCAGTCACGGGGTACCCCACTCATCCGTACGGGTTTGGCTCGTTGCGACCATTATCCGGCCCGGCATCAATCCGGCGACGAACCGAGCATGTTGGCGACTGCGTCCCACACTTCGGTCGCCATTTGCGCTTTCGACCCCAACGCGATGGGCTGTTCTGTCCCGTCGGCGGCCAGCAGCCACCCGGAGTTGTCCTCGGTCCCGAAGGCCTTGCCCTCGCCCACCGCGTTGACAACCAGCAGGTCACAGCCCTTGCGGGCGAGCTTGGCGCGGGCGTGGTCGAGCACGTCGGCCCCGCTGTCGCCGGTCTCGGCGGCGAAGCCGACGATCACCTGCCCCGTGCGCGCCGGGTTGTTCGACCGTGCTTCCACCAGCTCGGCGAGCACGTCCGCATTGCGCACGAGCGCGATGGGGTCCGGGTCGCGGGCGGTCTTCTTGATCTTGTACTCGGCCCGCTCGGCAGGCCGGAAGTCGGCCACCGCGGCGGCCATCACCACCACGTCGGCGTCCTCGGCCGCCGCGTGCACGGCCACCCGCAGCTGCTCGGCGGTGCCCACCCGGACCAGGTGGACCCCGGCGGGCTCGGGCAGCGGCAGCGTGTGCGCGGACACCAGCGTCACCTCGGCGCCGCGGGCGGCGGCCGTGCGGGCCAGCGCGTAGCCCTGCTTGCCCGAGGATCGGTTGCCCAGGTAGCGCACCGGGTCCAGCGGCTCGCGCGTGCCGCCCGCGGAGACCACGACCCGGCGCCCGACCAGGTCGCGCGGCAGCGCGCCCGGCCTGCTCAGCAGCAGCCGGGCCAGGTCGACGATCTCGGCGGGGTCGGCCAGCCTGCCCTTGCCGGTGTCCGCGCCGGTCAGCCTGCCCGCGGCGGGCTCGGGCACGATGACGCCGCGCTCGCGCAGCGTCGCCACGTTGGCGCGGGTGGCCGGGTGCTCCCACATCTCGGTGTGCATGGCCGGGGCCATCAGCACCGGGCAGCGCGCGGTGAGCAGGGTGCTGGTGAGCAGGTCGTCGGCCAGGCCGGTCGCGGCCTTGGCCAGCAGGTCGGCCGTGGCCGGGACGACCACGACGAGGTCGGCTTCCTGTCCGAGCCGCACGTGCGGCACCTCGGGCACGTCGGCGAAGACGCCGGTGGCGACCTTCTGCCCGGACAGCGCCTCGAACGTCGCCGCCCCCACGAACCGCAGGGCCGCCTCGGTCGGCACGACGCGCACGTCGTGCCCGGTCTCGGTGAGACCGCGCAGCACCTCGCACGCCTTGTAGGCGGCGATGCCGCCGCCGACGCCGAGGACGACGCGGGGACGGCCGGGGGTCACTCGCCCTCGGTGTGCTCGAGCAGGCCCGAGTGGATCTCCCGCAGCGCGATCGACAGCGGCTTCTCCCGGGGGCCGGGCTCGACCAGCGGGCCGACGTACTCCAGCAGGCCCTCGCCCAGCTGGGCGTAGTAGTCGTTGATCTGGCGGGCGCGCTTGGCCGCGTAGATCACCAGGGCGTACTTCGAGCTGACCTTGTCGAGCAGGTCGTCGATCGGGGGGTTGGTGATGCCTTCCAGCGGGGTGCCGGCCTGCTCGATGCCCAGCTCGGTGGGGGTGATCACTCGCAACGCTCCAGCTTGTCAGACGAATCCGTGAGCACCAAGGTTAGCAACTCGGCGGCGGCGGTCCGGACGTCGGCGTTGACCACGACGGCGTCGAACTCCTCGGCGGCGGCCAGCTCGCGCTTGGCGACCGCCAGCCTACGCGCCACCACCTCGTCCGGCTCGGTCCCGCGGCCGGTGAGCCTGGCCACGAGCGTCTCCCAGCTGGGCGGCATCAGCATGACCAGCTGCGCGTCGGGCATCGCCGCGCGCACCTGGCGGGCGCCCTGCAGCTCGATCTCCAGCACCGCGGGCCTGCCCGCGGCGAGCGCGGCCACCACCGGCCCGCGCGGGGTGCCGTAGCAGTTGCCCGCGTACTCGGCGTGCTCCAGCAGCTCGCCCGCGGCGACCATGCGGTCGAACTCCGGGCGGTCGATGAAGTGGTAGTGCGCGCCGTCGACCTCCCCGGGCCGGGCGGCCCGGGTGGTCACCGACACGCTGAAGTACAGGTCCGGGTGGAGGCGGCGCAGCTCCGCCACCACGCTGGACTTGCCGACCCCGGATGGCCCGGACACGACAGTGAGCCGGGGTCGGGCGATGTGCTCGCCCGACCCCGGCCCACGGCCGCTCATCGACTCGGTCACTCGCCGGAGAACTCGGCGAGCAGCGCCTTGCGCTGGCGGTCGCCCAGGCCGCGCAGCCTGCGGCTGGGCGCGATCTCCAGGCGCTCGATGATCTGCTGGGCACGCACCTTGCCGACGCCCGGTAGGGCCTCCAGCAGCGCGGTGACCTTCATCTTGCCCAGCACCTCGTCGTTGTCGGACTGGGCCAGGACGTCCTTGAGGGTGGTGCCGCCTCGCTTCAGGCGCTCCTTGAGCTCGGCGCGGGCGCGTCGGGCGGCAGCCGCCTTCTCCAGCGCTGCGGCCCGCTGCTCGTCGGTCAGCTGGGGAAGGGCCACGATTTCCTCCGTGGGGTGGGATTTCCGGATCGGTGCCGCGACGTTACCGACCCCTGGCCTGCGACGACAACGCGGGGGCCGGGTTGCACCGGGTGTGACCGCACCGCTAAAGTTGATCAACGATCGGTGACTGTTCGCAGGCCTGACCAGGGAAAACGGGACTAAACCGGACAGCGGCGGATTTCGTCACCGAGCGCGCTCGCCCGCCCACGTGCTGCGCACGGTGAGGCGTGCGCCACTCGCCAGGCGGCCGGAGTCCACCCGGACAGAGCAACGTCGCCACCTGCGCTAATGATGTGAATGGGGACAAAGAGGACCCGAACGGCCGCGGGTCCCCTTGCCCGCTCCGGACAAATCAGGCCACGGCGTCGCGCAGCCGCAGCGCGGCCGCCCGCAGCGCGCCCGCGTCGGGACCATGCCGCAGCACGTCGCGGGAGCTGGTGGGCAGCACGTGCCGTCCCTTGCCGAACAGGCGCGCCAGGTCGGCCGGACCCGCGCCCTGCGCGCCCACCCCGGGGGCCAGGATCGGGCCGTTGAGCGCGGACAGGTCGACCCCGGTCGCGGTCAGCGTGGCACCGATGACCAGGCCGACCGGGCCCAGCGGCTCGACGCCCGCGTTGCGGGCCGTCGCCTCGTCCACCACGGCCTGCGCCACCGACTTGCCGCCCGACTCCGCCCGCTGCACCTGCGCGCCCTCCGGGTTCGACGTCAGGGCCAGCACGAAGACCCCCCGTCCGGTGGCCTCCGCCGCGGCGATGGCGGGCTCCAGCGAGCCGAACCCCAGGTACGGCGAGAGCGTCACGGCGTCGCCCGCCAGCGGGGAGCCGTCGGACAGGTACGCCTGGGCGTAGGCGGTCATGGTGGAGCCGATGTCGCCGCGCTTGGCGTCGACCAGGACCAGCGCCCCGGCCGCCCGCGCCTCGGCGATGAGCCGCTCCAGCACGGCCACCCCGCGGGAGCCGTGCGCCTCGAAGAAGGCCGACTGCGGCTTGAGCACCGCGACCTCCCCCGCCAGCGCCTCGACGCAGGTCAGCGCGAACCGCTCCAGCCCGCTCGCGTCGCCGGGCAGCCCCCACGCGGCCAGCAGGGCCGGGTGGGGGTCGATGCCGACGCAGAGCGCCCCGCGCGCGGCGACGGTCTGCGCCAGCCGCGCGCCGAAGCCGGTCACCGGGACGCCCGCAGGGCGGTCTGCATGGCCTGCAGCGGCTGCACGCCGATCTCGTCGCGGATCAGCGCCTCGATGCCGTGCACCGCGGCCGCCGCGCCCTGGATCGTCGTCACGCACGGGATGTCGCGGGCCACCGCGGCGGTGCGGATCTCGTAGCCGTCCACGCGCGGGCCGTGGTTGCCGTACGGGGTGTTGATCACCATGTCGACCCCGCCGGAGTGGATCAGCTCCACGATGTTGTCCTTGCCCTCGAAGTGCTTGCGCACCACCGTGCACGGGATACCGTTGCGGCGCAGGACTTCCGCGGTGCCCGAGGTCGCCAGGACCTCGAAGCCCAGGTCCGCCAGGCGCTTGACCGGGAACACCATCGCCCGCTTGTCGCGGTTGGCCACCGAGACGAAGACCTTGCCGGAGGTCGGCAGCGAGCCGTAGGAGGCCGTCTGGGACTTGGCGAAGGCCTTGCCGAAGGACTCGTCGATGCCCATGACCTCGCCGGTGGACTTCATCTCCGGGCCCAGCAGCGAGTCGACGCCGTGCCCCTCGGGGGTGCGGAACCGGTGGAAGGGCAGCACCGCCTCCTTGACCGCGACCGGCGCGCCCTCGGCGAACTCGGCCCCGTCGCCCTCGGCCGGGAGCAGGCCCTCGGCGCGCAGGTCGGCGATGGTCGCGCCGAGCATGATCCGGGCCGCGGCCTTGGCCAGCGGCACCGCGGTCGCCTTGGACACGAACGGCACCGTCCGGCTGGCGCGCGGGTTGGCCTCCAGGACGTAGAGCACGTCGTCCTTGAGGGCGTACTGCACGTTCAGCAGCCCGCGCACGCCGATGCCCTTGGCGATGGCCTCGGTGGAGCGGCGCACGGCCTCCAGGTCGGTGCGGCCCAGGGTGATCGGCGGCAGCGCGCAGGAGGAGTCGCCGGAGTGGATGCCCGCCTCCTCGATGTGCTCCATGACCCCGCCGAGGTAGACCTCCTCGCCGTCGCACAGGGCGTCGACGTCGATCTCGATGGCGTCGTCGAGGAACCGGTCGACCAGCACCGGGTGCTCGGGGGTGATCTCCGTCGCGCGCTGGATATAGCCGGCCAGGGAGTCCTCGTCGTAGACGATCTCCATGCCGCGCCCGCCCAGCACGTACGACGGGCGCACCAGCACCGGGTAGCCGATCTCGTCGGCGATGCGCTTGGCCGCGGCGAAGGAGGTCGCCGTGCCGTACTTGGGCGCGGGCAGCCCGGCCGAGGTCAGCACCTCGCCGAACGCGCCGCGGTCCTCGGCCAGGTGGATGGCCTGCGGCGAGGTGCCCACGACCGGCACGCCCGCCTCCGCCAGCCGCCGGGCCAGGCCCAGCGGGGTCTGCCCGCCGAGCTGCACGACCACGCCCGCGACCGTGCCGGACATGCGCTCGGAGTGCACGACCTCCAGCACGTCCTCGAAGGTCAGCGGCTCGAAGTAGAGCCGGTCGGAGGTGTCGTAGTCGGTCGACACGGTCTCCGGGTTGCAGTTGACCATCACCGTCTCGTACCCGGCCTCGCGCAGCGCCATCGCCGCGTGCACGCAGGAGTAGTCGAACTCGATGCCCTGCCCGATGCGGTTGGGCCCGGAGCCCAGGATCAGCACCTTGGGCTTGTCGTGCTGCGGGGCGACCTCGGACTCCGCGGCGGGGTCGAGCTCGTAGGCCGAGTAGTGGTACGGCGTCCGGGCGGCGAACTCGGCGGCGCAGGTGTCGACAGTCTTGAACACCGGCCGCACGCCCAGGCGGTGCCGCAGGGCGCGCACGCCGTCCTCGCCTGCCAGCTCCGGCCGCAGCGCGGCGATCTGGCGGTCGGAGAGCCCGTTGTGCTTGGCCCGCCGCAGCAGGTCCTCGTCCAGCACCGGCGCGGCCTCGATCTCCCGGCGCAGCTCGACCAGCATCGCGATCTGGTCGATGAACCACGGGTCGATGCCGGAGGCGTCGTGCACGTCCTCGACGGACGCGCCCATCCGCAGCGCCCGCTCGACGGTGTAGAGGCGGCCGTCGTGGCCGGTGCGCAGGGCGTCGAGGGCGGACTCCTGGGTCATGGTGTCCGGGTCGGGGGTGGTCCAGAAGCCCACGGCCTTGGTCTCCATCGACCGCAGCGCCTTGCCCAGCGCCTCGGCGAAGTTGCGGCCCAGGCTCATCGCCTCGCCCACGGACTTCATCGTGGTGGTCAGCGTCGGGTCCGCGCCGGGGAACTTCTCGAAGGCGAACCGCGGCACCTTCACCACCACGTAGTCCAGCGTCGGCTCGAAGGACGCCGGGGTCTCGCCGGTGATGTCGTTGGTGATCTCGTCGAGGGTGTAGCCGATGGCCAGCTTGGCGGCGATCTTGGCGATCGGGAAGCCGGTGGCCTTGGAGGCCAGCGCGCTGGAGCGCGACACCCGCGGGTTCATCTCGATGACGACCATGCGCCCGGTCTGCGGGTGGATGGCGAACTGGATGTTGCAGCCGCCGGTGTCCACCCCGACCGCGCGCAGCACGGCGATGCCGGTGTCGCGCATGACCTGGTACTCGCGGTCGGTCAGCGTCATCGCCGGGGCGACGGTCACCGAGTCGCCGGTGTGCACGCCCATCGGGTCGATGTTCTCGATGGAGCAGATGACGACCACGTTGTCGCGGCGGTCGCGCATCAGCTCCAGCTCGTACTCCTTCCAGCCGAGGACGCTCTCCTCGATGAGCACCTCGGTGACCGGGCTCTCGGCCAGGCCGGTGGAGGCCAGCCGCTCCAGCTCCTCGTGGGTGTGGGCCATGCCCGAGCCCAGCCCGCCCATGGTGAACGAGGGCCGGATGACCACCGGCAGGCCCAGCTCGGCGACGGTCTCGCGGACCTCGGCCATCGAGTGGCACACCCGGCTGCGCGGGGTCTCGCCGCCGACCTCGGCGACGATGTCCTTGAACTTCTGCCGGTCCTCGCCGCGCTGGATGGCGTCGATGTCGGCGCCGATCAGCTCGACGCCGTACTTCTCCAGCACGCCGCGCTCGTGCAGCGCGACGGCGGTGTTCAGGGCGGTCTGCCCGCCCAGGGTCGCCAGGATCGCGTCCGGGCGCTCCTTGGCGATGACCTTCTCCACGAAGTCCGGGGTGATCGGCTCGACGTAGGTGGCGTCGGCGAACTCCGGGTCGGTCATGATCGTGGCCGGGTTGGAGTTGACCAGGCTGACCCGGATGCCCTCGGCGCGCAGGACGCGGCAGGCCTGGGTGCCGGAGTAGTCGAACTCGCACGCCTGCCCGATGACGATCGGACCGGAGCCGATGACCAGCACGTGCTGGATGTCGTCGCGCTTGGGCATCAGCGACCGCCCTCCATCAGGTTCGCGAACCGGTCGAACAGGTCCGCGGCGTCGTGCGGGCCCGCGGCGGCCTCGGGGTGGTACTGCACGGAGAACGCGGGCACGTCTAGCGCCCGCAGCCCCTCGACCGTGCCGTCGTTGGGGCAGACGTGGCTGACCTTGGCGCGGCCGTAGGGGGTGTCGAACTCCTCGCCTGCCTCGCCTTCCAGAGCGAACCCGTGGTTCTGCGAGGTGATGGCGACCGCGCCGGTCTCCACGTCGATCACCGGTATGTTGATGCCGCGGTGGCCGTAGCGCATCTTGTAGGTCGACCGGCCCAGGGCCCGGCCCAGGATCTGGTTGCCGAAGCAGATGCCGAACAGCGGGATGCGCCGCTCCAGCGCGGCCTTGGTCACCGCCACCGCGTGGTCCATCGTCGCCGGGTCGCCCGGGCCGTTGGACAGGAAGACCCCGTCCGGCTCGACGGCGAGCAGGTCGTCGATGGCGCTGGTGGCGGGCAGCACGTGGGTCTCGATGCCGCGGGCGGCCAGCATCCGCGGGGTGTTGGCCTTGATGCCCAGGTCCAGCGCGGCCACCCGGAACCGGGTCGGGCCGTCGGCCGGGACGACGTAGGGCTCGCGGGTGGTGACCTCGTCGGCCAGCGCCGCGCCCAGCATCCGCGGGCTCTCCAGCACCCGGACGACCATCGCGTCCTCGCTGGTCAGCTCGCCGCCGGAGAACACCCCGGCGCGCATCGCCCCGCGCTCGCGGATGTGGCGGGTCAGCGCGCGGGTGTCGACCCCGCTGATGCCGACCACGCCCTGGTTGTCCAGTTCCTCGGCCAGCGGGCGGCGGGAGCGCCAGTTCGACGGCACCCGCGCGGGGTCGCGGACGACGTAGCCCGCCACCCAGATGCGCTTGGACTCGTCGTCCTCGTCGTTCCAGCCGGTGTTGCCGATCTGCGGGGCCGTGGCCACCACGATCTGGCGGTGGTAGGAGGGGTCGGTCAGCGTCTCCTGGTAGCCGGTCATGGCGGTGCAGAAGACGACCTCGCCGAAGGTCGAGCCGAGCGCGCCGAAGGCGGAGCCGCGGAAGACCCGGCCGTCCTCCAGCACGAGCGCGGCCGGGGTGCGTGTGGTGGTCATGGGGTACCTCCGGTGAGCGAGCGCAGCGCGGGCACCCACGTCTGGTAGTCGTCCTTGTCGTCGGCGCGGAAGCCGGTGTCGAACTCGTGGTCGCCGATGCGCCAGCGCACGACCAGCAGCCCGGCGCCGCCCATCACCTTCCCGGCGATGCCGGGCTCGGTGCGGGCGTCGACCACGTCCGCGGCGGGGATCCAGACCGGCTGCGCGCCGGTCCGGTCGAACAGCACGCCCTCGGCGAGCAGGTGCGCGGTCGCCTCCGCGCGGAAGCCGATGTCGCCGATGGCGACCCGGTCCTGCCAGCCTGCATCGGTGACCGTGCTGGCGTAGAGGCCGGTGCTCGGCGGCAGCAGGTCGGGCGCGGTGCCCGCCCGGACCGCGGCCAGCAGCTCGGCGGGCGCCTGCGGGAAGGCGGGCAGGTGGGCCTGGCGCTTGCGGCGGTTGCGGTAGCCCCACCACATCAGCGCGGCCAGGCCGACCAGCACGGCCAGGGTGAGCAGGGTGAGCAGAGCCCGGGTCATCAGGCCACCTTCCCGTCCCGGGCGGTGAACCGCCCGCGCAGCAGGGTCGCCACGACCGCGCCCGGCAGCTCCATGCCCTCGTAGGGGGTGTTGGCCGCGATGCTGGCCAGCTCCGCGCCGCGGACCGTCCAGCGGGCGCCCGGGTCGACCAGGGCCAGCGTGGCGGGCTCGCCCACGGCGATGGGGCGGCCCTGGTCGGGCAGCCCGGCGATCTCGGCGGGCCGCTCGCTCATCACCCGGGCGACGCCGCGCCAGTCGAGCAGGCCGGGCTCGACCATCGTCTTGACGACGATGCCCAGCGCGGTCTGCAGGCCGAGCATGCCCGGGCGCGCCGCCGACCACTCGCAGTCCTTGTCCTGCGGGGCGTGCGGGGCGTGGTCGGTGGCCACGCAGTCGACGACCCCGTCGGCCAGCGCCTGGCGCAGGGCCGCGGCGTCGCCGCTCCCGCGCAGCGGCGGGTTGACCTTGTTGACCGGGTCGTAGCTGGTCAGCCGGGAGTCGTCGAGGAGCAGGTGGTGCGGGGTGACCTCGGCCGAGACCCGGGTGCCGCGGGCCTTGGCCCAGGCCAGGACGTCGACGGTGCCCGCGGTGGAGACGTGGCAGACGTGCAGGCGGGCCCCGACGTGGCGGGCCAGCAGGCAGTCGCGGGCGACGATGGCCTCCTCGGCCACCGCAGGCCAGCCCGCCAGGCCGAGCCGGGCGGCGGTCTCGCCCTCGTGCGCCTGCGCGCCGACGGTCAGCCGGGGCTCCTCGGCGTGCTGGGCGATCACCGCGTCGAGCGCCTTGGTGTACTCCAGGGCCCGGCGCATGATCAGCGGGTCGGCGACGCAGAGCCCGTCGTCGGAGAACAGCCGCACGCCCGCCTGGGAGCGGGCCATCGTGCCCAGCTCGGCCAGCTTCTCGCCCTTGAGCCCCACGGTCACCGCGCCGACGGGGTGCACGTCGACCAGTCCGACCTCGCGGCCGCGCCGCCAGACGTGCTCGACGACCACGGCGTTGTCGGCGACCGGGTCGGTGTTGGCCATCGCGAAGACCGCGGTGTAGCCGCCCAGGGCCGCGGCGCGCGAGCCGGTCTCGATGGTCTCGGTGTCCTCGCGGCCCGGCTCGCGCAGGTGGGTGTGCAGGTCGACGAACCCGGGCAGGGCGATCGCGCCCCGCGCGTCGAAGGTCTCCTCGGCGGTCAGGCCCGCGCCGATCTCGGTGATGACGCCGTTGTCGACCTTGATGTCGACCTCGTCCTCGCCGTAGGGGCGGACGCCCTTGAGCACGATCACGCTTGGTCCTCCTCTCCGGCCAGCAGGTGGTACAAGACCGCCATCCGCACGTGCACGCCGTTGGCGACCTGCTCGGTGATGGCCGCCCGCGGCGAGTCGGCGACCGCGTGGGCGATCTCCATGCCGCGCAGCATCGGGCCCGGGTGCAGCACGACGGCGTGCTCGGGGAGCAGCGCCAGCCGCGCGGCGCTGAGCCCGTAGCGGACCGCGTACTCGCGGGCGGACGGGAAGAAGCCGCCGTGCATGCGCTCGGCCTGCACCCGCAGCATCATCACCGCGTCCAACGTAGGCAGCTCGGCGTCGAGGTCGTAGGAGACCGTGAGCCCGTTCACGGGCCACTCGGCGAGCTTGGCAGGCAGCAGCGTGGGCGGCGCGACGACGACCACCTCCGCGCCGAGGGTCGTCAGCAGGTGCACGTTCGACCGGGCGACCCGGCTGTGCAGGACGTCGCCGACGATGCCGATGCGGCGGCCCGCGATGCCGCCGAGCCGGTCCCGCAGGGTCGCCGCGTCCAGCAGCGCCTGGGTGGGGTGCTCGTGGGTGCCGTCGCCCGCGTTCACCACGCTGGTGCCCACATCGGACAGCCAGCCCGCCAGCCGGTGGGCCGCGCCGGAGGCCGGGTGGCGGATGATCACGCAGTCCGCGCCCGCCGCGGCCAGGGTCAGCGCGGTGTCGCGCAGGGACTCGCCCTTGCCGACCGACGACCCGCCCGCGGAGACGTTCACCACATCCGCGCTCATCCACTTGCCCGCGATCTCGAAGGAGACCCGGGTCCGGGTGGAGTTCTCGTAGAACATCGTGATGACGGTGCGCCCGCGCAGCGTCGGCAGCTTCTTCACCTCGCGGCCCAGCAGGGTCCGCTTGAGACCGTCGGCGGTGTCCAGGATCGCCAGGGCGGTGTCGGCGTCGATGTGGTCGGCGCCCAGCAGGTGCCTCATGCCCCGCTCTCCCGGTTGAGCAGCACGGCGTCGCGGCCGTCGGTCTCGGCGAACAGGACGGAAACCTCCTCGGTGCGGGCGGTCGGCACGTTCTTGCCCACGTAGTCGGCGCGGATGGGCAGCTCGCGGTGGCCGCGGTCGACGAGCACGGCCAGCTGGACCGCGCGCGGGCGGCCCGCGTCGCGCAGCGCGTCGAGGGCGGCGCGGATGGTGCGGCCGGAGAACAGCACGTCGTCGACCAGCACGACCAGGGCGTCGTCCACGCCCGTCGGGGGCAGCTCGGTGCTCCCGAGCGGTCGGGTCGGGCGGCGGCGCAGGTCGTCGCGGTAGAGGGTGACGTCGAGGGTGCCCGTGGGCACCGTCACACCGGTGAACTCGGCGATCTTGCCTGCCAGCCGCCTGGCCAGGGGGACGCCCCTGGTGGGGATGCCCAGCAGCACTGGGCGGGCCGCCCCGCTCGCGTCGAGCGAGGTCTTCTCGATGACCTGATGGGCCATTCGGGCGATGGTGCGCGCGACGTCGCCCGGCGTCAGCAGCTCGCGCCGCCCGGCCGGGTCCGTCGCGCCACGGTCTCGCGGCGCCACGCTGGACTCCTTCCCCGCCTCGCTGGACGGGTCCTTAAAGGATGTCGGTTAGGCTCCTGACCTGGAGCCACCGCGACGGTACCAGGCGCGGGCTCGGCCCCGACCGGGTGGTGGCCCCGGTTCGGCGCGGTTTGGGAAAGACCCAGCTTGACCTGGTGACAACTCTGGGTAACCATTACTCTGCGTGTCGATTTAAAGCTACCCGCGGCAGTCCATAGCGCCGACGGGGCGAACGAATGGAGAACCGCCGCATGGGCGACTACGCCAAGGCGCTAGGAGCCAAGCTCCGCGCGATCCGCCAGCAGCAGGGGCTGTCCCTGCACGGCGTCGAGCAGAAGTCCGGTGGCCGGTGGAAGGCCGTCGTGGTCGGCTCCTACGAGCGCGGCGACCGGGCCGTCACCGTGCAGAAGCTGGCCGAGCTCGCGGACTTCTACGGCGTGCCGGTGGTGGAGCTCCTGCCCGAGGGCCGGGTGCCGTCCGGCGCCGAGCCAGCCACCAAGATCGTGATCAACCTGGAACGGTTGCAGCAGCTGCCCGCCGAGAAGGTGGGCCCGCTGGCCCGCTACGCCGCCACCATCCAGAGCCAGCGCGGGGACTACAACGGCAAGGTGCTGTCCATCCGGACCGAGGACCTGCGCTCGCTGGCGATCATCTACGACATGACCCCGGGCGAGCTGACCGAGCAGCTCATCGACTGGGGCGTGCTGCCGCCGGAGGCGCGGCCGTCCAAGGAGGACTGATCGGGCACCGGGGAGGCGCGCGGGCCGCGCGCCTCCCCGGCCCGGCTAGAGGGTGGCCCGCAGCCGGTCGGCGATCCCGCCGATGCGGCCGAGGACGCCGTTGACGAACCGGGGCGAGTCGTCGGTCGAGAGCGACTTGGCCAGCTGCACGGCCTCGTCGATGGCCACCGGGTCGGGCACGTCGGCGGCCCAGAGCAGCTCGTAGAGGCCCATCCGCAGGATCGCCAGGTCCACGGCGGGCATCCGCTCCAGCGTCCAGCCCTGGGCGTGCTCGGTGAGCAGCTCATCGATGCGCGCCCGGTGCGCGCAGACGCCCTCCACCAGGGTCACGGTGTAGTCGTTGACCGGCGGGACGTCCGGCGAGCCGACCCGGTCGGCGAGCAGGGTGACCGGGTCGACGCCGCGGACGGCGGCCTCGAACAGCAGGTCCACCGCCCGCTTGCGGGCCTTGCTGCGCGCGCCCATCTCAGCCGCTGACCCGGCCGAGGTAGCGCCCGTCGCGGGTGTCGACCTTGACCTTCTCGCCGGTGCTGACGAACAGCGGGACCTGGATCTCCGCGCCGGTCTCCAGCCGCGCGGGCTTGGTGCCGCCGGTGGACCGGTCGCCCTGCAGGCCCGGGTCGGTGTGCTCGATGACCAGCTCGACGGAGGTCGGCAGCTCGATGAACAGCGGGGTGCCCTCGTGCGAGCTGACGGTCGCGGTGCTGTTCTCCAGCATGAACTTGGCCGCGTCGCCGACGACCTTGGGGTCGATGCTGATCTGCTCGTAGGTGTGGGGGTCCATGAAGACGTACTCGGACCCGTCGTTGTAGAGGTAGGTCATGTCCCGGCGGTCCACGGTCGCCGTGTCCACCTTCACGCCCGCGTTGAAGGTCTTGTCGACCACCTTGCCGGTGATCACGTGCTTGAGCTTGGTGCGCACGAACGCGGGGCCCTTGCCGGGCTTGACGTGCTGGAACTCCACGACGGACCAGAGCTGGCCCTCCAGGTTGAGCACCAGGCCGTTCTTCAGGTCGTTGGTCGAGGCCACGGGGTTGTTCTCCTGTGTTTCCGGCGCGCCCGGGTGGCGTCCGACACCGGGTCAGACGACCATGAGCTGCTTGGTGGTCAGCGTGAGGAGTTCAGGACCTGCGTCCCGCACGACGAGCGTGTCCTCGATGCGGACCCCGCCCCTGCCGGGCAGGTAGACGCCCGGCTCGACGGTGACCGCCATGCCAGCGGCGAGTGTACCGCCGCCGGTCTTGGCGAGGCTGGGGGCCTCGTGGATCCGCAGGCCCACGCCGTGGCCGAGGCCGTGCGGGAAGAACTCGCCGCGGCCCGCGTCCTCGATCACCCGGCGCGCCGCGGCGTCGACGGCCGCGACCTCCGCGCCCGGGACCACCGCCGCCGTCCCCTCGGCCTGGGCCAGCGCGACCAGCTCGTACAGCTCGCGCTGCCAGTCCGCGGGCTCGCCGATGACCAGGGTGCGGGTCATGTCGGAGTGGTAGCCGTCGACCAGCGCGCCGAAGTCCAGCTTGACGAAGTCGCCCGGCTGCAGCACGGCGTCGGTGGGCCGGTGGTGCGGGATCGCGGAGTTGGCGCCCGCGGCGACGATGGACTCGAAGCTGGGGGCGGCCGCGCCGTGGTCGAGCATCCGCGACTCCAGCTCGCGGGCCACCTCCCGCTCGGTGCGGCCCGGGCGGATGCCGCCGTGCTCGACGAGGTCGGCCAGCGCCCGGTCCGCGGTCGCGCAGGCCATGCGCAGGGCGTCGACCTCGGCCTCGTCCTTGACCAGCCGCAGCTGCTCGACCAGGTTCGCCGCCCGGACCAGCTCCGCCGAGGTCGCCGCGGCGAGCTGGTCGAGGCCGTCGACGGTGACGTGCTGGCTCTCGAACCCCACCCGGCCCGCGGCCTCGGCGACGACGGCCGGGGCGCTGTCGCGCTCGATGACGTGCCGCAGCTCGGGCACCTGGCGCTGCGCCTGGGTGGTGTAGCGGCCGTCGGTGCAGAAGACGTCCACCCCGTCCGCGCCGACCAGCAGCGCGGCGTTGGACCCGGTGAACCCGGTGAGGTACCGGATGTTGAGCAGGTCGACGACGAGGAGCGCGTCCAGCTCGCGGTCGCGCAGGAGCGCGCGCAGGGCGTCCCGGCGTGGTGCGTGGGATTCGGCCATGTCCGCGAGCCTATGCAGGGCGGCGTCTAGTCTCCAGTGATGCGGATGTGGCTGGTGCGCGGCGGCGTGCTGGCGGTCGTCCACGCGGCGGCAGCGGTGTTCACGGCACTGCTGCGCGCCCAGGACCCGACCGACCAGTCGACCGCGTCGGCGCTGGTGCTGGGCCTGCTGGCGGGGGTGTCGGCGGTCTGGGCGGCGGTCGACGGCTGGCGGGACGTGCCGGACCGGGGCCGCACGTGGGTCATCGCGTGCCTGGTGGCGGGCTGGGGTGCGGCCGTGCTGGGGGTCGTCGGCCGGGCGGTGTTCGTCGACGAGACCGGCGTCAGCGCCCTCGGCCCCGCCCTGACCGGCGGCGCGGCCTTCACCGCCCTGCTGGTGCTCGTCCCCGCGGGCCTGGGCCTGCTGGTCGGCCCGCGCCTGACCACAGCCCGCTAGGTCCTGGTGGGCCGGCTCGATCTCCCCGCCAGGAGCCGCCGACCGAGCCGCTAGAACCGCGGAGTGGCCCTCCCCGGCCGGGGCCGATCTCCCCGACGGGAGCCGCCGACGGCAAGCAACGCCCAGCCGCGGGCCGCAGGTGGCCCTCCCCCGGCTGGGATCGATCTCCTCGGCGCAGGAACCGCCGACGGCGAGCAACGCCCGGCCGTTAACCGCGGGCCGCGAGGGTGCTCACCCACCGACTGGGGCCGACCTCCTCAGCGCAGGAGCCGCCGACCGCGAGCAACGCCAACCCGGGCCGCAGATGGTCCTCCCCCTCACTCCCCCCGGCTGGAGTCGATCTCCCTCGGCGCAGGAGCCGTCGACGACGAGCAACGCTGGCCGCTACAGCCGTGGGCCGCGAGGGTGCTCACCCACCGGCTGGACCGACCTCCTCGGCGCAGGAGCCGTTGACGGCGAGCAACGCCCGGCCGCTAGAGCCGCGGGCCGCGGGGGTGGCTGTCCCACTCGGCGGGATCGATTTCCTCGGCGCGGGAGCCGTTGATGGCGAGGAGGGCGGGGTCTGCGATGGGCCAGAGCCTGCCGTCGTCGAGGACGAAGCCGGCTCGGCTGCCGGTGCGGACGGCGGGGGCTCCGGCGGGCAGGTGCGCGGTGGCGGGGATGCCGTCGAGGCCGGGGACGCGCGGCAGGATGCGCGTGGCGATGCGCTCGGCCACCGACCGGCGCTCGACCCGCAGCACCTTGCCGTCCCGGATCACGTCGATGGTGCGCTGGGGCGACGGGACGGCGAAGCCGTCGAGGGCGGCGAGGACGCGGGCGGGGTCGGCGCAGGCGGCGGTGCCGGTCAGGTCGAGGCCGAAGTGGCGCAGGTCCGTGGGCGCGGACTCGACGCGGGTGGCCCGGATGAGGTCGACGGCGACCCGGTCGCAGGGGGCGTCGCGGGAGGGGATGGCGTGGCCCTGCGGGTCGCGGACCAGGCCGGGGCCCTCGGCCCACGGGCCGGGGACGAGGACCGGGTGGTACGGGTGGGCGCGGAAGTCGCGGTCCCAGAAGGTCAGCGTGGTCCCGCCTTCGGTCTGGTGGGCGATGGCGAAGGCGGCCAGGGCGTCGACCCACATGACGTCGACGCTGAAGGCGTCCACCACCGAGCGGGTGCGGGGGCCGGTGGTGCCGCTGGGCGCGAAGCCGTCCGGCCCCAGCGCTTCCACCTGGGACTGGAAGGTCGGATCGGGCGAGCGCAGGACGAACTGGCCCGCGCCGTTCCAGCCCGCGGCTCCGGCGGTGGTGTCGGTGAACAGCAGGTAGAAGTGGCCGTCGAGGTGGACCGCGGCGGGCTGGCCCGTGCCGTAGCCGTTCTCGCGGATCTGGTCGCGGGCCGAGGTGACGATCGGTCTGCCGCCGTTGGCCCTGGTCCAGCGCTTGCCGTCGCGGCTGGTGGCCAGCCCGATCGCGTTGCCGTGCGTGTGGTCGCCCGCGGCGCCGGTGTAGTAGAGGTAGTAGGTCCCGTCGACCTTGATGACCGAGGGGTCGCAGGTGTGCATGCCGTCGAACCCCGTGCGGCTGCCGGAGAACACCGCCTGCCCACCGCTGCCGTCCGGGCCGCGGAAGGGCGTGTCGAGATCGGTGGTCTCGGCGAGCAGCAGGTCATCCCCGGGTGGCGCGGCCGCGCCGAGCTGGCTGCACCACCACATGCGGTACTTGCCGCTCTCGCGGATCAGCGTCGGCCCATAGTTGTAGGGCGCGTCCGCGCTGCCCGCCGCGATGACCCGCTCGCTCTGCCTGCCCTGCGCCGTGCCCAGGGCCGCGGGGACGACGGGCCGCGGCTGCGCGGCAGGCGCCGTCGTGGTGCCCACCGGCTCCGCGGCGCCCGGTGGCTCGACCAGAGCCGTGCCCGACGTGCACCCGGCCACAACGAAGAGAGCCAGGACCACGGCAAGCCGCGGCCGCCGGACCCGGCAAACCATGAGCGGTGGGGACCTTCCATGCCGATGACGCGCGTGCCGCCCAGTGTAGGAGCGCCGCCGCCCCCGGAACCGCCATCGCGCCAACCGCCGAATGCATCACATTTCCAGCCCAGGCGGCGCGCCGTCGGTCAGCCCTGGGACGCGCCTGCCAGCCAGCGCAGGGCCAGGGCGTAGCCGTCGACGCCGAGGCCGACGATCACACCCGCCGCGATGTCGGACAGAACGCTGTGCCTGCGGAACTCCTCGCGCTTGTGGACGTTGGAGATGTGCACCTCCACCAGCGGCGCGCTGAGCTGGGCGGCGGCGTCGCGCACGGCGATGGAGTAGTGCGTCCACGCGCCCGCGTTGAGGACCACCGGCAGGTCGCGGTCGGCGGCCTCGTGCAGCCAGCCGACCATCTCGCCCTCGTGGTCGGTCTGCCGCACCTCGACCTCGACGCCGAGGACCGCCCCCGTCCGCACGCACAGCTCGGCCAAGTCGGCGTGCGTCGTGCTGCCGTAGACCTGCGGCTCGCGGGTGCCGAGCCTGCCCAGGTTCGGGCCGTTGAGGACGAGGATCACAGCAGCACCCCGCCCCCGCGCGGCTCGGCGGCCACCGCCGAGTAGGCCGCGGCCAGCAGCGCCGGGTCCGGGCCCTCCAGGCGGGTCGGCTTGGCCAGGCCGTCGAGGACGACGAAGCGCAGCACGCCGGACTTGGTCTTCTTGTCGCCGAGCATCGTCTCGATCAGCTGCGGCAGCGCGTCGGCGTCGTAGCTGACCGGCAGCCCCAGCGCGGTGAGGATGGTGCGGTGCCGGTCGGCGGTGGCGTCGTCGAGCCTGCCCGCCAACCGGGCCAGCTCGGCGGCGAACACCATGCCGACGCTGATCGCCGCGCCGTGCCGCCACCGGTAGCGCTCGCGGCGCTCGATGGCGTGGCCGAGGGTGTGGCCGTAGTTGAGGATCTCCCGCAGGCTCGACTCGCGCAGGTCGCTGGCCACCACGTCGGCCTTGACCTGGATCTTGCGCCGCACCAGCTCGGCGAGCACGTCGCCGTCGGGGTCGACCGCGGCGGCCGGGTCGGCCTCGATCAGGTCGAGGATCACCGGGTCGGCGATGAAGCCGCCCTTGACCACCTCGGCCATGCCCGCGACCAACTCGTTGCGCGGCAGCGACCCCAGCGTCGCCAGGTCCACCAGCACGGCGGCGGGCTCGTGGAAGGCCCCCACGAGGTTCTTGCCCGCCTCGGTGTTGATCCCGGTCTTGCCCCCGACCGCGGCGTCGACCATGCCCAGCAGCGTCGTCGGCACGTTGACCAGCCGCACCCCGCGCATCCACGTCGCCGCGACGAACCCGGCCAGGTCCGTCACCGCCCCGCCGCCGAGCGCCACGACCGTGCCCTGCCGGTCCAGGCCGATGCGCCCGAGCACCTCCCAGCAGAACCCGGCCACCGACAGCGCCTTGCCGTCCTCGGCGTCCGGGATCTCGATGCGGTGGGCGTCCACCCCCGCCGCGGCCAGCTCCTCGCGGATCTGCTCCGCGGTGGCGGTCAGCGTCGGCTGGTGCACGATCGCCGCCTTCGACGACCCCCGCACGACCTCGACGAGCTCGCCGAGCAGCCCCTTGCCGACCACCACGTCGTACGGCTGGCCGGTGGCCACCCGGATCCGCACGGGCTGCTCGGTTCCCACGGTCCCTCCAGTCCTCTCGGCCACGGCCGTCAGGCCCCGGCCAGCTCGGCGGCCAGGCGGGCCACCACGTCCTCGGCGGTGCTGCGGTCGGTGTCGACCTCCACGGTCGCCACCTCCCGGTACAGCGGCAACCGCGCGTCCAGCAGCTCCTTGAACTTCGCCCGCGGGTTGACCCCGGCCAGCAGCGGCCGCGCCGTCGACAGCCCCGTCCGCCGCACCCCCTCGGCCAGCCCGACGTTCAGGAACACCACGGTGTGCCCGCCCAGCAGCTCCCGGGTCCGCGCCGACAGCACGGCCCCACCCCCGAGCGACAGCACCCCGTCGTGCTCCACCAGCGCCTTGGCGACCGCGTCCTCCTCAGCCGCCCGGAACGCCTCCTCGCCGTCCTCGGTGAAGATCTCCGCCACGGACTTGCCCACCGCGGCCACGACATCGGCATCGGTGTCGCGGAACCCGACCCCCAACGCCGCCGCCAACGCCTCCCCGACCGTCGTCTTCCCCGCCCCCGGCGGCCCGACGACCACGGCGACCGGACGGGCCCCGCCCCCGCCCCCTCCCCCGCCCGTGGTCACCAGCGCTCCCGCAGGGACGCGAGGTAGCCGTCGAGGTTGCGCCGGGTCTCCGGCAGCGAGTCGCCGCCGAACTTCTCCAGCGCGGCCTCGGCCACGACCAGCGCCACCACGGACTCCAGCACGACCCCCGCCCGCGGCACGGCGCAGACGTCGGAGCGCTGGTGGATGGCCACCGCGGGCTCGCCGGTCACCACGTCCACGGTCGCCAGCGCCCGCGGCACGGTGGAGATCGGCTTCATCGCCACCCGCACCCGCAGCGGCTCGCCGTTGGTGATGCCGCCCTCCAGCCCGCCTGCCCGGTTCGACCGCCTGCTGACCCCGGTGACGGTGCCCTCGGCCCGGTCGATCTCGTCGTGCGCCTGGCTGCCCCACCGCGTCGCGGTGGTGAAGCCGTCGCCGATCTCGACCCCCTTCATGGCCTGCACGCCCATCAACGCCCCGGCCAGCCGCGCGTCGAGCCTGCGGTCCCAGTGCACGTGCGAGCCCAGCCCCGGCGGCAGCCCGTAGACGATGACCTCGATGACCCCGCCGACGGTGTCGCCCGCCTTCTTGACGGCCTCCACCTCGGCGACCATCGCCTCGGTCCCCGCCGGGTCGAACGCCCGCACCGGGCTGGCGTCGATCGCGGCCAGGTCGCCCGGCCCCGGCAGCGGCCCGTCCGGCGCCACCGCCCCGCCGATCGACACCACGTGGCTGACGATCTCGGCCCCGAACAGCTGCCGCAGGAAGTTGCGCGCCACCGTCCCCGCCGCCGTCCGCGCCGCCGTCTCCCGCGCGCTGGCCCGCTCGAGCACGGGCCGTGCCTCGTCGAACCCGTACTTCTGCATGCCCGGCAGGTCGGCGTGCCCCGGCCGCGGCCGGGTCAGCGGCTCGTTGCGAGCCTGGTTGGCCAGCACCTCGGGGTCCACCGGGTCGGCCGCCATGACGGTCTCCCACTTGGGCCACTCGGCGTTCTCGATCCGCACCGCGATCGGCCCGCCCTGGGTGAGCCCGTGGCGCACCCCGCCGAGGAACTCGACGTGGTCGGTCTCGAACCCCATCCGCGGGCTGCGCCCGAACCCGAGCCGCCTGCGGGCCATCTGCTCGCCCAGGTCGGCGGTGGTGACCTCGACTCCGGCCACCATTCCCTCGAGCACGGCCACCAGCGCGGGCCCGTGCGACTCTCCAGCGGTCATCCAACGCAGCACGCCCGGAATACTTCCATGCCCGCCGCGCGCCCGGTCGCCGGGATCGGACCGACCACCTCCGGCACCAGCCGAGAATCCGCAGCTCAGACCGCACACGTCCGCTCAACGAACATCAACCACCACCTTCCGAATTGCATCGACTGACCTAACGGCCCCCGTCGGCACCCGCGCTGGATCGACTGCGGGACCGACCGGACGGCACTCCCACCGGCGACGATCGGACCACCGACCCGACGTCACACGCCGACGATCGCCAAGGCGCAGGCCGCTGCGAGCATGCCCGGCCCGTGCGGCGCCCCCGACCGCCAGCGCGGCACCGCGGCGATCAGCACCAGCGTCACCGCCGAGGCGCCCACCAGCGCGATCAGCAGCGCCTCCACGCCCAGGACCCCCAGCACCGCGCCGACCAGCAGTGCCAGCTTCACGTCCCCGCCACCCACCGAGCCCGGACGCAGCAAGGCGATCAGCGCGTGCACCGCAAAGAACCCCACCGCACCGAGCACCGCGCGCACGACGACATCACCGCCTCCGCCCGCCGAAGCCGCGATCGCCAGTGCGACCCCGAGCACCGGTAAGCCGCCTAAGGTCAAGGCGTCGGGCAAGCGCCGATGGCGCAGGTCGACGAGGACGAGCGGCACCGCCACCCAAGTCAGCACGCACGCCGTCGGCACCCACCAGCCCGGTAAGCCGCCGGACACCCAGCGGGCGGCGATCACGCCCCACAGGGCCGCCGTCAGCACCTCGCAGACCCCAGGCGGCACCGGCATCCCCCGCGGCAGGGCACTCAGCAGCAACCGCGCGGCCAAGCCCGCCAGCGCACCCGCCAAGACGGCGAGGGCGACGCCGGCCCCCGGGTGGTGAACCGCCAGCGCGCAGGCCAAGGCGGCCATGCCCAGCAGAGCGGGAAGCAATCCAGTACGCATCGGGACCTCCGGTGAGATTCGGAGCAGTTGCTCCGAATCTCAACGTACGCGCGCCGGCGTGCGATGCCCAGGCCGTGCTGCTCAGAGCGGAAGGGGCAGCAGTCCGCCAGTCGCCGCGCGCAAGGCGTCGCGCATCTCCCGGCGCGGCGCTTCCTTGCCGGTGAACTGCTCCACCTGCCCGAAAGCCTGGTGCAGCAACATGTCCAGCCCGGTGGCCAGCTTCCCGTCCCGCGCCTCGGCCAGCGGCGTCGGCCACGGGTGGTAGATCACGTCGAGCACGTGCCGGGCCCGCGCCAGCGACGCCGCCAGCCCCGCCGTCGCCGCGGCCGGAGCCGTGTTCACCAGCACCGCCGCCGACGCGGCCACCGAGTCGAAGTCCGTCTCCGACCACCGCACCACCCGCAGCGGCAGCCCCAGCCGCTCGGCGCACCCCACCGCGTCCCCCGCCCGCGCGGGCTCCCGGACGACCACCACCGCGTCCGGAATCCCCAGCTCGACAACGGCAGCCAGCGCAGCGCACGCCGTCCCGCCAGCACCCAGGACCACCGCCGACCCGGAGTCCACAGTGAATCCGTTCGCCCGCAGGGCCCCGGTGACGCCATCGATGTCCGTGCTGTCCGCGTGCCACCCGGCACCGCTGCGGACCAGCGTGTTCGCCGCACCCACCGCCCGGGCCCGCTCGGTCGCCGAGTCCGCGACCGCGAGCGCGGCCCGCTTGCCCGGCATGGTCACCGACAACCCGACCCACTCCGGCCCCAGCTCGCCGACCAGGCCCGGCAGCCGCTGCTCGTCGCACTCGACCCGCTCATAGGTCCAGTCCAGGCCGAGCGCGGCGTACGCGGCCGAGTGCAGCACCGGGGACAGCGAATGCGACACCGGGGAGCCCAGCACCGCCGCCCGAGCGCGCTCCATCAGAACGCGCCGTTGCGCTTGGCCAGGTCGCGGTTGGCCTGGTGCTGCTCGAAGGTCTCGGCGAAGCAGGACGTGCCGTCCTTCTCGCACAGCACGAAGAACAGCCACTTGCCTGCGGGCGGCTCCGCGACCGCGGCCAGGGCGTCCTTGCTCGCCGCCGAGATCGGCGTCGGCGTCAGCCCCATGTTCTTGTAGGTGTTGTACGGCCCCGCCTTGTTGCGGTCGGCGTCGCTGGTGGCGATGTTCGGCCGGTCCAGCACGTAGTTGATCGTGGAGTCGAAGGCCAGCGCCATGCCGATCTCCAGCCGGTTGTAGATCACCCGGGCGACCTTGCCGAAGTCCTTGGCGATCCCCTCGCGCTGCACCAGCGACGCCATCGTGAGGAACTGGTACGGCGAGAACCCGGACGAGTCGGCGATGCTCGGCATGCCGTAGCTCTGCCAGTGCGCGGAGGAGTCCGCCAGCACCTTCTTCCACAGCTCCTCGGCCGTCGCGCCCGGCCGCACGTCGTAGACGGCGGGGGCGATCAACCCCTCCAGCCGTCGCGCGGCCGGGGCCTTGGCCGCGTCGGCCAGCGCCCAGTCCGGCACGCCGAGGGAGGCCAGGTCGCCCTTCTCGGCGACCTTCAGCAGCTCCTCGACCGGCACGCACGTGCTCTTGCCGTTCAGCTCCGCGCACGACGCCTTCGACAGCAGCGACACGACCCCGGGCGTCACCTCGTCACTGGACTTCTTGACGTCGTGCAGCTGCGTGCCCGGCTTGATCTGCAGGTTCCCGACCCGCGCCTTCGGGTTGACGATGCGCGTGACCGCGTCCTGCCCGGAGATCTTGGTCCGCATCACGTAGAACCCGGGCTGCACGGCCCGCACCTGCGCGTTGTCCTCGGCCGCGGCGACGAACGCCCGCGAACTGGCCACCACGCCCTGCTCGACCAGCGTCCCGGCGATCGCGCCGGTCGAGTCGCCCGCCTTGACCTCGATGACCACGTCGGTCTCCCCCGGACCGGCGAAGTCGTCGTAGCCGCCCAGGCCGGAGAGCTGCCGCCAGCCGTACCAGACGCCCGCGCCGATCAGCAGGACGACGAGGACCCCGAAGACCGCGAGCTTGATCCGCTTGCCTCTGGCGCCCTGCTCGCGGTCGGAGTTGTCGTCGAACAGGTCCAGTTCGTCGTTCATGGCTCCTCCGCGGTCCGGGCGAGCGCCGCCGCCCTGGCGTCCAGCCAGCCCTGCAGGATCTCCACGGCGGCGGCCTGGTCGACGACCGCGCGCTGCTTCTTCCCGCGCACCCCGCGCTGGCTGAGCATGCGCGAGGCCGACACGGTGGTGAGCCGCTCATCGGCGAGCCGGACCGGGACGGGTGCGATGCGCGCGCCGAGGGCGCTCGCGTAGGCCAGCGCGCCCTCCGCTGCCTGGCCGTGCCGACCGGCCAGCGTGCGCGGCAGTCCGACCACCACTTCCACCACCTCGTGCTCGGCGACGAGCGCGGCGAGCTGGTCGAGGTCCTTGTGCGTCCGCTCGTCGCGGGACAGCGTAACCAGCGGCGTGGCGAGCACGGGAGCCGGATCGCTGAGCGCGACCCCGACCCGCACGGAGCCGACGTCCACCGCGAGCCTGCGGCCGCGGCCGGGGTCGTCGGCTCCGGGCCGGTCGGGACGGGTCACGGGGCCAGCGCGCCGCGCAGGGCGGTGATGGCCGCCTCGATCCCGCCGGGCTCGGTGCCCCCGCCCTGGGCCATGTCGGGCTTGCCGCCGCCGCGCCCGCCGATCGCCGGGGCGAAGGCGGGCACGAGCTTGCCCGCGGCCAGCCCGGCATCGCGGCCTGCGGCGGTGGTGGCCACCACGAAGGCGACCTTGGGGCCGTCGGCGGAGAACAGCGCGACCACGCCCGGACGCGAGCCGAGCCGGTTGCGGACCTCCACGGCCAGCGTGCGCAGGTCGTTTCCGCCGATGCCGTCCGGGGCGCGCAGCGCGACCAGGGCGGTGCCGTTGACGTCCTCGGCGGCGGCCGCCAGCTCGCCCGCGGAGGACAGCAGCTGGCCGGCCCGCAGCTTGTCCAGCTCCTTCTCCGCCTGCCGCAGCCGCTCGACCAGCGCCTCGACGCGCGCGGGCACCTCCTCGTCGGGCACGCGCAGCATCGTGGCGAGGTTCTGCACGAGCGCGCGCTCCTTGGCCAGGTAGCGCATGGCGTCCATGCCGACGTACGCCTCCAGGCGGCGGCTGCCCGAGCCCACCGAGGACTCCCCGATCAGCGTGATGGGGCCGATCTGGGCCGACCGCTCCACGTGCGTGCCACCGCACAGCTCACGCGACCACGGGCCGCCGATCTCGACCACGCGCACGGTCTCGTCGTAGGTCTCGCCGAACAGCGCGACCGCGCCCATCTCCTGCGCACCGCCCATGTCGGTGTAGACCACGCGGACGGGCAGGTCGTTGCGCACAGCGAGGTTGGAGACCTCCTCGATCTCGCTGCGCGTCTCCGGCGAGAGACCGCCCGACCAGGCGAAGTCCAGCCGCAGGTAGCCGGGCTTGTTGTACGAGCCGCTCTGCAGCGCCGACGGGCCGAGCACCTCGCGCAGCGCGGCGTGCACGACGTGCGTGCCGGAGTGGCCCTGGCGGGCGCCGATGCGCCACTCGGGGTCGACGCGCGTCTGCACGGCCAAGCCCTCGGTGACCTCGCCGCTGCGCACGCGGACCTGGTGGACCCACAGCTTGCGGGCCACCTTCTGCACGTCGAGCACCTCCAGCTCGACGCCGTCGCCGACGATGAGCCCGGCGTCGGACTCCTGGCCGCCGGACTCGGCGTAGAGGGAGGTGCGGTCGACGACGACCTCGACGATCTCGCCCTCAACGGCCGAGGGCACCCGCACGCCCTCGCGGACCAGGCCGCGCACGACGGCCTCGGTGTCCAGCTCCTGGTAGCCGGTGAACTCGGTGGCGCCGAGCGCGAGCAGGTCGCGGTAGACGGTCTGGTCGCCGTGGCCGGTCTTCTTGACCGCGGCCTTGGCGCGGGCGCGCTGCTCGGCCATCAGGTCGCGGAAGCCCTGCTCGTCGACCGTCAGGCCCTTCTCGGCGGCCATCTCCAGGGTCAGGTCGATCGGGAAGCCGTAGGTGTCGTGCAGCTGGAACGCCTTGTCGCCGGGCAGCTGCGAGCCGCCTGCGGTCTTGATCTCGCCCGCGGCCATGTCGAAGATCTTCAGGCCGCTGGCCAGTGTGCCGAGGAAGGTCTCCTCCTCGTTGCGCACCACCGACTCGATGCGCGGGAAGTCCTTCACCAGGTCGGGGTAGGACGGTCCCATCGTGTCGCGGACGACGGCGGCGAACTCGGGCAGCACCGGGTCGGTGACGCCCAGCAGGCGCACGGAGCGCACGATGCGGCGCAGCAGGCGGCGCAGCACGTAGCCGCGGGCCTCGTTGCCGGGGGTGACCCCGTCGCCGACCAGCATGACGCCGCTGCGGGCGTGGTCGGCGATGACGCGGAAGCGCACGTCGTCGACCGGGTTGCCCGCGCCGTAGCGGCGGCCGGACATCTCCTCGGCCTTGGTGATGACCGGGCGCACCAGGTCGGTCTCGTAGACGTTGTCGACGCCCTGCAGCAGGTAGGCGACGCGCTCGATGCCCATCCCGGTGTCGATGTTCTTCTCCGGGAGGACGCCGATCGGCGGGTTGCCCTGCTTGGGGCTGAGCTCGCCACGCACGTCCTGCATGAAGACCAGGTTCCAGATCTCCAGGTACCGGTCCTCGTCGACGACCGGGCCGCCCTCCCGGCCGTGCTCGGGGCCGCGGTCGTAGTAGATCTCCGAGCAGGGGCCACCGGGGCCGGGGATGCCCATGTCCCAGTAGTTGTCCAGGCCGCCGCGGCGCTGGATGCGCTCGACGGGCAGGCCCGCGACCTTCTGCCAGAGCTCGTAGGCCTCGTCGTCGTCCTCGTAGACCGTCGCCCAGATGCGGTCGGGGTCGAAGCCGTAGCCGCCCTCGTCCTGGCTGGTGGTGATCAAGCTCCAGGCGTGCTCGATCGCGCCCGCCTTGAAGTAGTCGCCGAAGGAGAAGTTGCCCGCCATCTGGAAGAAGGTGTTGTGGCGGGTGGTCTTTCCGACCTCATCGATGTCACCGGTGCGCACGCACTTCTGCACGCTGGTCGCGCGCGGGTAAGGCGGTGGGGCCTCGCCCAGGAAGTACGGCTTGAACTGCACCATTCCGGCGTTGACGAACAGCAGGTTCGGGTCGTCCAGGATCAGCGAGGCGCTGGGCACCTCGGTGTGCCCGGCGTTGGTGAAATGCGACAGGAAGCGGCTGCGGATCTCGTGGGTCTGCACGATCATGGTCCTCGGTAGGTCTGGCAGGCGGGCTGGCGGCGGCGGACGGCGGTCAGGCGCGGCCGTCCGCCCGGCGCGCTCGCGCGTCGGTGCGGCGGGTGCGCACGCCGCTGCGGCGCTCCACCATGTCGGCGAGCTCGTCCTCGCGCTCGGCCATGCCCGCGCGCACGTCGGCGCCGAACGCGCCGATGGCCCCCGCCAGCTCGCGGACGGCGTCGCCGACGTTCTCGGCCATCCCCGATGGGGTGACGGCGTGGGCGGTGCGGCGGGCCTTGCGGGAGAGGGCGACGCCCGCGGCCAGGCCGACGCCCATCCAGAACAGGCGGCTCACGACCGGGCTCCCCGGCGCCCGCGGCGGGCGTGCTTGCCCTCGGCCTCGCCCTTGGCGCGGCGGCGGGCCTTGATCGCCTTGCCGATGCCGTAGGACAGGGCGGCGGCCTTGACCAGGGGGCCGCCGAGGGTCGCGGTGAACACCGAGGTCAGCGCGGAGACGTTGCCGGTGACGGCCTGGGCGTTGGCGGTGATGCCGTCGACGCGCTCCAGCTGGGTGTTCACGTGGCTGATCGTGGTGTTGGCGCCGCTGAAGAGCGGGTCGCTGTTGCGCTCCGCCTTCTGGACGGCGCTGGTGACGGCGTCGAGGGTGCGGCCGAGCTTGAACAGCACGATGCACAGCACGATCGCCACGACCGCGAACGCGCCCGCGCCGATCAGCCAGGCAATCTCCCCTGCGGTCACACGCCCTCCTCGTCCCGGATTGATCCGCGTCAGGCTACCGCGCGGTCCGCCGGCCGGTGCTGCCGGACCAGTGTCCGGGGCGGCGTCGCACGCGGCCACTCAAATTCCGCGAATGTGGACAACCAGGGCCTGTGGACAACCCCGCCGCCCCCTCCCCGATTCCCGGTTCACTGGTCCCGTATGACCCGTCGCAATTTCGGGAGGCGATCAGCCAATGGACGTTCGGAACCACGATTCGTGGGGTGGTAGTAGTCGCGGCCGACGAGGTCGTCCGGCGGGTACTGCTGGGCGAGCACCCCTTCGGGCACGTTGTGCGGATAGCGGTAGCCGGTGGCGTTGCCGAGCTTCTTGGCGCCCGCGTAGTGCCCGTCCCGCAGGTGGGGCGGGACGCTCCCCGCCGCGCCCGCGCGCACGTCGGCCATCGCGGCGTCGATGGCGGTGATGACGGCGTTGGACTTGGGCGCGGTGGCCAGGTGCACGGTGGCCTGCGCCAGCGCGAGCCTGCCCTCGGGCATGCCGATCAGCTGCACGGCCTGCGCGGCGGCGACCGCGACCTGCAGGGCGGTCGGGTCGGCCATCCCGATGTCCTCGCTGGCGTGCACGATCAGCCGCCGGGCGATGAACCGCGGATCCTCGCCCGCCTCGATCATGCGCGCCAGGTAGTGGAGGGCGGCGTCCACGTCGGAGCCGCGGATCGACTTGATGAAGGCGCTGACGACGTCGTAGTGCTGATCGCCCTGGCGGTCGTAGCGGACGGCGGCCTTGTCCACTGTGGCCTCGACGGTGGGCAGGTCGATGACCTTGGCCTGGGTCGCGCTCGCCGAGTCCGCCGCGGCCTCCAGCGCGGTCAGCGCCCGGCGGGCGTCGCCGCCTGCGAGCCGGACGATGTGGTCCTCGGCGCCGGCGTCGAGGGTGACGCTGCCCGCCAGGCCGCGCTCATCCTCGATGGCGCGGCGGACGAGGGCGCGGACGTGGTCGTCCTCAAGCGGTTTGAGCTGGAGCACGAGCGAACGGGAAAGGAGTGGTGAGACGACGGAGAAGAACGGGTTCTCGGTGGTCGCGGCGACCAGCAGCACGGTCCGGTCCTCGACCGCACCCAGCAGGGCGTCCTGCTGGGTGCGGGAAAAGCGGTGGACCTCGTCGATGAACAGGACGGTCGACTCCCCGGAGCGGGCTAGCCTGCGGCGGGCGTCGTCGATGACGGCGCGGACCTCCTTCACGCCCGCGGTGAGCGCGGAGAGCGCGACGAAGCGCCTGCCGATGGCGGAGGAGACCAGCGTCGCCAGGGTGGTCTTGCCCGTGCCCGGCGGTCCGTACAGCAGCAGGGAGGCGGGGGCGGCGCCCTCGACCAGCCTGCGCAGCGGAGCCCCAGGCCCGAGCAGGTGGTCCTGCCCGACAACCTCGTCCAACGACGCCGGGCGCATCCGCACGGCCAACGGCGCCTGCTGGTCGACCCGCTTGGCCGGGGCGGGCTCGCTGCCGTAGAGGTCGAAGTCGAACTCCTGTTCCACGGGGCTCGACGCTACCCGCTACCACCCACACGGCTACCGGAAGGCAGCCCACCTCTCCCCTGCACACCCGCGACCGGGCCCCGCGTGGGCCGCCATGACGGTCCGGCAGACCGGGGGAGGCGGTGTGGGACTGGCCTGGGCTCCTACCGGGCGGCTGGTCCCTGCGGACTGGTAGCACAGGCTGTGGTCTCCAGGCCGCGGCGTGCCGTGGGCAGCGGCGGGGCTCGGGGCCTCGGGTCAGCTGTCGACCATGAACTGGTCGTGGCGGGCGTAGAGGGCGGTCCATTCTTCTGGGGTGAGGTCGAGGCCCTTGTCGGCTACCTCGGCCAGTTCCTGGAAGTAGTTCTCCCGCGGCGAGCCGGGGGCGAAGAGGATCAGCATGTCGGCGGGGGCGTCGGAGTCGTTGCGGAAGGCGTGGATGCCGCCTTCGGGGACGAAGAGGAAGTCGCCTGCGGTGGCGTCGACCCACTTCTCGCCGTTGTAGAGGCGGACCGTGCCGTCGAGGATGTAGAACGACTCGGAGAAGGTGCGGTGGAAGTGGGCGCCGGGGCCGCCTGCGTGCGGGGCCATCTGCCAGCGGAAGAGGCCGAACTTGCCGTCGGTCGCCGAGCCGGGGGCGACGAACAGGGCGGTCGACTTGGGGCGGACCAGCGCCTCGATGCCGTCTGCGGGGTGGTAGACGCCGCTCACCTCGCCGGTGTCGCCCTGGTAGGGGTCGGACGACTGGGCGGCTGAGTGGGAACCGAGGTACGACATGTCTCCCCCTGGGCTGTCGGTGGCTGCGGTTCATCCTGGCACGGTGGACGATCAGCGGGGCGGCGATGGCGGCATGGGATAATGGCGTCCCGTGGCGCTGATTCCGGTGATTCTGCTGTCGGGTCCCTCCGGGTCCGGGAAGTCCACGCTGGCGGCCGGGCTCGGCCTGCCGGTGCTGCGGCTGGACGACTTCTACCGCGACGGCGACGACCCGCTGCTGCCCCGCGACGCCGCTGGCCGGGTCGACTGGGACGCGCCGGGGTCCTGGCACGCCGACGAGGCGCTCGCGGCCGTCGTCGGGCTGGCGACCGCCGGTGAGGCCGACGTGCCCCGCTACGACATCGCCAGCGACCGCCGGGTGAGCACCAGCCGGATGGTCACGACGGGCGCCCCCGCCTTCGTGGCCGAGGGCCTGTTCGCCGACCGGATCGTCGCGGGCTGCCAGGCCGCGGGCGTGCTGGCCGACGCCCTGGTCCTGTCCCCCGGCGGCGCCCGCACCTTCGCCCGCCGCCTGGCCCGCGACGTCGCCGAGTCGCGCAAGGCCCTCCCCCTCCTGGTCCGCCGCGGCCTCCGCCTCTGGCGCGAGCACGGCACCGTCGTCCGCCGCTGCGCCGACGCAGGCATGTGGCGCTGCACCCCCGAAGACGCCCCCCGCCGCCTAGCCCGGTGGACAACCGAACACCGCACCGAACCCGTCTGACCCCAGCCCGACCGCCACCACGCACAAGCGTTGAGCCGGTCCCCAAAGAAGCGGAACCACTGACCGCACCCCGCCCAGGCACGGCGTAGAGCCCGTCCCCAACCAAGCGGAACCACCGACCGCACCCCGCCCAGGCACGGCGTTGAACCGGTCGCCCGCACCGGGCGGGAGCTGACCGTTACCTGCCACGCGCCAGGGTTGAACCGGTCCGGCACCGAGCGAGCCCACCGACCAACCGCTGGCACGAGCCGACTCGGCACCAGTCCCTGGACGCCGAGCGGGAGCCAGGCGTTTGACCGCTGGGCACGCGCGGGCGGTGGGGGCGAACGTAGGGTGGCAGGCATGCCACTGGTCGACCGCACGCTGCTGGGCCCTGGTCCGTCCAACCCCTATCCGGAGGCGACTGCCGCGTTGGCCGCGCCGCTGCTGGGGCACCTCGACCCGGAGTTCCTCCGGATCCTCGACGAGACGTGTTCCCGGCTGCGGACGGTCTGGGGTACCGCCAACGCCCGCACGCTCCCCCTGTCCGGCACCGGCTCGATCGGGATGGAGGCGGCGTTCGCCAACTTCGTCCATCCCGGGGACACCGTCGTCGTCGCCGTGAACGGGTTGTTCGGGGAGCGCATGACCGATGTGGCCGCGCGGTACGGGGCTGAGGTCGTGCGGGTCGACCACGAGTGGGGGCGGCCGGTGGACGTGCAGCGGGTCGTGGAGGCGCATCCGAATCCCAGGATCATCGCCGCCGTGCACGCCGAGACGTCCACCGGGGTGCGCAGCGACATCGCCGGGCTCGCCGAGCAGGCCCCCGAAGGGGCGCTCGTCCTGGCCGACTGCGTCACCTCGCTGGCGGGCATCCCCGTCGAGGTCGACGGGTGGGGTGTCGACATCGCCTACGCGGGCACGCAGAAGTGCTTGGGCGTGGCTCCCGGGCTGGCGCCGTTCACCGTGTCCGAGCGGGCGTGGGAGCGTCGGGTGCAGCGGCCGCCGACGTGGTACCTCGACCTCAACCTCATCGGCGCCTACGTCGACGGCTCGCAGGGCGGTCGGACCTACCACCACACCGCGCCCGTCGCCCTCATCGCCTCGCTGCACGCCGCCCTCGGGCGGATCCTCGACGAAGGGCTCGACGCGGTCTACGAGCGGCACCGCGCCGCGGGTGAGCACCTGCAGCGCGGGCTCCAGGACCTCGGCCTCACCCTGTTCGCCGAGGAGGGGCACCGGCTGCCCGAGCTGACCACCGTCAACGTCCCCGACGGCGTCGACTCGGCCAAGATCCGGCAGGTGCTGCTCGGCGAGCACAACATCGAGATCGGCGCTGGCGCGGGCAAGTACGCCTCGTCGGTCTGGCGGATCGGGCTGATGGGCCACAACGCGCGGATTGAGCGGGCCGATCTCATCCTGGCGACGCTGGGCCGCCTGCTCAGGAGCTGAACGCCGGGTACAGCGGCAGCGGCGCGTCGCCGAAGCGGGCCCGCATGGCCCGGGCGACGGCCACGGCGTGCTCGGCGACGTGGTCCGCGCCGCCGCGGTGGGCCGCGGTGGCCAGACCTGTCCACCGGGCGGCCAGCAGCGGGCCCTGCGGCGGCGTCGGCCCGGAGTGGCGCGAGCCGACCCGCTCGGCCGACGGGCTGACCAGGTGCCGCCAGGTGGCCACCCAGACCCAGAACAGGTGCGCCTCCAGCAGCCGGGGCAGCAGCACGGCGTCCTCGGCCAGGTCCGGCCACATGGCCCGGACCTCGGCGCGCCAAGCGGCGATCATCGCCTCGATCATCCCCGGCGGCAGCGCGAAGGCGCACCAGCACGACGGGAACGGCACGGCGATGGCGGCGGCGTCGAACATCATGCTGCGCACGCAGCCGCCCTCGAAGTCCAGGAACCGCACGCCGCGGCTGGTGATCAGGTTGTTGTCCGGGCAGGTGTCGGACGGGCTGAAGGCGCGGTGGCGGGCGGTGTCGAGCAGGCCCAGGGTGGCCACGGCGCTGGAGATCACCTCGTCGGCGGTGGTCACGCCGAACTCGGCGGCCAGCAGCCGGGGCAGGTCGGCGATGGCGATCGGCCCGTCGTCGGCCAGCGGGTCCTTGGTGGTCGGCGGGTTCAGCCTGCGCAGCAGGGCGTCGAAGTCGGCCTCGCGCCCCGCGGTCGTGGCGTGCAGGCGGCCCAGCGAGCGCGCCCAGGACAGCAGGGCGGCCTCCGCGGCGCGGGAGTCGCCGCCGTGCAGCTTGTCGGCCAGGGTGGGGGCGCGGCCGAGGTCTTCGAGCACCAGCAGCCCGGCCTCGCCGTCGTGGGCGAACAGCTCCGGGCACATCCGGTCCTCGGCGGCCAGCGCGTTGAACATCTGGTAGCTGACGGCCTCGCGCACCCAGGAGTCGCGCGGCGTGGTCCCGGTCGGCACGTACCGCTTCACCGCCAGCGTCCTGGGCAGCGAGAACGGGCTGGCGGCCACCTTCACCCGCAGCACCACGGAGCGGTCGCTGCCGCCGAGGTCCTCCGGGTCGCCCAGCCGGATCCGCGCCCCGAACCGCTTGCTGAGCACCGATTCGGCCGCGACGACGGTGGCCAGGACCTCTGCCGCCGCGGTGTCGCGGCTGTCCTCGGGGGGATCGGTGGTGATCTCCACAGTCATCCTCTCCGACCCTACTCCCGCTCCGATTCCCGCAGGGCACCCGTGCCCGCGTTCCGAGGCGACCGTACTGGTGGTCATCGATCAAGAGGGAGGTCCGCCCGGCGAAATAGCGAGGTCGGACCAGTCAGCCCGGCGACAGCGGGCGGCTGGCGTCCCCCGCGGTGCGCCGACGCACGACGAGCACCGCGGCGGCCGCGGCGACGATCCCGACGAGGTTGATCGACAGCTGGGCCAGCGACTGCCCCATCCGGTCCCACTGGCCCAGGATCGCGGCCACCGCGGCGTACCCGGCCGCGGGCACGGTGGTGACCGAGATGAACACCCCGACGAGCGCGGCGGACTTCGCCGAGGTCATCGACAGCATGCCCGCCGCGCCCGCGAGCACGGCCACGATGAGCGACCACGGCCCGACCTCGTAGACGAAGTCGACCTGGTGGTCGTCGCCCGCGATGGCCGAGGCGTCGAACAGCCCCGCCGAGCTGCCCAGCCACGCCCCGAGTGCGGTGACGGCGATGGCCAGCGGGAAGCCCACGGCCAGCGCGAGCGCGGCGCGCCGGACCAGGTCGAACCGCTTGCGGACCAGCCCGACGGCCACGCCCGCCAGCGGGCCGAACTCCGGGCCGACGACCATCGCGCCGACGATCGTCACCGGCGAGTCGGTGATCACCCCGACCGCGGCCAGCAGGCAGGCGATGACCAGGAACGCCAGGAAGGTGCCGTTGAGCCGGGACTCCTCGCCGGTCTTGGCCAGCAGGTTCTCCCACACCACCGCGTCGGCTGCCTCGCCGGGCGCGGCTGCCTCGGCCGCGTCGGCGGCGTCGGAGAGCACCACGTCGAGCTGCTCCAGGCTCAGCCCACCGGTGTGGTCGACGCCCAGCTCGGCGAGGGCGGCCAGGATCTCGTCGGCCGACTCGCGGGCCACCATCGCCTCGACCACATCGCCCGCGGGGTGCACGGCCGCGCCCGGCAGGTGGACCAGGTGCGCCGCGCCCGGGTGCGTCCGCAGCACGGACAGCACGCCGGGCGCGGCGGCCGGTGGGCACACCGCGCGCAGGTGCAGCATCAGGCGGTGGGGGTCGCCTTCGGCTTGGCGTCCACGCCCGCCTCCTTGCGCTGCTCGGCGGTGATCGGGGCAGGCGCGCCGGTCAGCGGGTCGTAGCCGCCGCCGGTCTTGGGGAAGGCGATGACGTCGCGGATGGACTGCTCGCCCGCCAGCAGCATGACGATGCGGTCCCAGCCGAAGGCGATGCCGCCGTGCGGGGGCGGGCCGTAGGCGAAGGCCTCCAGCAGGAAGCCGAACTTCTCCTGCGCCTCCTCCGCGCCGATGCCCATGAGCGCGAAGACCCGCTCCTGCACGTCCTTGCGGTGGATACGGATGGAGCCACCGCCGATCTCGTTGCCGTTGCAGACCAGGTCGTAGGCGTAGGCCAGGGCGTTGCCCGGGTCCTCCTCCAGCCGGTCGATCCACTCCGGGGTGGGCGAGGTGAAGGCGTGGTGGAGCGCGGTCCAGCGGCCGCTGCCGACGGCGACGTCGCCCGCGCTGGCGGCGGCCTCGGCCTCCTCGAACAGCGGGAAGTCCACGACCCAGACCAGCGACCACGCCGACTCGTCGATCAGCCCGCAGCGGCGGCCGATCTCCAGCCGGGCCGCGCCGAGCAGCCCGCGCGCGGCGTTGGCCTCGCCCGCGGCGAAGAAGACGCAGTCGCCCGGCTCGGCGCCCGCGGCCTTGGCCAGGCCGTCGCGCTCGGCGTCGGAGAGGTTCTTGGCGACCGGGCCGCCGAGGGCGCCGTCCTCGCCGACGAGCACGTACGCCAGGCCCTTGTGGCCGCGCTGCTTGGCCCACTCCTGCCAGGCGTCGAGCTGCTTGCGCGGCTGCGAGGCCCCGCCCGGCATGACCACCGCGCCGACGTAGGGCGCCTGGAACACCCGGAACGGGGTGTCGGCGAAGTACTCGGTCATCTCGGTCAGCTGCAGGTCGAACCGCAGGTCGGGCTTGTCCGAGCCGTAGCGGGACATGGCGTCGGCGTAGCTGATGCGCGGGAACGGGGTGGGCAGGTCGACGTCGGCCAGGCCCTTCCACAGCGCGCTGACGATCTTCTCGCTGAGCGCGATCACGTCGTCCTGCTCGACGAAGCTCATCTCGATGTCGAGCTGGGTGAACTCCGGCTGCCGATCGGCGCGGAAGTCCTCGTCGCGGTAGCAGCGGGCGATCTGGTAGTACCGCTCCAGGCCGCCGACCATCAGCAGCTGCTTGAACAGCTGCGGGGACTGCGGCAGCGCGTACCAGGAGCCGGGCTGGAGCCGGGCGGGCACCAGGAAGTCGCGCGCGCCCTCGGGGGTCGAGCGGGTCAGCGTCGGGGTCTCGATCTCCAGGAAGCGCTCGGCGTGCAGCACCTCGCGGGCGATGCGGTTGGCCTCGCTGCGCATGCGCATCGCCCGGGCGGGCCCGGAGCGGCGCAGGTCGAGGTAGCGGTGGCGCAGCCGCGCCTCCTCGCCGACCGTCAGGTGCTCGTCAATGGGGAAGGGCAGCGGCGCGGCCTCGCTGAGCACCTCCAGCTCGGTGGCCAGCACCTCGATCGCGCCGGTGGCGATGTCGGGGTTCTCGTTGCCCGCGGGCCGGGCGGCCACCTCGCCGACGACGCGCACGCAGAACTCCGCGCGCAGGCGGTGGGCGCGCTCGGCCATCTCGCCCTCGCGGAAGACCACCTGCGCCACACCGGATGCGTCGCGCAGATCGATGAAGATGACGCCGCCGTGATCCCGCCGCCGGGCCACCCAGCCGCTCAGGGTGACGGTCTGCCCGGCGTGCTCGGCGCGGAGGGTTCCGGCCTCATGGGTGCGGATCACGGTGTTCGCCTACTCCTAGTCCAGGTGACAGTGGGGATGAGGCTAGCCAATCCGCCTGCCGCGCCGTCCATCAGGTTTCCCGCCCGCGGCCGTCACCCGGCCGTGGGCGGCTGCCCGACCCGGGTGGTCCCCTCAGTGGGTGCTATACACCCGATTGGTCGTATAGTTTTGCCGCTAACCGCACTATCCGGTCACCGCTGGCAGCGATTTGGTTACCCATTAATTAACACTGCGGCTACCCACGCGGGCGTCCACGACGTAGTGTGACCCGCAGGGCGTAAGGGGTAACCCAGGGAGTGAACATGGGTAGCGGTATCACCCGCGAGCCAGTTCGTGAACTTCACCAGAACGGGAGGGTCCGCCACGCGATGACGGCAGAGCAGCCGGAATCCTTGGCAGCCGACGCCTTCCCCACCGCGCTGCGGGCCGCGATCCAGGCCAGCGGGTTGAGCCTCGACCGCATCCAGTACCGGCTGCGGGCGCGCGGTGTCTCGATCAGCGTCACGGCGCTGAGCTACTGGCAATCAGGCAGACGCAGGCCGGAGCGGGCGGAGTCGCTGGCGGCCCTCGGGCACCTGGAGGACGTCCTCGGCGTGCCGACCGGGTCGCTGATCGCCCTGCTCGGCCCGCCGCGGCCGCGCGGGCGGGTCAACCGCGAGTCCTCCCGGCTCTCGCTGGAGGCGCTGTGGGGCAACACCGAGCCGATCGCGCAGCTGCTCAAGCGCATCGACTTCACCTCCGACGCCGCGCTGACCCGGATCAGCCAGCACGACCGGATGGAGGTCGGCGCCGACCGCGGCGACAAGATGACCAACATCCGCCAGGTGTTCCGCGCCGAGCGCGACGGGGTGGACCGCACGGTGATGGTCTACGACCTGGAGCTGCCGGGCAGGCCGTTCCCCCGGGTCGTCGAGGGCGACACCTGCCGCATCGGCCGGGTCGCGCGCGACGAGGGCGCCGGGCTGATCGCCGCGGAGATCCTGCTGGACCGGCCGCTGGCGCGCGGTGAGACGACGATCGTCGACTACGCCCTGCTGCACCCCGGCCCGCCCTACTCCCGCGGCGACGACAGCTACTGCAGGCGGTTCACCAGCCCGGTCCGGGAGTTCGTGCTGGAGCTGCGGTTCGACCCGCGCATGCTGCCCACGTACCTGGAGCAGTGCACCACCGACCCGGACGACCAGGTGACCAGCAGGCGCAAGCTGGAGGTCACCCCCGACGGCAAGGCGCACGCGGTGGTGCTGGACTTCGGGCCCGGCAGCATGGGCGTGCGCTGGGAGTGGCCGGACTGACCCCGGTCTCCGCTGGGGGGTTGCCCTGCGAACACCCCTCAGCGGATGGTCAGCGCCAGGTAGGCGCGCGCGACCCGGCCCTTCGGGCAGGTCGCGGTGAGCGTGAGCGAGTGCGTGCGGCGGTGGGCCGCGGCGCCGACCGACACGGTGAGCCTGCCGTCCACGCCCGCGTCCAGGCAGCGCGGGTCGCACAGCGCGAGCACCGCCTCCGGCAGGCCGGACACGGCGAGGGTGAGCCGCAGCGGGTCGGCGCCCGCCCAGGTGCGGATGAGCGCGCTGCCCTCGGCGAGCTGCCCCACGCGCAGCGACAGCGGGTGCACGGCGATCCCGAAGTCGCCGTGCGGGGCGTCCTCGTCGAGGAACGGGTCGTATGCGTAGACCACGAGCCCTCCTGCGATGGTCATGTCGGTGACCACGATCGCGGGAGCTGAGCGGGCCTATCAATCCGTACGTCTCGCCGTAGAGGTACGCAATCAACTGCGGACGGTACTCACAGAAGCGTCAGCTGCCGCGGCGCTTCGTCCTCCGGCGGGGCTTGCAACCTCGGCAGGCCGCGGTCGAGGCCGTGCGCGCGGGCCAGCGGGGCGAACCGCTCGGCGAGCGCGGAGCGGTAGTGCGCGCCCGCGTTCGCGCCGCCGCGGTAGAGGTCGCGGTAGGCCGCCACCAGCTCGGGCCGTTCGCGCGCTAACCACGCCAGGTACCACTCGCGCGCCCCGCGCGGCAGGCGCAGCGGGATCATGCTGACCCCGGTGGCCCCGGCCGCGGCGATCTCGGCGAGCAGGGCGTCCAGCTGCTCCGCGGAGTCGGTGATGCCGGGCAACACGGGCGCGACCATCACCCCGCACGGCAGGCCCGCGTCGGTGATCCGGCGGACGAGGTCCAGCCGCGCCTTGGGGCTGGGCGTCCCCGGCTCCAGCGTCCGCTGCAGGTCGCGGTCGAGCAGCGCGATGGACACCGCCAGGTGCACCGGCACGTCGACGCTCGCCAGCAGCGGCAGGTCGCGGCTGAGCACCGTGCCCTTGGTGAGGATCGAGAACGGCGTGCCGGAGTCGGCCAGCGCGGCGATGATCCCGGGCATGAGCCGGTAGCGCCCCTCCGCCCGCTGGTACGGATCGGTGTTGGTGCCCATCGCCACCTGCTCGCGCCGCCACGACCGCGCCCGGACCTGCCGAGCCAGCACCTCGGCGGCGTTGACCTTGACCACGATCTGGCGGTCGAAGTCGGCGCCGGGGTCGAAGTCGAGGTAGGTGTGCGACTCGCGGGCGAAGCAGTTGTGGCTGACGACGCCGTTGGCGATGAAGTCGCCGGTGCCGGTGGTGATGTCGTAGAGGGGTAGCTCCAAGCCGAGCGGGGCGACCGAGACCACGCGCAGGTCCACGTCGGACTTGATGGCGGCGCCGTCGATGGCGCGCTTGGCGGTGACGGCGGGGTCGATGGTGTGGAACAGGCGCAGGTGCTCGGCCAGGCCGCCGTCGACCCGCACGCACGCCTTGCCGTCGGGGGCGCGGCGCAGTTCGACGGCGTGGCGGAAGCCGAAGGCGGTCAGTGCCTCGGTGACGGCGGCCAGCGCGCGGGCGCCGAGGTTGGGCAGGCGGACGATGCGGTTGGCGTAGGTGCCGTCGGCGTCGAACACGCCCGCGAGCAGGCCCTTGCGCCACTCGTCGGTCGGGGTGCGCGGCCAGGGCACCGGCAGGCTCATGCCCAGCTCGCTGTCGAGGTACTCCCCCACCCGCGCGCCGACCTGCGCCAGCGGGGCCGGGCCGCCGTCGCCGCGGGCGACCCCGGCCAGGTAGCCGCGGCGGTAGTCGGCGGTGTCCTTGGGCGGCAGCGCGAAGCGGCCGGTGCCCATCAGCTTGTTGCCGGTGGTCAGGTGCGGTCTGCGGTTGCTGCCGACCATCTCGCCGGTGACGTGCTTCCAGCCGCGCTCGGTGAGGAAGCGGTGGTCGCCGCTGGCGATGAGCGCGGTGCCGTCGGCCAGGGTGACGCGGTAGGCCGGTTTGACCGTCGACCAGTGCGCGAGCACCTCGGTCGGCACGTAGTGGCGGTAGCTGCCGCGGCGTTCGGTGCCGTAGATGCGGTCGCCGACGACCAGCTTGGAGATCGGCTTGACCGTGCCGTCGGCCATCAGCACCGGGGTGTCGCCGTGCAGGCAGTAGCTGCAGGCGTGGGTGCAGCCGCGGTAGGGGTTGACCGTCCACCGGAACGGCATCGGCGCGCCGTCGGGCAATCGGTTGAGCACCGACTTGGCCAGGACCTCGTGGAACACCGCGCCCGCGAACTCCGGGGCGCGCACGCTGCGCACCAGCCCGGGGATCCCCGGCAGGGCGGGCTCGCCGCCCCTGTCGACCCGCTGCCCGTCCCATCGCACGGCCACAGTCGAACACATGTTCGAGATCATGGCAAGTAGGCTCCCGCCGTGTCACTGGATCAGGTGCTCGACCCCCTCCGAGCCACGGCCTTCACCCTGTTCGGCGCGCCCACCTCCCGGATGGAGGTGGTCGGGTTCCTGACCGGGGCGCTGTGCGTGTGGCTGGTCGCCAGGCAGAACCCGTGGAACTGGCCGATCGGGATGGTCAACAACGTCGCCTTCTTCGCCCTGTTCGCCACCGCCGGGCTCTACGCCGACGCCTGGCTGCAGGTGGTGTACCTGGGCCTGGCGGCCTTCGGGTGGTGGAAGTGGCTGCGCGGCGCCGACACCGGGGGCGCGCTGCCGGTGACCAGGACCTCGGCGCGCGAGTGGCGCGGGCTGGCCGCCGCCGGGATCGCGGGGACGGTGCTGCTCACCTGGGTGCTCGTCGCCGCCACCGACTCGACCGTGCCGTTCTGGGACGCGCTGACGACCGTGCTGTCGCTGCTGGCGACCTGGGGCCAGGCGCGCAAGAAGGTCGAGTGCTGGTGGCTGTGGATCGCCGCCGACGTGGTCTACGTCCCGCTGTACGGCTACAAGGAGCTGTGGCTCACCGCGATCCTCTACATCGGGTTCATGGCGCTGTGCGTCCACGGCCTGCGCCGGTGGACCGCCGACGTGCGGGTCGCGGTGGCGGCGTGAGGTACCGGCACGCGCTGGTGGTCGGCAAGTTCTACCCGCCGCACCGGGGGCACCACCACCTGATCCGGTCGGCCGCCGCGATCGCCGGGCGTACGACGGTGACCATGCTGGGGGCCTCGGTGGAGACCATGCCCATCCCCGACCGGGTGGCCTGGCTGGCCGCCGAGCACGCCGCCGACCCGGGCGTGATGGTGCTGGGCGACCTCGACGACCACCCGATCGACTACCACGACGACGCGGTCTGGGACGCGCACATGGGCGTGATCCGCTCGGTGCTGGTCCGGCGGGCGCTGGCCGACGGCGGCTCGCCGGTGGTCGACGCGGTCGTCAGCGGCGAGGACTACGGGGCCGAGCTGGCCGCGCGGCTGGGGGCCGAGCACGTGGCCGTGCCGCGGCTGCCGGTCTCGGGCACGGCCGTGCGGCGCGACCCGATCGGGCGGTGGGACGAGCTGGCCGCCCCGACCCGGGCCGGGCTCGCCGTGCGGGTGGTCGTCGTCGGGGCGGAGTCCACCGGGACGACCACGCTGTCGCGGGCGCTGGCCGAGCACTTCGACGCCCCCTGGGTCGCCGAATACGGGCGCGAGCACACCGAGCGCAAGCTGGCGGCGGCGCGGGAGCTGGGCGAGGTCGCGCTGGCGGACCTGGTGTGGACCGACGGGGACTTCGTCGACGTGGCGGTGCGGCAGTCGGCGGCCGAGGACGCGGCCGTGCGCGGGCCGCTGCTGGTGTGCGACAACGACGCCTGGGCGGCGACGGTGTGGGCCGAGCGCTACCTGGGCAGGCCGTGCGCGCTGCCGATCCCGACCCGCGAGCCCGCCCTGTACCTGCTGACCGACCACGTGGGCGTCCCGTTCGAGCAGGACGGCTGGCGCGACGGGGAGCACCTGCGGGCGTGGATGACGGCGCGATTCGCCCGCGGTCTGCGCGATCGCGGCGTGCCGTGGGTACTGCTGTCGGGGAGCCCGCAGCACCGCCTGCGCCGGGCGGTCCGGGCGTGCGCCGAGGCCCTGCGCACCCGGCTGCGCTGGGCGGAGCCGCTGACCCCGCCGACCGAGGGAGGATGACCGGCGTGGACGACTGGCCCACCCAGCCCATCCCGCTCCCCGACCCCGCCCGCCGCGGCCCGGCCAAGCGCCCCCGCCAGCCCTCGGACTCGTGGTTCGCCGAGGCGCGGCCGCACGACGACCCCGAGCCGGACCGCCCTGAGCCTCGGCCGACGCCGGTGGACAGGGCCGCCGAGCAGGTGGGCCACGGACATGGGCACGGGCCTGCGGTGCCCGCGTCCACCCGGGTGCGCAAGCTGCTGGCGCTCCTGCTCGCCCCCTTCGCCCTGGCCTCGCTCGTCGGCCTGGTCCTGCTGTTCCCGAGCGGGGACGCGCCCACCACCAACACCGCGGGCCTCACGCCGGTCGACGGCACCATCACCGCGGCGCAGGCGGGCCCCTGCTCGGCCGGGGGCGAGGGCACCGAGTGCCTGACCCTGACCGTCGAGCTCACCGAGGGGCCCGCGGCGGGCAGCGACATCCGCACCACCGTCCCGCTGGAGCCCAGCACGCCGCGGTTCGCCGTCGGCGACGGCGTCGTGCTCGCCTACAACGGCGGTGAGCCGCTGAGCGGGCAGTCCTACCAGGTCGTGGACTTCCAGCGCGGGTTCCCGCTGGTCGTGCTGGCGGCCGGGTTCGCGCTGGCGGTCATCGCGCTGGCCCGGTGGAAGGGCGTCGCGGCGCTGGGCGCGCTCGGGGTCAGCATCGGGGTGCTGGTGGTGTTCGTGCTGCCTGCCATCGTGCGCGGGGAGAACCCGCTGCTGGTCGGCATCACCGCGGCCGGCGTGATCATGTTCGCGGTGCTGTACCTGACCCACGGGTTCTCGGCGCGCACCTCGACCGCCGTGCTCGGCACGATGGTCAGCCTCGCCCTGATCGGCGCGCTGAGCGCCCTGTTCTCCGCCTTCGCCGCCCTCACCGGCCTGGACGAGGAGACCGCGACCCTGGTCGGCGTGCTCGACCGCGAGATCGACACCCGCGGCCTGCTGCTGGCGGGCATCGTCATCGGCGCGCTGGGCGTCCTCGACGACGTGACCGTCACCCAGACGAGCGCGGTGTGGGAGCTGCGCGCCGCCAACCCGTCCCTGGGCTGGCGCGACCTGTACGCCGCGGGCCTGCGCATCGGCCGCGACCACGTGGCCTCCGCGGTCAACACCCTGGTCATGGCCTACGCAGGCGCCGCCCTGCCGCTGCTGCTCTACTCCTCGGTCTCCGGCGTCGGCGCAGGCGCGATCCTCGGCTCCCAGGACATAGCCCAGGAAATCGTCCGCACCCTGGTCGGCAGCATCGGCCTAATCGCCGCCGTCCCCGTGACCACCGCCCTCGCAGCCCTGGTCGCCGTCCGCGAACCCGCGGGACGGGAGCCGGTCTAGTCCAAGGCGGCGACGAAGCGGGTGATGGCTTCGGTGCTGAGGCGTTGGGCCAGTTTGCCTGCGGGGGCCGCGGAGGCGAGTTGGTAGAGGGGGCGGTCGGGGGCGGGGGCGCCTTGGGCTTCGGCGCGGAGTTGGGCGACGAGGAGTTGGGAGAAGACCAGGCCCGCTGAGTGCTCGCTGGCGGCCAGGGCGTCGGCGAGGCGGCGGAGGGGGAGGATGCCCAGTTCGCGGCCGCCGGTGCCCGCGTAGACGGCCAGGGAGATGTTGATGGTGCGCCTGCCCTGGCCGACCAGGGCGCTGATCGTGCGCATGCCGCGGACGTCGCTGACCAGGAGTTCGATGCGGTCGGCGTGGCGCAGGTCGACCGACTTGCTGCCGATGGTGCGCGCGACGACCGTCGTGCCCTCCAGGCTCAGCCTGCGGCGTCCTGCGGCCCAGGAGACGAGCAGGAAGATGGCCACCAGCACGCCCGCCGTGACCAGGCCGGTGGTCAGGCCCGCCGCCGAGCCGCCGAGCAAGCCGACGACCAGGCCGACGATCGCGCCGACGCCGACGCCGAGCAGCGCGACCACGGCGGTGGCGCAGCCGCGCCGGGTGTGGCGGGTGGGGACGCTGAGCGGGGTCGACTCCATCACAGGCCCCGGCCGCGGGCAGCGGGGTCGATGACGCCCGCGAGGAACGGGTTGCTCGCCCGCTCCCGGCCGATCGTGGTCGCCGGACCGTGGCCGGGCAGCACGACGGTCTCGTCGGGCAGCGGGAGGATCTTGGTGCGCAGCGACTCGGCCATCTGCGCCATCGACCCGCCGGGCAGGTCGGTGCGGCCGATGGACCCGGCGAAGAGGGTGTCGCCCGCGAACAGCAGCTCGCCGCCCTCCTCGGTGGCCGTGCGGAAGGTGACCGAGCCGCGGGTGTGGCCCGGGGTGTGGTCGACGGTGAGGGTGAGCCCGGCCAGGTCCAGCTCGGCCCCGTCGACCATCTCCCGGACCTCGGCGGGCTCGCGGGTCGGGAAGTCGCCGAAGAACGCGGCGGCCTGCCTGCTCATCCCCAGCAGCGGGTCCGACAGCAGGGCGCGGTCCTCGGGGTGGATCCAGGCGGGGATGTCGTTGCCATCGCACACCGGGACGACCGAGAAGGTGTGGTCGAGGTGGCCGTGGGTCAGCACGACGGCCACCGGCGAGAGCCGGTGCCGGGCGACCGCGTCGGCGACCCCGGCTTCGGCGTCCTGACCAGGGTCGATGATGACGCAGGGGGCGCCTTCGCCTGCGGCGACGAGGTAGCAGTTCGTCTGGAAGCCCCCGGCGGGGAAGCCGACGACGAGCACGGGCGGACCTCCCTGGGCCGGATTGCGCTGCCGCCGCAGCCTAGTCTGGGCGACCTCCCACGCTGTTCTTACCCCGGTGCCCCCTAGACTGCGCGCCTGCCAGGGATCACGGTCACGGGAGGGTGCCAGGTGCCGACCAACCAGCAGCGCCGGGAAGCGGCGAAGCGGAAGCTGGAACGCCAGATGGTCCGCCGGGCTGAGCGCGCCAAGAAGCGGCGCATCTTCGGCGTCGGCGCCACCGTCATCGGCGTCGTGCTCGTCGTGGGTCTGATCTATTGGCTGACCACCATCGGCGGTGACGAGACCACCGACCCGGCGGCGCAGACCGACACGACCGCCCCCGAGGCGACCCCGGACGTGCCCGCGGAGATCCCGACCGCGCTGGCCGCGGTGCCCAAGCGGCCCAAGGCGCTGGGCGACAAGGTGACCTGCGAGTACCGCAAGGAGGAGGGCGCGACCCCCGCCAAGGAGGTCAAGGCCCCCGGCACCGCCGACATCCCGGCCAAGGGCACCGTGCAGGCCACCCTCAAGTTCGCAGGCGGCGACGTGAAGGCGACGCTGGACCGCGGGCTGGCCCCCTGCACCGTGAACAGCTTCGTCAGCCTGGCCAAGCAGGACTACTTCGCCGACGTGCCGTGCCACCGCCTGACCACCCAGGGCATCCAGGTGCTGCAGTGCGGCGACCCGACCGGCACCGGCAGCGGCGGACCCGGCTACGTCTTCGACAACGAGACCTTCCCGGAGATCAAGTACGGCCGCGGCATCCTGGCGATGGCCAACGCGGGCGGCACCGAGAAGGGCCAGGGCACCAACGGCAGCCAGTTCTTCATCGTCTACGGCACCGCCGAGCTGCCCCCGAACTACACCGTCTTCGGCAGCATCGACGCCGAGAGCATGAAGGTCATCGACGAGATCGCCAAGGCGGGCACCATCTCCCAGGGCCAGCCCGGCGACGGCAAGCCCGCCAAGGACGTGGTCATCAGCGCGGTCGAGATCGCGTGACCGCGCGCCGCGCGACCCTGGCCGCCGCGCTGCTCTGCGCGGCGGCCCTTGCCGGGTGCGGGACGACCGTGCCCGGCAGCGCGATCGGGGTGACCACCCGGGCGACCGCCAACAGCGAGACCATCACCCCGCCGACGACGCCTGCCGAGGGCGTCGACGTGCCTGAGGACATCCCGACCGAGCTCGCGCCGCTGCCTGAGCGGCCCACCCCGCTGCCGTCGACGGCGACCTGCGAGTACCGCGAAGAAGCGGGCGCGACGCCTGCCAAGGAGGTCGCCGCCCCGAAGGCGACCGGGATCTCCGCCGAGGGCACGGCGACGGCCACCATCGCGTTCGGCAGCGGCGAGGTGACCGCGACCCTGCACCGGGCGCTGGCCCCCTGCACCGTCAACAGCTTCATCAGCCTCGCCGAGCAGGGCTACTACGACGACACCCCGTGCCACCGGCTGACCACCGCCGCGTCGCTGCAGGTGCTCCAGTGCGGCGACCCGACCGGCACCGGCAGCGGCGGCCCGGGCTACGCCTTCGACGACGAGGTCTTCCCCGAGATCAAGTACGGCCGGGGCCTGCTGGCGATGGCCAACGCGGGCACCGACGCCAGCGGCGACGGGACCAACGGCAGCCAGTTCTTCATCGTCTACGGCGCCTGCGAGATCCCGCCGAACTACACCGTCTTCGGCCAGATCGACGCCGAGGGCATGCAGGTCGTGGACGAGATCGCCAAGGCGGGCACCGTCTCCCAGGGCTCCCCGGGCGACGGCGCGCCCGCGGTCGATGTGGTCATCCGCGGGGTCGAGGTCGGGTGAACGCCCGGCTCGCCCTGGTCGCCGTGCTGCTGACCGGCACGGCGGCCTGCGAGTCGACCGAAGGCGCCGCGCCCGCGGTCCCCGCCCCGACGACCACGACGGCAACCCCGCAAACCTCGTCCTGCGACTACCGCCGCACGCCGGACGCCCCGAGCGCGGGCAAGGACGTGGGCCTGCCCACCGGCCTGGCCGACCCGGACGCGGTCACGCTGGAGACCAACCACGGCGACATCACCATGACCATGTCGGACGCGACGCCGTGCACGCGCGCCAGCATCGCGCACCTGGTCACCTCCGGCTTCTACGACGGCTCCCCCTGCCACCGGATGACCAAGGCGGAGTCGCTGTCGGTCCTGCAGTGCGGCGACCCGTCCGGCCTGGGCACCGGCGGTCCCGGCTACACCGTGCCCGACGAGAACCCGACCGACCTCAAGCCCACGGGCACGCGCGACTACGTCACCTACCCCCGCGGGACCGTGGCGATGGCCAACTCCGGGGAGCCGCACAGCGGCGGCAGCCAGTTCTTCCTGGTCTACGCCGACTCCACGCTGCCCCCGACGTACGCGGTCTTCGCGCGGCTGACCGAGGAGGGCCTGGCCGTGCTGGACGAGATCGCCCAGCAGGGCGTGGCGGGCGGGGCGCGGGACGGCGCGCCCGCGGTCGGCGTCACCGTCGAGCACGCCCTGGCTGCCTGACTGGGCCGTCCGGGGGACCACCTGTCCCGCTTTCGTTCGCTGTCTGCCTCGATATATAGCGAGTAGCGTATTGGTTACTGCCCGCGCACGAGAGGTGACCGAGATGAGCACTCGTCCCCGCGCCAAGTCGCGCAAACCCGCAGGTTGCGGCTGCGGTTGCAGCAACTGCTCCGGGCCGGGCTGCGGCTGCTGCAGCAACTGCTGACCCGCGCGGGCGGGCCCCGGGCGGCGGACCCGCCCGGGGCCCGCCTGCGAGACTGGCCGGGTGGCGTACCGCGAACGGCGCATCGACCTCCCCGGGGTGGCCTGCGTGTGGTCGGCGGACGTCGAGGGCGGGCTGGTCGTGCCGGACGGCTGCCTCGACCTGATGTGGCACGCGGCCGCCGACAAGCTGTTCGTCGCGGGCCCGGACACCACGGCGCACGCCACGCAGCTGCCGCCCGGCCTGCTGGTCGGCCTCCGCTACACCCCGGGCGCCGCCGGGCTGGGCGTGCCCGCCGACGCGCTGCGCGACGGGCGGCCCGACCTGGCCGAGATCTGGGGCGGGCAGGCGGCCGACGCGCTGGCCGACCGGCTGCGCGGGACGAGCGCCGAGCAGGCCCAGCGCATCCTGCTGGCCGCCGCGCCGCCCGCCCCCGACCCGCTGGCCGCCCGGGTGCTGGCGCTGGCCATCACGACCGGGCGGGTGCGCGAGATCGCCGACGCGGTCGGGTACGGCGAGCGCCAGCTGCACCGGCACTGCCTGGCCGCCTTCGGCTACGGCCCCAAGACCCTCCACCGCATCCTGCGCTTCCAACGCGCCCTGCGCCTGGCCCGCACCGGCCTCCGCTTCGCCGACGTCGCCGCCCGCACCGGCTACGCCGACCAGGCCCACCTGGCCCGCGACGTGAAGGACCTCGCGCAGACGCCCCTCACCACGCTCGTCCGACCCGCAGGGGCGTAGGAGACACCTCTACAGCTCTCGTCCGTACGCGCGCAGGGTCGTGAGGGCCTCGATGGTCACCGGGCCGGACCACTCGTGTTCGACGACCGGGGTCCAGATGAGCCAGCGCGGGCGCCAGCCGCCGTCCGGGCCGCGTTCGGCCAGCAGGGCGTCCAGGCTTTCCGCCAGCTCCGCCTCGGAGAACCACGACGCGGCCAGGGAGTCGGGGGTGGGGGCGTACTCGTGCGGGTAGGGCAGCTCGGCGGTGGTGTAGCCCTCTGGCGTCGCCCCCGCGTCCGACCCCAGCCGGACCAGGCGCGCGGAGCGGACGAGGTCGCCGAGGCGGTCGGCCTGGGCCTGGGCGCGCCGGCGGTCGGGCGACTCCTCCAGGAACGCCAGGCACCCCCGCACCTCGTACGGGTGCGATGCCGTCAGCGCCTCGATCCGGGGCCAGCAGTACTCGGCGGCGCGGGCGACCCACGGGTGGTCGACGCCTGCCAGCGCGCCCGCCAGGTTGGCCGTCGGCAGCAGCGAGCCCGTCGTCGACGCCTGCCACCACGGCGAGCGCGGGTACTCCCCCGCGGGCACCGCGAACGGCACCGCGCCGTCGGCGTCGCTGATCCCGGCCAGGTAGTCGGCGATGGCCTTGGCGTGCGCGTCGAGCGCGCCCACCTCGCGGAGGATGCCCAGCGCGGTCAGCGCCGCCAGCGGCTGGCTGTCCGCGCCCCGGCCGTCGGACTCCAGCGCGTGCCCGTAGCCGCCGTCGGGGTTGCGGTAGGCATCCAGCGCGCGCACGACCGACTCGGCGTCACCGGAGCCGAACAGGAACGCGAACCGGCGGCGGTCCACGAGCCGCGCGTGGGTGAACAGGAACGTCTCAGCTGCGGAAATCGACACCCGGCCAACCTAGGCCGACCACCGGGCGGACCGCTTGGACGAATCGGTCAGGACGCCGAGGTCACCCGGTACACGTCGTAGACGCCCTCGACGCTGCGCACGGCCTTGAGCACGTGCCCGAGGTGCTTCGGGTCGCCCATCTCGAAGGAGAAGCGGCTCACCGCCACCCGGTCGCGCGAGGTGGTCACCGAGGCCGAGAGGATGTTGACCCGCTCGTCGGCCAGCACCTTCGTCACGTCGGAGAGCAGCCGGTGCCGGTCGAGCGCCTCGACCTGGATGGCCACCAGGAACACCGACGACTCCGACGGCGCCCACTCGACCTCCAGCAGCCGCTCGGGGGTCTGGAGCAGGTCGTCGGCGTTGGTGCAGTCGGTGCGGTGCACGCTCACCCCGCCGCCGCGGGTCACGAAGCCCAGGATGTCGTCGCCGGGCACCGGCGTGCAGCAGCGGGCCAGCTTGACCCACACGTCCGAGGCGCCCTTGACGATGACCCCGGCGTCCCCGGAGCTGCGCCGCCGCGCGATGGTCGACGGCGTGGCCCGCTCGGCCAGCTCCTCCTCGGCGTGCTCGACCCCGCCGAGCAGCGCCACCAGCCGCTGCACGACGTGCCGGGCGGAGATGTGGCCCTCGCCCACCGCCGCGTACAGCGTTCCGACGTCCGGGTAGCGCAGCTCGCGCGACAGCGCGGCCACCGAGTCCACCGAGACGAGCCGCTGCATGGGCAGGCCGACCCGGCGGACCTCCTTGGTGATCGCCTCCTTGCCCGACTCGATCGCCTCGTCCTTGCGCTCCTTGGCGAACCACTGCTTGATCTTCGCCTTGGCCCGCGGCGACGCGGCGATGTCCAGCCAGTCCCGGCTGGGGCCCGCGCCCTCGGCCTTGGAGGTGAAGATCTCGACGACCTCGCCGTTCTCCAGCTTGCGCTCCAAGGCGACCAGCCGGGAGTTGACCCGCGCGCCGATGCAGCGGTGGCCGACCTCGGTGTGCACGGCGTAGGCGAAGTCGATCGGCGTCGACCCGGCGGGCAGGGTGACCACGTCGCCCTTGGGCGTGAAGACGAAGATCTCCCGGGCGGCCAGGTCGTAGCGCAGCGACTCCAGGAACTCGCCGGGGTCGGCGGCCTCGCGCTGCCAGTCCAGCAGCTGGCGCATCCAGGCCATCTCGTCGACGTCGACGCCGGAGTGCGTGCCCTTGGTCTCCTTGTACCGCCAGTGCGCGGCAATGCCGTACTCGGCGGTCCGGTGCATCTCGTGGGTGCGGATCTGCACCTCAAGCGGCTTGCCGTCGGGCCCGATCACCGTGGTGTGCAGCGACTGGTACACCCCGAACCGCGGCTGGGCGATGTAGTCCTTGAACCGGCCCGGCATCGGCTGCCACATGGCGTGCACGACGCCCATCGCGGCGTAGCAGTCGCGCACGTCGTCGACGAGGATGCGCACGCCCACCAGGTCGTGGATGTCGTCGAAGTCGCGGCCGCGGACGATCATCTTCTGGTGGATCGAGTAGTAGTGCTTGGGCCGCCCCTCCACCCGCGCGGTGATCCTGGACTGCTCCAGGTTGGCGCTCATCTCGGTCACGACCTTCTTCAGGTACGTGTCCCGCGACGGCGCCCGGTTGGCGACCAGCTGCATGATCTCGTTGTACTTCTTGGGCTGCAGGATGGCGAAGGCCAGGTCCTCCAGCTCCCACTTGACCGTGGCCATGCCCAGCCGGTGGGCCAGCGGGGCCAGCACCTCCAGCGTCTCGCGCGCCTTCTTGGCCTGCTTCTCCGGCGGCAGGAAGCGCATCGTGCGCATGTTGTGCAGCCGGTCGGCCAGCTTGATGACCAGCACGCGCGGGTCGCGGGCCATCGCGATGACCATCTTGCGGATGGTCTCGGCCTCGGCGGCGAAGCCCAGCTGGACCTTGTCCAGCTTGGTCACGCCGTCGACCAGGTGCCCCACCTCGTCGCCGAAGTCGGCGCGCAGCCGCTCGATGGAGTACTCGGTGTCCTCGACGGTGTCGTGCAGCAGCGCCGCGACCAGCGTCGTGGTGTCCATGCCCAGCTCGGCCAGGATCGTGGCGACGGCCAGCGGGTGGGTGATGTAGGGGTCGCCGGACTTGCGCCGCTGCGAGCGGTGCATCTCCTCGGCGACGTCGTAGGCGCGCTGCAGCAGCGCCAGGTCCGCCTTGGGGTGCAGCTCGCGGTGCACCGCGGCCAGCGGCTCCAGCACCTGCTTGACCGGGGCGGCCCGCTGGGCGGTGATGCGGCGGGCCAGCCGGGCCCGGACGCGCCGGGTCGCCGACGGCTCGCGGCCCGCGGGCGAGTGCTCGGTCTCGGCCGCGGTTCCCACGTCGTGTGTCACCCATGCTCCCGGCAAGCTCGGCCGCCCGGCAGGGGGCGCTCGACCCTCCGGGCCACGAGCGTGACCCGGGTACCGAGGATAACTCGGTTCAGCCGGGGCAACCGCAAGGCGGGCTGCAAAGGAGCCGGATCACACGGTCAGCAGCGCCGCGACGTTCCGTTCGGCTAGTCGCGAACGACCACTCAGCGCGGCGATCTCCACGACGACGCGCGTGGCGGCCACCCGCGCCCCCGCCCGCTCCACCAGGTCGCAGGCGGCGGCGAGGGTGCCGCCGGTGGCCAGCACGTCGTCGACGACGACCACCTTCTCCGCCTGCCGCAGGCCGCCGTCGGGCAGCTCCAGCGTCGCGGTGCCGTACTCCAGCTGGTAGGTCTGGCGGTCGGCCACGAGCGGGAGCTTGCCCGCCTTGCGCACCGGCACCACGCCCAGCCCGTGCGCGGCGGCCAGCGCCGCGCCGAAGAGGAACCCGCGGGCCTCCACGGCGACGACCGAGGTCACCTCGGGGTCCAGGCCGTCGCCGAGGGCCTCGGCGACGGCCCGCAGCGCAGGCCCGTCGGCCAGCATCGGGGTCAGGTCGCGGAACAGGACGCCCGGCTCCGGGAAGTCGGGGACCTCCCGGATCAGCGCGAGCGCCCTGTCCAGTGGCTCGCTCACCGGCGCTTCTTGCCCTGCGGCTTGCCGCCGGGCTTGGGCTTGCGCCGCTGGTCGACCGCCTTGGGGTTGCGGGCGGGCACGCCGCCCGCGACGACCATCGCCTTCTCCTTGCGGATCTCGGCGTCCAGCGACTCGTCGTCGCCGGGCTCGGCTGCCGTGGCCTGGGCCTGCTTGCGGCCGACGTTGGCCCGCCGCTGCGCGACCCGCTGGGCCTGCTGCTTGTACTTCGGGTCGGTCATCTTCAGGTCCACCAGCACCGGGGTGCACAGGAAGATCGAGGAGATGACACCGGCCAGCATGCCCGTCGCCTGCACCAGCGCGAGGTCGGCCAGCGTGCCGACGCCGAGCAGGCCGACGCCGATCACCAGCAGGCCGGTCACCGGCAGCAGCGCGATCAGCGAGGTGTTGATCGAGCGCATGAACGTCTGGTTCACCGCGAGGTTGGCCGCCTCGGCGTAGGTGCGCCTGGTCAGGCCGAGCAGGCCGCGGGTGTTCTCCTTGACCTTGTCGAAGACGACGACGGTGTCGTAGAGGGAGAAGCCGAGGATGGTCAGCAGACCGATGACCGTGCCCGGGGTGACCTCGAAGCCGATCATCGAGTAGATGCCCGCGGTGACGATGAGGTCGTGGAAGAGGCCGACCAGCGCCGCGACGGCCATCCACTTCTCGAAGTACAGCGCCAGGAACACCGTCACCAGGACGAGGAACACCAGCAGCGCCCACAGCGCCTTGGACGAGATCTCCCCGCCCCAGCTGCCGGACACCGCGCTGTCGCTGATCAGCGCCTGGCTGGAGGTGCCGTCGGCGTCGACGGGCTTGAGCCGCTCGAACAGCGCCTCCTTGAGCAGGGCGACCTGCTCGCCGGAGAGCGTCTCCGAGCGGATCTGGATGCTGGCGGTGTCGCCAGCGCCGACCGTCTGCACCGAGGCGGGCTCGCGGTTGAGCGTCTCGGAGTAGACGTCCTCGACCTGCTGCGTCTCGATCGGGCCCGCCACGCTCACCGCGGGGAACTGCACCCGGGTGCCGCCCTCGAAGTCGATGCCGAGGTTGAAGCCGCGGAAGACGATCGAGGCGATGCACGCCAGGAACAGCACGCCGAAGAAGATGTAGGCGCGCTTGCGCTTGCCGATGATGTCGAGGGCGCCGTTGCCGGTGTAGAGGCCCTCAAGGAGGTTCCGCTTCACCTCACACCTCCTTCACGGCCGGGGTCGCGCCGACCCGCGCCGAGCGCTGCAGGGTGGCGGAGCGCTGGGCGCCGCCGAGGCCGGAGAGCTTCGGGTGCGACAGCAGCTTCGACCGCGAGGCCAGCGCCACCAGCGGGTGCGTCACCAGGAACACCACGATCAGGTCGAGCACGGTGGACATGCCCAGGGTGAACGCGAAGCCGCGGACCTGGCCGACGGCCAGCAGGTAGAGCACCGCGGCGGCCAGGAAGCTGACCGCGTCGGCGGACAGGATCGTCCGGCGCGCCCGGACCCACGCCCGCGGCACCGACGAGCGGAACGACCGCCCGTCGCGCACTTCGTCCTTGAGTCTTTCGAAGAAGATGACGAACGAGTCCGCCGTGATGCCGATGGCGATGATGAAGCCCGCGATGCCCGCCAGGTCGAGGGTGAACCCGATCCAGCGGCCGAGCAGGATCAGCACCGCGTAGACGATCACCGCCGAGAGGACCAGCGACAGGATCGTCAGCAGGCCGAGCAGGCGGTAGTAGAGCAGGCAGTAGGCGAATACCAGCGCCAGGCCGATGCCGCCTGCGATCAGGCCCGCCTGCAGCGAGGCCAGGCCCAGCGTCGCCGAGACCGTCTCGGCCTCGGAGGACTCGAAGGACAGCGGCAGCGAGCCGTACTTGAGGACGTTGGCCAGCTTGCCCGCCTCGGACTGGCTGAACCCGCCCTCGCCGCCGGTGATCGTGGTGTCGCCGTTGATCGCGCCCTCGATGGTCGGCGCGGAGACGACCTCGGTGTCGAGCACGAACGCCGCGCGCTGGCCGACGTTGGCCGCGGTGTACTTCGACCAGATCTCCGAGCCGGTCGGCTCGAAGCTGAGCACCACGACGTAGCCGACGCCCTGCGGGTCGAGGTTGGCGTTGGCGTCGCTGATCTCGGTGCCCTCGATGAACGACGGGCCGAGGATGAACCGCTCCAGGCCGTCCTGGTCGCACGCGGCCAGCGGCAGCTTCGGGTCGTCGTTGCCGACCAGCGGGTCGTTGACGCCCGGGGCGCAGTTCAGGGTGGCCAGCGCGGCCTGCTGCAGCTGCGGGTCCGGGGACGCGCCGTCCGGGCCGGGGGCGAGGTTGGGGTGCTGGCGGCACGCCTTGGCCGCGGTGATCAGCTCGGCGTCCTCGGCGGCGTCGCCCTTGGCCAGCAGTCCGGCGTAGGTCTCGCACAGCTGCAGGCCGGAGGGGTTGCCGGAGGCGGGCGGCGTGGTCGTCGGCGGCGCGCTCGTGGTCGTGCCCTGCAGCGCCGCGGGCAGCGGGCGGCCCTGCGCGGCGGGCGACGTGGTCGGCGCGGTGGTCGGCGCCGTCGTGGGAGCGGTGGTCGTGCCGCTGGTCGGCGGGGCGGACGTGGTCGGCGGCGGCTCCTGCTGCGGGGTGGCCGCGGCGGCGGTCACCACCGGGCGGAAGCGCAGCTGCGCGGTCTGGCCCAGCTCCTTGGCGCGCTCGCCGTTCTCGCCGGGGACGGTGATGACGATGGTGTTGCCGTCGAGGACGACCTCCGCGCCGCTGACCCCGAGCCCGTTGACGCGGGTCTCGATGATCTGCCGGGAGATGTCCAGCGACTCCCGCGACGGCGGCTCACCGGTCTCGGTGCGGGCGGTCAGCGCGACGCGCGTCCCGCCCTGCAGATCGATGCCGAGCTTGGGGGTGAGCTTGCGGTCGCCGGTGAAGAACACCAGCGCGTACAGGATGGCAACGATCGCCACGAAGAACGCTAGGTAGCGTCCTGGGCGGATCTGCCCGGCCGGTGGTGCCACGGTCGGTCCGTCTCCTCGACTCGTCTGGCGGGTGCGTGGCGCGCTGGGACGCGCGTGGCCGTCACGCCACGCCGCTGCGCCCGCACCCGAATACACAGGGTGAGGGCGCAGCGTAGCGGGTCCGGGGTGAGCCTGGTGTTGCGTGGGTCACCCCGACGGGCTCAGTGGCGCTTGTCGCTCTCGATCGGCTCGGCGACCTCGGCGGTCGGCTCCGCCTCGTCGGTCGCCTCGTCGTCGTCGAGCACGTCCGGGCCGACCTTCTCCCGCACCGCCTGGCGCAGCCAGGTGGTCTCCACGCCGGGGGCGATCTCGATGCCGATCGTGGCCTCGTCGGAGATGTCGGAGACGGTGCCGTAGAGGCCCGAGGTGGTCATGACGCGGTCGCCCACGGTGAGCGAGTTCTGCAGCTCCTGCTGCTGCTGCATCATCTTCTTCTGCCTGCGCGAGCCGAGGATGAGCGGGATCGCGAGCACGGCGATCAGCAGCAGCGGAAGCAGGGCCTGTTCCATGTCTCTCCGTTCGCCGGAACCGTTCCCTCCGGGCGGTCGCCGGAGAAAAGTCCGATATTGACGATTCGGGTGCGGCGCGGGGTCGCGCGCGTCACTCGTCGAACAGCGTAGGCGCGCCGCGTCCGGGAGCGTCTACCGGGGCGGGAAGTCCCAGGTGGGCCCACGCGGCCGCGGTGGCGACCCGCCCGCGCGGGGTCCGGGCCAGCATGCCCGCGCGCACGAGGTAGGGCTCGCACACCTCTTCCACGGTAGTCGGCTCCTCCCCCACCGCAACGGCCAGCGTGGAGACGCCGACCGGTCCGCCGCCGAAGGAGCGCACCAGCGCGCCGAGCACGGCCCGGTCGAGCCGGTCGAGGCCGAGGTCGTCGACGTCGTAGACGGCCAGCGCCGCCTTGGCCACGGCGAGGGTGACCGCGCCGTCGGCGCGCACCTCGGCGTAGTCGCGGACCCGGCGCAGCAGCCGGTTGGCGATGCGCGGGGTGCCCCGCGAGCGCGCGGCGATCTCGGCGGCGCCGTCGGGGCGCAGGTCGACGCCGAGGATCTGCGCCGAGCGGCGCAGGACCTTCTCCAGGTCCTCGGGGGCGTAGAACTCCATGTGCGCGGTGAAGCCGAAGCGGTCGCGCAGCGGGCCGGTCAGCGAGCCGGAGCGGGTGGTCGCGCCGACGAGGGTGAACGGGGCGATCTCCAGCGGGATCGATGTGGCCCCCGGCCCCTTGCCGACGACCACGTCGACGCGGAAGTCCTCCATCGCCAGGTACAGCATCTCCTCGGCGGGGCGGGCGATGCGGTGGATCTCGTCGATGAACATGACCTCGCCCTCGACGAGGTTGGACAGCATCGCGGCGAGGTCGCCCGCGCGTTCCAGGGCCGGGCCGGAGGTGATCCGGATGGGCCTGCCCAGCTCCGCGGCGATGATCATGGCCAGGCTGGTCTTGCCCAGGCCGGGCGGGCCGGACAGCAGCACGTGGTCGGGCGGGGCCCCGCGCCGGGTCGCGCCCTTGAGCACGAGTTCGAGCTGCTCGCGCACCCGGGGCTGGCCGACGAACTCGGCCAGGGTCCGGGGCCGCAGCGTCGACTCGTCGTCGCGCTCGCCGGGGTCGGCGTGCGCGGAGACCGGCGACTCCCACTCCTCCTCGGTCACCGCTTGCGCCCGAGGACGGCCAGCGCCTTGCGCAGCGCGGTGGACATGTCGGCGGCGGCGTCCTCGGCCAGCACGGCGTCGACGGTCTGCTCGGCCTGCTTGGCGGCGAACCCGAGGCCGACCAGCGCCTCCACGACCGCCCCGCGCACCCGGCTCGGCGACGGCGCGGACGGGGCCTCGCCCGCCAGCGCGCCCACCTTGTCGCGCAGCTCGATGATCAGCCGCTCGGCGCCCTTGCGGCCGATGCCGGGGACCTGGGTGAGCGTGGTGATGTTGCCGTCGGCCAGGGCGTGCCGCAGCTGCTCGGGCTCCAGCACGGCCAGGGTGGCCAGGGCCAGCCGCGGCCCGATGCCGGAGACGGTCTGCAGCAGCCGGAACAGGTCGCGGGCCTCGGCGTCGGCGAAGCCGAAGAGGGTCAGCGAGTCCTCGCGCACGACCAGCGCGGTGGCCAGCGCGGCCTCCTCGCCCCGGCGCAGCCCGGCCAGGGTGTGCGGGGTGGCCTGCACGGCGAGGCCGACGCCGCCGACGTCGACCACCACGTGGTCGAGTCCCACCGAGGCAACCTGTCCGCGAACCGAGGAGATCACAGCATCATCTTTCACGCTTGGGTCTTGCGGGCCGCGGCCAGCCTGGCACGGTGCTTGCGGGCCAGCTCGGCCGCCCTGGCCTCGGCCTCGGCGATGCGCGCCTTGACCGGGGAGCGCCACAGGTGGCAGATGGCCAGGGCCAGCGCGTCGGCGGCGTCGGCGGGCTTGGGCGCGACGCGCAGGCCGAGCAGCCGGGTGACCATCGCCGTCACCTGGGCCTTGTCGGCCCGGCCCGAGCCGGTGACGGCGGCCTTGACCTCGCTGGGGGTGTGGAACTCCACGGGCAGGCCGCGGCGGGCCGCGGCGAGGGCGACCACGCCCGCCGCCTGGGCGGTCCCCATCGCGGTGCGGACGTTGTGCTGGCTGAACACCCGCTCGATGGCCACCACGTCGGGTTTGTGCCGGTCGAGCCAGTCCTCCACGCCGTCGGCGACCTTGAGCAGCCGCACGGCGAGGGTGTCGTCCACCGGGGTGCGGATGACGTCGACGGCGATGGCGGCCACGCGCCTGCCCGCCGACCCGTCGACCACCGCGATGCCGCAGCGGGTCAGGCCGGGGTCGACTCCCAGCACGCGCACGCCCGCTCCCCTCCCCGTGAACACTCGTTCGAGAGCTTAGGGGCTGCGGCCGCCGCGCGGCGGCCCCGACACGCAGGACGGGCGCAATTCAGGGCGGCCCCCGGGGAAACCCTGATGGCCGGGCCGCCCGGGACGGGCACCATGGAGGCATCAGGGGATCAAAGGAGAACGCATGAACGACAAGCCGGACACCACTCGCTCGGCGGCCGACCAGGTGGTCGACGCGGTCCGCGGCCTGCTGCACCAGGGCATGACCCGCCGGGTCGTCGTCCGCGACAGCAAGGACGACGTGCTCCTCGACGTGCCGATCGCGGTGGGCATCGTCGCCGCGCTCGCCGCGCCGGTCGCCACCACCCTCGGCGCGGGGGTCGCCCTGGCGGGCAAGTGCGGGATCAAGATCGAGAACCGGGACGCGGGGGCGCCGCCGCCCGCCACGGTCGACGCGGAGGCGTGATCACCGACGGGTGACCGCGATGGGGGCGGCCATCCGGGCGGGGCGCAGCGGCCGGACCGGCGCGAGCCAGGGTTCGTGCGGCGCCCCGTCCGGCCGGGCGACCCACTCCCGGCCGACGGCGGCCAGCTTGACCGGGTGGATGGTGAGCACGCCCGCCGCGTCGATGCGCATGCGCAGGAACCCCTTGTGGTCCTCGATGCTCTGCCCGGCCATGACCTCGTTGACGTTGATGCCCGCGCGCGAGGCGAGCAGCAGGTAGACGGCGACGAGCTCGGCGTCGGCGAAGCCGATCAGCAGGGGCGTGCCGAGCAGGACGACCAGCAGGGTCGCCCAGTCGCCGACGGCGTTGTCCGGCAGCACATCGGTGTGCAGGCCGACGACGGCCAGCGACCAGCCCACGCTGAGTCCGATGTGGGCGGTCGCGTGCAGCAGCCCGGCCGCCGTGGCCTTGGGCCCCTGGTGGAAGTGCTGGATCCGGGCGAAGGCGAGGCCGCCGAGGACGAGCACGACGGCGACGCCGATCGCGGGCGCCCAGCTGGCGACCTTGCCGAAGAAGCCGCGCTGCTCGTCGGTCAGCGTGCTGACCATCCCGTAGAGCACCGCCAGGGTCATCAGCGTCTGGAAGGTGCCGGTGAGCGCCCAGAAGCCGGGGTTGCGCAGGGGCAGGCCGAAGACGCCCGCGGCGAGGCGGCGCGATTCGGCCGCGTCCGGGTAGCAGTCGACGAGGTCGTAGGTCGCGGGCGGGGCGGGGTCGCGCACGCGGGAGGCGGGCGGGGGCAGCGTCAGCTCGGCGGGCAGCTCGTGCGTGGCCGCCAGGTACGCCCCGCCCATCCCGCAGGTGATCAGCCGCCTGCCGCCGCCGCGCTCGGCGTAGTGGGCGAAGTGGTGGGTGTCGCCGGAGAGCATGACCCGGATCTCGGCGCCGCGGGCGCGCACGATCTCGCGGTTGAAGAACTCGATGGTGTCGTGGCACTTGGTCGACCCGCCCGCCCCCGCGGGAACCCACGCGGGCGAGGGCGTGCAGAGGATCACGGCGTCGCCGTCGCCGATCTCCCGGGAGACGGCCCGGAAGTACTCCAGCTGCGGGGCGTCGATGTAGTCGTCGAACTGGGTGTCGATGGCCAGCAGCCACCACCGGTGCGGCAGGCGCACGGCGAAGTAGGACCGGGTCTGCTCGGTGTCCCAGCCGCCGATCGGCCTGCGCTGGGCGAAGACCCGCAGGAACGAGGTCAAGCCGTCGTACCAGTCGTGGTTGCCGGGCAGGGCGAACAGGACCGGCCGCTCCCCCGCCGCCGCGGGCAGGGCGGCGCGGAACGGGCCTTTCGTGCGGTCCTCGTAGGCGCGGGTCGACGCGCCCGGGTACACCTGATCGCCGCCCAGGACCAGCAGCCTGCCCCGCGGGAGGACCTCGCCGTCGACGGTCAGCGACTCCGCGGCCAGCAGGGAGGCGATGGAGTAGGTGGCGTCGAAGCCGTCGCCCACGTCGGCGGCGTAGTCGAACCACAGCTCGTCGCCGGTGGCCCGGTGGACGGTCGACGGCAGGCCGCCCTGCAGCTCGCGCTTGTCGGCGTAGGAGCCGAACACCGCGGCGATCGCCGACTGGATGCCCGTGCTGACCAGGACCTTCGGCGCGAGCCAGCGGACCGCGGGCCGGGGGTGGAAGCCCAGCTCGGCCTCGGTGCACGCCCGCGGCCGGGGCCGTTCGGACACCGCCGCCCCCCTTCGCCGATCCGGACCGAGATCGTAGATCGGCGGCGCGGCGGCGGGGTAGGGCCGATCAGGGGCCGTCGACGCCGGGCCGCCAGGTCTCGGGCCTGCCGGTGTAGGTGAGCACGGGCTGCCAGATGTCGAACCCGTCGGGGGCGTCCGGGCTCCACGGGAACCGGCCGTCGGGGGTGGCGACGATCAGCTGCAGCGCCGGGAAGTCGCCCTGCGGGTAGACCAGGAAGGCGCTGCCGAAGAACTCCGGGTAGTGGCCCTTGTGGACGCGCTCGACCACCACCGGGGTGCCCTCGAAGAAGTCCAGGTAGGGCAGCCCCGGGTAGAACCGCTCGCCGTCGGCCGTGCGGCGGACGTAGAGGTCGAGCAGCGGCCGGGCCATGTCGACCGGCAGCCCGACCACCACGGCCTCCGGCGCGGCGAAGCGGCGCCACACGCCCACGGTGAAGGCGTACGGCGCCCCGTCGGCGTCGCCCTCGACCTCCACCGCCGCGTACCCGTCGCGGTCGGCGGTGTGGAGCAGCCACTCGCGCAGCTGCTCCTCGTCGGGGGTGAGGGCGGGCGAGGCCACCTAGCCGACCTCGGCCATGACCTCGCCGCGGGAGTCGGAGGCCCGCCTACGCATCGACTTCGGCCATCACGTCGTCGGCCACGTCGAAGTTGGCGTAGACGTTCTGCACGTCGTCGGAGTCCTCCAGCGCGTCGATCAGCTTGAAGATCTTGCGCGCGCCCTCGGCGTCGAGCTGGACGGTCGACATGGGCAGGAAGCTGGCGTCGGCGGACTCGTAGTCGTAGCCCGCGTCCTGCAGCGCCTTGCGGACGGCGACCATGTCACCGGGCTCGGAGACCACCTCGAAGCTCTCACCGAGGTCGTTGACCTCCTCGGCGCCCGCGTCGAGCACGGCCATGAGGACGTCGTCCTCGGTCAGGCCGTTCTTGGGGACGATCACCACGCCCTTGCGGTTGAACATGTACGACACCGAGCCGGGGTCGGCCATCGAGCCGCCGTTGCGGGTCATCGCGGTGCGGACCTCGGTGGCGGCGCGGTTGCGGTTGTCGGTCAGGCACTCGATCAGCACGGCGACGCCCTGGGGGCCGTAGCCCTCGTACATGATCGTCTGCCAGTCGGCCCCGCCTGCCTCCTCGCCGCCGCCGCGCTTGCGGGCGCGCTCGATGTTGTCGTTGGGGACGGAGTTCTTCTTCGCCTTCTGGATGGCGTCGAACAGCGTGGGGTTGCCCTCGGGGTCGCTGCCCCCGGTGCGCGCGGCGACCTCGATGTTCTTGATCAGCTTCGCGAAGAGCTTGCCACGCTTGGCGTCGAGTGCGGCCTTCTTGTGCTTGGTCGTCGCCCACTTGGAGTGGCCGCTCATCTGTCCTCCGTCGGTCTAGGTCAGGCTTTCACGGACCATGTCCGCGAACAGGCGGTGCACGCGGTGGTCGCCGGTGAGCTCGGGGTGGAAGGCGGTGGCCAGCACCCGGCCCTGGCGGACGGCGACGATCCTACCGCCGGCCTCCCCCGCGGCCCCGGTGTCGGGCACCCTGGCGATCACCTCGGCGGCCGCCGAGACCGACTCGACCCACGGCGCGCGGATGAACACCGCGTGCACCGGGTCGTCGAGGCCCGCGAAGTCGAGGTCGGCCTCGAAGGAGTCCACCTGCCTGCCGAAGGCGTTGCGCCGCACGACCATGTCGATGCCGCCGACCTGGTGCTGGTCGGGGCGGCCGTCGATGATCTTCTCGGCGAGCAGGATCATGCCTGCGCACGAGCCGTAGACGGGCAGGCCATCGGCGATGCGGGCGCGCAGCGGGGCCAGCAGGTCGAAGGTGGCCAGCAGCCGGGAGATGGTGGTGGACTCCCCTCCCGGCAGCACCAGCCCGTCCACCCGGGACAGCTCCTCGGGCCTGCGCACGCCCGTGGCGGTCGCACCCGCCGCGGTGAGCGCGGCGACGTGCTCGCGCACGTCGCCCTGCAGGGCGAGCACCCCGATCAGGGGTCGGTCGGTGGGCACGTGGGTTCCTTTCGTCCGTGGGTCGAGATTAGGGCAGCCCCGCGAGGCGGAGCAGCGCGGTGGTGAGCGCAGCAGCCACGACGACCACCGCGAAGGGCACCTTCCGCCACGCCAGCACCCCCGCGACGAGCACCCCCGCGGGCAGCGCCCAGCCTGCGAAGTCCTGCCCCTTGGCCAGCGCCGAGGTCGCCACCAGGGCGAACAGCAGGACGACGGCGGAGGTGGCCAACAACTCCTTGACACGATCAGAGAAGGTCAGCCGGTCCCGCAGCAGGACACCACCGAAGCGGAAGGCGAAGGTGCCCGCGGCGAGCACCAGGATCGGCAGCAGGGTCACGCCAGCACCTCCGGCACGATCCGTCCGGGGGCGGCCACCGAGACCAGGCAGGACGCGGCGAGCAGACTCGGCACCACGGTCACAGCACCCCCCGCGAGATCCGGACGGCGACGGCCACCGGAACCAGGCAGAACGCGGCGAACACCCACGAACGGCAACACGGTCACGACAGCACCTCCGGCGCGATCCGGACGGAAGTGGCCGAGACCAGGCTGGACGCGGCGAGGACCAAGGTCGGCAACACCGTCATGACAGCACCTCCGGCGCGGTCCGGGCGGGAGTGGCCGCGACCGGGCAGGGCGCAGCGAAGACCGGGATCGGCGGCACGGTCACGACAGCACCTCCGGGGCAGTCGGGGCGAGGGTGGCAGCCGGGGTCGGGCGGGGCGCAGCGAGGACCAGGCTCGGAAGCAGCGTCATGACAGCAACTCCGGCGCGGTCCGGGCGGGAGTGGCCGCTACCGGGCGCGGTGAGGACCGGGGTCGGCGGCAGGGTCATGGCAGGGTCTCCGGGGCGGTCGGGGCGGGGGTGGGGGTGGGGGTGGGGGTGGGGGTCTGGCGGGGCGGGCGGGGGGCCGCGAGGAGGCCGAGGAGGGCTAGCAGGATCGGCACGCCGGTGGGCAGGAACGGGGTGGCTGCCAGGGCCAGCGCCGCGCCGAGCAGGGCGGGGGCGCGGACCTTCGCGTCCTTCAGCGCGGGCAGGACCAGGGCCAGCATGGCCGCGGGGAAGACCGCGTCCAGGCCGAGCGCATCCGCGTCGCCGACCAACTGGCCTGCGAGCGCGCCGCCGAGTGCGCCGGTGTTCCAGGCGAGGAACAGCGTGGCCCCGCAGGCCCAGTAGGCCGCCCGCGCGCGCACGGCGTCGCGCTGGGCCAGGGCGAAGGCGACGGACTCGTCCACCAGCAGGTGGCTGCCGACCAGCCTGGCCGCCCAGCCGCGGCCGACCAGCTCGCCGACCGCGAGGCCGAAGGGCAGGTGCCGGGCGTTGAGCAGCAGCCCGCCCAGCACCGCGGCGACCGGGCTGCCGCCCACCGCGGTCACCCCGACCGCCAGGTACTGCGAGCCGCCCGCGAAGACCAGCAGGGACATCACCACGGGCACCCACACCGGCAGGCCGGAGGCCACCGAGATGGCGCCGAAGGAGGCCCCGCTGACGGCGGCCGCCGCGGCGATGGCCAGCACGCCGCGCCACAGCTCGGCATCGAGTGTTCGCCATATCGAACGCATAGTGCCCTACGATGAACAATGCCCAGGTCGTTCGTCAAGGCGAACGATCGTCCGTCACATCGAACGGGAGGCTCGGTGGACCAGCGCGGCGCCCCACTGGACATCATCGCCCGCTCGCTGCGCCGCGAACGCGAGCGCGCGGGCCTGTCGCTGAGCGAGGCCGCCAAGCGGGCGGGCATCGCCAAATCCACGCTGTCGCAGCTGGAGGCCGCGACGGGCAACCCCAGCGTCGAGACGCTGTGGGCGCTGGGCGTGGCCCTGGGCGTGCCGTTCTCCCGCCTGGTGGAGCCGCCGACCCCGCGCGTGCAGGTGATCCGGGCAGGCGAGGGGCCGGTGGTCTACTCCGAGCGCGCCGACTACTCGGCGACCCTGCTGGCCTCCTGCCCGCCCAACGCCCGCCGCGACGTCTACCTGATCCGCGCCGAGCCGGGCAGCCGCCGGGAGTCCGACCCGCACTTCCCCGGCGTGGTCGAGCACGTGGTGCTGGCCGCGGGCCGGGCCCGGCTCGGTCCGACGGAGGAGCCGGTCGAGCTGGGCCCGGGCGACTACATCGCCTACCCGGGCGACCTGCCGCACGTGTTCGAGGCGCTGGAGCCGGGCACGATGGCGTGCCTGGTCTCCGAGCACGTCTAGCGGCTACCAGCCCCGCTCGGCGAGCCGGTGCGGCTCGGGGACGTCCTCGACGTTGATGCCGACCATCGCCTCGCCCAGGCCCCGGGAGACCTTGGCGATCATGTCCGGGTCGTCGAAGAACGTGGTGGCCTTGACGATGGCGTCGGCGCGCTTGGCCGGGTCGCCGGACTTGAAGATGCCGGAGCCGACGAACACGCCCTCGGCGCCCAGCTGCATCATCATCGCCGCGTCGGCCGGGGTGGCGATGCCGCCTGCGGTGAACAGCACGACCGGCAGCTTGCCGGTGGTCGCCACCTCCTTGACCAGCTCGTAGGGCGCCTGCAGCTCCTTGGCGGCCACGTACAGCTCGTCCTCGGGCAGCGAGGTCAGCCGCTTGATCTCGGCGCGGATCTTGCGCATGTGGGTGGTGGCGTTGGAGACGTCGCCGGTGCCCGCCTCGCCCTTGGAGCGGATCATCGCCGCGCCCTCGGTGATGCGGCGCAGCGCCTCGCCCAGGTTCGTGGCCCCGCAGACGAAGGGGACGGTGAAGGCCCACTTGTCGATGTGGTTGGCGTAGTCGGCCGGGGTCAGCACCTCGGACTCGTCGATGTAGTCCACGCCGAGGGACTGCAGCACCTGCGCCTCGACGAAGTGGCCGATGCGGGCCTTGGCCATGACCGGGATGGAGACCGCCTCGATGATGCCCTGGATCAGGTCCGGGTCGCTCATCCTGGCCACGCCGCCCTGGGCGCGGATGTCGGCGGGCACCCGCTCCAGCGCCATGACCGCGACCGCGCCCGCGTCCTCGGCGATCTTGGCCTGGGTGGCGTCGACGACGTCCATGATCACGCCGCCCTTGAGCATCTCCGCCATGCCGCGCTTGACCCGGGACGTGCCGGTCTCCGGCTGGGTGGCGGGGGTGGGGGTCTGTGCCTCGGACACGGTTCGCCTCTCGAATCGACTTGGGGGTCTGCGGCCTCGGGGTATCGGCCGCTGACCACAGCGTACGTGCGATGTGGACCGCTGAAGGCTGCCAATCCGGGGCTATCTCGGCAGGCCACTTCGCACGCCAGGGGAGCGCGCTGGTCACCACCGGTGACAAGATGTGAGATCCGACACAAGGCGGGGCGATCGGGAGGTGCGGGAGATGGGCAGCAAGCACGCCGACAACGGCCATGCCGAGTCCACCGTTGCGGTGGACGACCCGGCGCGGATCAGGAACGTGGCCCTGGTGGGCCCGTCCGGCTCGGGGAAGACGACGCTCGCCGAGGCGCTGCTGGCCGCCACCGGCGTGCTCCCCCGGGCCGGGACGGTCACCGAGGGCACCACGGTCTGCGACCACGACCCGGCCGCGCAGCGCCAGCAGCGGTCGGTGGGGCTGGCGGTGGCCCCGCTGATGCACGAGGGGGTCAAGGTCAACCTGATCGACACCCCCGGCTACGCCGACTTCGTCGGCGAGCTGCGGGCGGGCCTGCGCGCGGCGGACGCGGCCCTGTTCGTGGTGTGCGCCGCCGAGGGCGTCGACCCGGCGACGGTCGCGCTGTGGCGCGAGTGCGACGCGGTCGGCATGCCCCGCGCGCTGGTGGTGGCCCGCCTCGACCACCCGCGCGCCGACTTCGCAGGCGAGCTGGCCGCCTGCCGGGACGCCTTCGGGGCCAACGTGCTGCCGCTGTGGCTGCCGCACGGCGACACCGCCCTGGACGGCCTGATCACCCAGCGCCGCTACGACCACTCCAGCGGCGAGATGAAGCTCACCGACCTCGACGACGCCGGCCGCGAGGCCATCGCCGACGCCCGCGCCGAGCTGCTGGAGGGGATCATCGCCGAGAGCGAGGACGAGTCCTTGATGGACCGCTACCTCGGCGGCGAGGAGATCGACACCGACACCGTCATCACCGACCTGGAGAAGGCCGTCGCCCGCGGCTCGTTCTTCCCCGTCATCCCGGTCTGCGCGCTCACCGGCCTGGGTCTTGAGGAGCTGCTGGAGGTGCTGACCCGCGGCTTCCCGTCCCCGCTGGAGCACCCGCTGCCCGCCGTGACCGACCCCCAGGGCCGCCCGCACGCCGCGATCGTCCCCGACCCCAGGGGCCCGCTGGCCGCCGAGGTCGTCCGCACGGCGGTGGACTCCTACGTCGGCCGCGTCTCGCTGGTGCGGGTGTTCTCCGGGACGCTGCGCCCGGAGCGGCAGGTGCACGTCTCCGGCCACGGACTGGCCGATCGCGGCCACGAGGACCACGACGCGGACGAGCGCGTCGCGCACGTCTACTCTCCCCTGGGGGCCTCGCTGCGCGAGGTCCCTTATTGCATCGCCGGTGATGTGTGCGCCCTGACCAAGGTCGGTTCGGCCGAGACCGGCGACACCCTCTCCGCGCCGGACGACCCGCTGCTGATGGCGCCGTGGGCGATGCCCGAGCCGCTGCTGCCGGTGGCCGTGGTGGCCCGCACCCGCAGCGACGAGGACGCGCTGGCCCGCAACCTGGCCCGGCTGGTCGCGGGCGACCCGACCCTGCGGATGGACCGCAACCCCGAGACCCACCAGCTGGTGCTGTGGTGCATGGGCGAGGCGCACGCCGACGTCGTGCTGGCCCGGCTGCGCGCGGGCGGGGCGGAGATCGACACCGAGCCGGTGAAGGTGTCGCTGCGCGAGACGTTCGCCGGTCCGGCCCGCGGGCACGGCAGGCACGTCAAGCAGTCCGGCGGGCACGGCCAGTACGCCGTGTGCGACATCGAGGTCGAGCCGCTGCCGACCGGCGCGGGCTTCGAGTTCCTGGACCGGGTCGTCGGCGGCGCCGTTCCCCACCAGTTCATCCCGAGCGTGGAGAAGGGCATCCGGGCGCAGCTGGCCAGGGGCGTGGCCACCGGGAACCCGATGGTGGACATCCGGGTGACGCTGGTCGACGGCAAGGCCCACAGCGTCGACTCCTCCGACGCCGCCTTCCAGATCGCGGGGGCGCTGGCGCTCAAGGACGCCGCGGCCAAGACGACCGTCAACCTGCTGGAGCCGATCGACACCGTGGTCGTCCGCCTGCCGGACGAGCACCTGGGCACCGTCCTCGGCGACCTGTCGTCGCGGCGCGGGCGGGTGCTGGGCACCGAGTCCGAGGGCACCGGGGCGACGCTGGTCACCGCCGAGGTCCCCGCGACGAACCTGGTCCGCTACCTGATCGACCTGCGCTCGCTGACCTCCGGCTCGGCGACGTTCACCCGCCGCTTCGCCCGCTTCGACCCCATGCCCAGCGCCCTGGCCGCCCAGCTGGCCTGAGCCCCCGGGCCGCCCGGGCGCGACCGCCGCGGGCGGCCCGGCCTCACGCCGGGTCGGGCAGCCGTCCCAGCTCGACGGACCTGGCCGCGGTCAGCGAGTACATGACGGCGTCGGCGAGGGCGAGGAAGTCGACCGCCTGGGCGTACTCGATGCGGCCGCGGCCGTGCGCGGCCAGGTTCCGCAGCACCGACAGGCCCTCGATCGCGCGGTGGGTCGACGCGCTGATCAGCTCCCGCTCGACGGCGGTGGAGCTCAGCTCGCGCATCCCCATCCGCAGCTCGGTGTCGGACAGGCCGTGGCGGGCCAGCAGGGTGCGCAGCGCGCTCTCGATCTCGGCGGCGGCGTCGACCACCGCCCCGCGCGGCGACGCCTTCGCCAGCTCGCGCAGCCGCAGCGGCATGGTCTGGTCGGTGGCCTGCTCGGTCGCGGCGACCTCGCCGGTGAGCTGCTTCTCGGCTTCCTGGGCCGTCTGGTTCCACTCCATCTCCAGCCCGGCGGGGCCTGCCTTGATCGCCTTCAGCCGCTCCCCCAGCAGCGGGCCCAGCCGCGACCGCAGCGCGAACCCGAGCACGACGGTCGCGGTCGGCCAGGCCAGGCTGTCCACCAGGCGGCCGACGAACTCCAGCACACCCATCGCCCCGATCCCCCTTCGCCGGTGATCACGCACCCGGCATCGTGAGATCAACTCCGCCTGTTACCGCTGCGGGGGTTGCAGAAACGCTGCTGCCCGTCCGCGCTACGGGTCGACGCGGTCCGGGGTGGCGGGGGCGGGGGTCAGGTCGGGTTCGGCGATCTCGAAGAACTCCGGGCGGGGGGCGCCGCCCGCCAGCTTGAACCAGCGCACCACGCGGCGCCTGCGCTGCACGAGCGTGTCGCGCACGGCGTCGCCGTGGACGCGGCGGGCGATGACGACGCGGTGCTCGGCGTCGACCAGCTCAGCGGCCAAGGCGGCAGGCAGCCGGGTTCTATCTACTTCGGACAGCGAGTGGGTCAGCACGTTCTCCGCGTCCTCGCGGGAGACGCGGGGGGAGCGCTCGGCCTGCTCGGCCTCCCGCCGCAGCCGGTCGACGCCGAGCACGCCGGACACCGCGCGGGCCACCACGGCGCGGCGGGCCAGGGCGGCGTCCAGCGCCGCCCACGCCGCGTCGGTGCGCACGTGCAGGCGGTCCAGGCGGTTGGCCGTCCCCACCAGGTACACCCCGCCCAGCACCAGAACCGCGACCAGGACGACGATCCACCAGGTCACTGGACCTCCCCCACCGGGCGCGGGCAGGCAGCCACCGCCTGCTCGTAGACGCGCAGCACCTGGGCGGCCACGACCGACCAGTCGTAGGCGGCCACCCGCCGATGGCCCTCGGCCGCCACCGCCTGCCTGCGGGCGGGGTCGGCGAGCAGCGAGCGCAGCGCCGCGGTCAGCGCGGGGGCGTCGCCGACCGGGGTCAGCACCCCGGCCCGGCCGTCGTCGAGCACGCGGCGGAAGGCGTCGAGGTCGCTGGCGGCCACCGCGGTGCCCGCCGCCATCGCCTCGGTGAGGATGATCCCGAAGCTCTCCCCGCCGGTGTTGGGCGCGCAGTAGACGTCGACGCTGCGCAGCATCGCCGCCTTCTCCGCGTCGTCGACCTGCCCCAGCAGCTCGACCCGCACCGGCCCGGCCGCCTTGCGCAGCTCGGCGGCGTCACCGCGGCCGACCACCACCAGCCGCAGGTCGGGCAGCTCGGCGGCCAGCGGGCGCAGGGCCTCCAGCAGCACCGGCATGCCCTTGCGGGGCTCGTCGTAGCGGCCGACGAACCCCACCGAGCAGCCGGTCGGGTAGCCGGGCAGGGGCGCGGCGTCGCGGAAGAACCCGACGTCGACGCCGTTGGGGATCTCCACGGCGTCCCCGCCCAGGTGCTCCACCTGCACCCGCCTGGCCAGCGCCGAGACCGCGATGCGGGCGGTCACCTTCTCCAGGAACGGCTGGAGCACCGCCTGGAACGCGCTCAGCGTCCGCGAGCGGGGGGTGGAGGTGTGGAACGTCGCCACGATCGGGCCGTCGGCCACCATCAGCGCCAGCATCGACAGGCTCGGCGCGGTGGGCTCGTGCAGGTGCAGCACGTCGAAGTCGTGCTCGCGGATCCAGCGCCGCACCCGGGCGAAGGACAGCGGCCCGAAGGCCAGCCGGGCCACCGAGCCGTTGTAGGGGATGCCCAGCGCCCGGCCAGCGGGCTGGACGAAGTCCGGCACCGGCGTGTCGTCGTCGGCGGGCCCCAGCACCTCGACGGAGTGCCCCAGGCCGCGCAGCGCCCGCGCCAGGTCCACCACGTGCGCCTGCACCCCGCCCGGCACGTCGAAGGAGTACGGGCAGACGATCCCGACGCGCAGGCTCACGACCCGATGTCCTCAAGCCACAGGTCCTGCAGCATGTGCCAGTCCGCGGGGTGGGCGGCGATGTCGGCGGCGAGCACGTCGGCCAGCGCCTGGGTGGCCGACGGCACCGCGCGCACGCCCGCGACCGGGATCGGCGGGTGGATGCGCAGGCCCCAGCCGTCGTCGGTGAACCAGCAGCCGACCGGCAGCAGCGCCGCCCCGGTGCGGGCGGCGAGGTAGGCCGGGCCCGCGGGCATCTTCGTCTGCGCGCCGAAGAAGGTGACCGGCCTGCCGTTGGGGGTCAGGTCGCGGTCGGCGAGCAGGCAGACCACCTTGTTCTCGCGCAGCCGCTCGGCCAGCACGACCGCCGGGTTGCGGTCCCCGCCGGTCGCGGGGACGACCTCGAAGCCCAGCGACTCGCGGTAGGCGACGAACCGGTGGTAGAGCGACTCCGGCTTCAGCCGCTCGGCGACGGTGGTGAACCGGCCGTGCGTGCGCGCCAGCCACACGCCCGCGACGTCCCAGTTGCCCGAGTGCGTCAGCGCCATCACGGCCCCGTTGCCGTCGGCGAGCGCCTTGTCCAGGTACTCGGTGCCGGTCGCGGTCTCGTCCATCCGCCGCTTGATGGCGGCGTGGTCCATCGACGGCAGCCGGAAGGCCTCCATCCAGTACCGGGCGTAGGACCGCAGCGCGGCGCGCACGAGGTCGTCCAGTTCGGCCGGACCCGCCTGCGGCACCACCCGCGCGAGGTTGCGGCGCAGCCGCAGCACCCCCGGGCCCGCCCGGCGCGCGGCGAGGTCGGCCCCCGCGCGGAACAGCCCGGCGGCCACCGGCTCCGGCAGCATCCGCACCAGCCGCCAGCCCGCCGCGTACCCGGCGTCGGCCAGCCGCTCCCCCCGTGTCATCCGCCCTCCTCCGCGCTCCGGCGCACCGCGACCAGCCGCTGCGCCACCGTCACCACCGACCCGACCGCCAGCACCACCAGCGCGACGTGCAGCGCGTACGGCACGCCCAGACCGGTCAACCCCGTGCCCACCAGGGTGATGATGAGCCGCTCCGCCCGCTCGACGAGCCCCCCGTCGGCGGTCAGCCCGCTGGCCTCGGCCCGGGCCTTGACGTAGGAGATCACCTGGGCGGTCACCAGGCACACCAGGCAGGCCGCGGCCAGCAGCCGGTCGGGGGCGACGAAGACGGCGTACCAGGCGATCCCGCTGAACAGCGCCCCGTCGGCGAGCCGGTCGCAGGTGGCGTCGAGCACCGCCCCGTAGGCCGTCCCCCCGCCCCTGGCCCTGGCCATCGCCCCGTCGAGCAGGTCGAACATGGCAAATCCCCAGACGAGGAACGTCCCGGCGAGCAACTGCCCAGCCGGGAACAACCACAACGACCCGGCGACCGCACCCGCAGTGCCCAGCAGGGTGACCGCGTTCGGGGTGAGCCCGATCGAGACCAGCCACCTGCCCACGGGATCGGTGACTCGGGACACCGAGGCTCTGGCGAAGATGTTCAGCATGGGGCCTTACCGGCGGAGGTGAACGGGGCTGGGGCAGCCTAACCTGCGCCCACCCACCCCCTCGGCCCCCCGCGTTCATGCCGACCCACCCACGGCCAGCGCGATGGGAAACCAGCCCCGCGTGCGCGGGGACAACCTCGTGTGCCGGACGTTGAACGCGAGGCGCGGGGGACCAGCCCCGCGTGTGCGGGGACGACTCCTCACCGGCTGCCGCGCCGACTGGACCGTCACGGACCAGCCCCGCGTGTGCGGGGACGACACCAGCTGCATGACGGTGACGCCGATGTAGGGCGGACCAGCCCCGCGTGTGCGGGGACGACGACGTAGCCCTGCACCACGGGGCTCTCCTGGTCGGACCAGCCCCGCGTGTGCGGGGACGACGCTTGCTGACCTGCGACTCTACTGCCCCACTCCGCACTTCTCATTCACTTCGGCAGCCCGAGGGCACCTTGAGCCGCCCCCAAGCGCGGCCGGGAAACCGTGAGCGGACCGCGGGCCGTGTGGTTCGTCGATCGTGCGCTCGGGGGTTCGCGTGCGTGCCGTCCTCCGGTCGGGGGCCGAGTGCGGGCGGGGAGCGCCATTAGGATCGGGGCATGGCCGTGGACCCTGAGCTCGTCGCCCAGGAAGGCGTCGGGATTCCCGACGCCCTGCAGCGGCTGTGGACGCCGCACCGCATGGCCTACATCCGGGGGGAGAACAAGCCCGTCGGCGATGACCGCGAGGGGTGCCCGTTCTGCAAGCTGGTCGACCTCGACGACCCGGACGCGCTGATCGTCGCGCGCGGCAAGCGGGTCTACGTGGTCCTCAACCTCTACCCCTACAACCCCGGCCACCTCATGGTCGTCCCGTTCCGCCACGTCGCCGACTACACCGACCTGACCGCGGAGGAGACCGTCGAGCTGGCCGACCACACGCAGCGGGCGATGCGGGTGGCCCGCAAGGTGTCGGCGCCGCACGGGTTCAACATCGGCATGAACCAGGGCGTCATCGCGGGCGCGGGCATCGCCGCCCACCTGCACCAGCACGTGGTGCCGCGGTGGGGCGGCGATGCCAACTTCATGCCGGTCATCGGCCACACCAAGGTCCTGCCCCAGCTGCTGGGCGAGACCCGGGCCCTGCTGGCCGACGCCTGGACCGCGGTCGACTAGCGGGCCGCGTCCACCCCGTACACCTCGGCGATGTCGTCCAGCACGATGTTCGCCCCGTAGGGGCCCACCGCGCTCATCCAGGTCTTGTCGTCGACCTCGTGGACGGTGCCCTTGAGCTTGCCCCACAGGGGGTTGGCCTCGAACTTCTCCTTGGTCTGGGCGCTCAGGCCAGCCTCGTCGCCGTAGACGGAGATGAAGATGTCGTCGGCGTCCATCAGGCCGATCTGCTCGTCGGAGATCTCGGTGTTGAAGCCGGTGCCGGTCGCGGCCTCGGGCTTGTCGAAGCCGAGGTCGGCCAGGATGACGCCGATGTAGGTGTCGTCCTTGTAGATGCGGGTCGGGCCGTCGACGAACCGGACGACCGAGACCGTCGGGTTGGCGCCCTTCTTGGCGCGCACCGCGTCGCCGATGGCCTTGGCCCGGGTCTCGTAGGCGGCGATCTTCTGCTTGGCCAGGTCCTCCTTGCCCAGCGCCTGGCCGACCAGCTCCAGGTTGGCCTTCCAGCTCCCGCCGGTGGTCTCGGAGAACACCGTGGGCGCGATGGCGGCGAGCTGCTCGTAGAGCTTCTCGTGGCGGACCTTCGCCGACAGGATCAGGTCGGGGTCCAGCTCGACGATCTTCTCCAGGTTGGGCTCGCTGAGCGTCCCGACCGGCACGGCCTTCGGGGCGTACTTGGCCACGTCCGCGCCGAAGTAGTCGGGCAGCTTGTCGTCGCCGCCCGCGAGCGTGGTGAAGCCCACGACCTCGCCCTCCAGGGCGAGGGTGGCGTCCACGAAGGTCATGTCGAGCGCGACGATCCGCAGCGGCCGCTCCGGCAGGTCGGCGGTGCCCATGACGTGGGTCACGGTGCGCGGGAACGCGCCGTCGCCACCGGGCGCCGCGCCGGTCTGCGGGGCCGGGTCGGCGCTGCCGCAGGCCGTGGCGCCGAGGGCGATGGCCAGGGCGGCGACTAGGGAGCGGGCTCTCATGCGGTGCTGTCCTCCAAGGTCAACTACTAAAGGTAGGCTGCCCTAAGCTAACACTCGGAGGAATCGCGTGACCCAGGCCCGGACCCGCCTGCGGCGCCGGGGCCTGGTGGTGGTCGCCGCCACCGTCCTCGGCGTGGCGCTGCTCAGCGTCGCCCTCGGCAGCAAGGCGCTCAGCCTGCCGGAGGTGTGGCACGCCCTGTGGACGCCCACCGGGACCGACGGCGACATCATCGTCCGCTCGCTGCGGCTGCCGCGCACCGCGCTCGCCCTGGTCGCAGGCTGCGCGCTGGGCGTGGCGGGCGCGCTGATGCAGGGCCACACCCGCAACCCGATCGCCGACCCGGTGCTGCTGGGGGTCAGCGCGGGGGCGGGGCTGTTCGTCGCGGGCGGGATCTTCCTGCTGGGCGTGGGCACCCTCTACGGCTACGTCTGGTTCGGCTTCGCGGGAGCGCTGCTGGCCTCGACGCTGGTCTACTTCGTCGGCAACTGCACCCGCGGCGGCGCGACGCCGATCACCCTCGCCCTCGGCGGGGCCGCGGTGCACGCGCTGTTCACCGCCCTCACCGCGGGCATGCTGATCATGGATGAGCAGGCGCTGGAGATGTACCGGTTCTGGACCGTCGGCTCGGTCTCGGGCCGCCCCGCCGAGATCACCGGGCAGATGCTGCCGTTCGTCGCGGCGGGCCTGCTGCTGGCCGCGGCCAACGCGCGCGGGCTGAACTCGCTGTCCCTCGGCGAGGACGTGGCCCGCTCGCTGGGCGTGCGGGTCGGGCTGACCCGGCTGGTCGGCATGGCCTCGATCACCCTGCTCACCGGGGTCGCGGTGGCCGCGTGCGGCCCGATCGGCTTCGTCGGGCTGATGGCCGCCCACATCGCCCGCTCGATCACCGGCCCGGACTACCGCTGGGTGCTGGTCTACTCCGGCCTGGTCGGCATGGCGCTCATGGTCGCCGCGGACGTGCTCGGCAGGCTGGTGGCCAGCCCCGGCGAGCTCCCGGTCGGGATCATGCTGGCGTTCATCGGCGCCCCGGTCTTCATCCACCTCATCCGCCGACGGAAGCCGGTGCGGCTGTGAGAGCGATCCGCATCGGCCCGGTCTCGGCCGTCGTCCGCCCCCGGCACGTGCTGGTGCCCGCCCTCATCCTGGTGGCGCTGGCCGCCGCGGTGGTGGTGAACATCGGCCGCGGCGGCTCGGCCATCGCAGTGGGCGACGTCGTGGAGGTCCTGCTCGGCGGCGGCACCCGCGCGCAGCGGCTCGTCGTGCTGGAGCTGCGGATGCCGCGCGTCGCCGTGGGGGCGATGGTCGGGGCCGCGCTCGGCCTGGCGGGCGCGATCATCCAGGGCATCGGCCGCAACCCGCTGGCCAGCCCGGACATCCTCGGGGTCACCGCGGGCGCCGGGGCGGGCGCGGTCTCGATCATCGTGCTGGCCGGGGAGTACGGCGGCATCAGCGGGCCGCTGGCCGAGGTCGGCGTCCCCGCGGCCGCGATCGCGGGCGCGCTGGTCGCCGCCGTGCTGGTCTACGTCCTCGCCGTGCGCCGCGGGCTGTCCGGCTACCGGGTGCTGCTGGTCGGCGTCGGCATCCAGGCGGTGCTGACCAGCCTCATCTCCTGGCTGCTGGTCAAAGCCTCCATCGTGGACGCCGGGCGGGCCATCGTCTGGCTCAACGGCAGCCTCAACGCGGCCACGTGGGAGAACGCCAAGGCCGTCGGCATCGCGCTGGCCGTGCTGCTGCCCGCCGCGCTGGTGCTGTCGTTCCCCTTCGGCGCGCTGAACTTCGACGACGACACCGCCCGCGGCCTCGGCGTGCGCATCGACGCGACCCGCGCGGTGCTCATCGTGATCGCCGTCCTGCTGACCGCGACGGCGACCGCGGCCGCGGGCCCGATCGCCTTCGTCGCCCTGGCCTGCCCGCAGCTGGCCCTGCGCCTGCTGGGCACCGGGACCCCGCCGCTGCTGGCCTCGGCCCTGATGGGCGCGGCCGTCACCGTGTGGGCCGACGTCCTGGGGCGCACCGCGTTCGGCTCGGTCGAGCTGCCCGTCGGCATCCTCACCGCCGCCCTCGGCGCGCCGTACCTGCTGTTCCTGCTCATCCGCAGCGGAAAGGCCCGCACATGACCGACGTCCGCCTGCGCGCCGAGGGCCTCACCCTCGCCTACGACGACCGCACGGTCGTGCACGGGGTCGACCTGGACATCCCCGGCGGCACGGTGACCGCCGTGATCGGTCCCAACGGCTGCGGCAAGTCGACCCTGCTGCGCGCCCTGGGCAGGCTGCTCAAGCCGGTCGGCGGCCGGGTGCTGCTCGACGGCCGGCCCATCCACGCCCTGCCCACGCGGTTGGTCGCCAACCAGGTCGGCCTGCTCCCCCAGTCGCCCGCCGCCCCCGACGGGCTCACCGTCGCCGACCTCGTCGCGCGCGGCAGGCACCCGCACCAGAGCTGGTACCAGCGCTGGTCGACCGCCGACGAGGCGGCCGTCACCCGGGCCCTGGAGCAGACCGGCGCGGTCGACTTCGCGGATCGCACGCTGGAGGAGCTGTCGGGCGGGCAGCGCCAGCGCGCCTGGATTGCGATGGCCCTGGCCCAGGAGACCGGCATCCTGCTGCTGGACGAGCCGACCACCCACCTCGACCTGGCCCACCAGATCGACGTGCTGGAGCTGGTCCGCGAGCTGCACGACGAGACCGGCCGCACCATCGTGATGGTGCTGCACGAGCTGGCCCTGGCCGCCCGCTACGCCGACCGCCTGGTCGCCATGCGCGACGGCCGGATCGCCGCGGTCGGCGCACCCGACGACGTGCTGACCGAGGACCTGCTGCACGAGGTCTTCGGCCTGCGCGCCCGGGTGCGCCGCGACGAGGAGACCGGCACGCTGCAGGTCATCCCGCTGGGCCGCTAGACGGAGAACGTCTCCGCGTTCGGCGAGGCGTTCTCCCGCCTGGCCACCCACGCCTCGATCGCCGCCACCGCCTGGCCGACCGGCACGCCGTTGATCTGGCTGCCGTCGCGGAAGCGGAACGACACCGCGCCCGCCTCCACGTCCTTGCCGCCCGCGAGCAGCAGGAACGGCACCTTCTGCAGGGTGTGGCTGCGGATCTTCTTCTGCATGCGCTCGTCGGAGGCGTCGACCTCGACCCGCAGGCCGCGGGCCTTGAGCTCCTTGGCCACGCCCATCAGGTGCTCGACGTGCTCGTCGGCCACCGGGATGCCCACCACCTGCACCGGGGCCAGCCAGGCGGGGAACGCCCCGGCGTAGTGCTCGGTCAGCACGCCGAAGAACCGCTCGATCGAGCCGAACAGCGCGCGGTGGATCATCACCGGGCGCTGGCGCGAGCCGTCGGCGGCGGTGTACTCCAGCTCGAACCGCTCCGGCAGCATGAAGTCGACCTGGATGGTCGACATCTGCCAGGTCCGGCCGAGGGCGTCCTTGGCCTGCACGGAGATCTTCGGCCCGTAGAACGCCGCCCCGCCCGGGTCGGGGACCAGTTCGAGGCCGGAGTCCTCGGCGGCCTCGCGCAGCGTGGCGGTCGCCTTCTCCCACGCCTCGTCGGTGCCGATGTACTTCTCGTCGTTGCGGGTCGACAGCTCCAGGTAGAAGTCGGTGAGCCCGTAGTCGCGCAGCAGGCCCAGCACGAACGACAGCAGCGACCGCAGCTCGTCCGGCACCTGCTCGGGGGTGCAGAAGATGTGCGCGTCGTCCTGCGTCATCCCGCGCACGCGGGTCAGGCCGTGGATCACCCCGGACTTCTCGTAGCGGTACACCGAGCCGAACTCGAACATCCGCAGCGGCAGCTCCCGGTACGACCGGCCGCGCGAGCGGAAGATCAGGTCGTGGAACGGGCAGTTCATCGGCTTGAGGTAGTAGTCCTGCCCCGGCTTGCGGACGGTCCCGTCCGCGTTCAGCTCGGCGTCCAGGTGCATCGCCGGGTACATGCCCTCGCGGTACCAGTCCAGGTGCCCGGAGGTCTCGAACAGCGCGCCCTTGGTGATGTGCGGGGAGTAGACGAACTCGTAGCCCTCTTCCTCGTGCCTGCGCCGCGAGTAGTCCTCCATGACCCGCCGGACGATGCCGCCCTTGGGGTGGAAGACGGCCAGGCCGGAGCCGATCTCGTCGGGGAAGCTGAACAGGTCCAGCTCCACGCCCAGCCTGCGGTGGTCGCGCCGCTCGGCCTCGGCCAGCAGCTCCAGGTGCCGGTCCAGGGCCTCCTGCGACTCCCACGCGGTGCCGTAGACGCGCTGCAGCTGCGGGTTCTTCTCGCTGCCGCGCCAGTAGGCCGCGGCCACGCGCATCAGCTTGAACGCCGGGATGTGCTTGGTGGTGGGCACGTGCGGGCCGCGGCACAGGTCGCCCCAGACGCGCTCGCCGGTGCGGGGGTCGAGGTTGTCGTAGATGGTCAGCTCGCCGCCGCCGACCTCCATGACCTCGGCGGTGTCGACATCGCTCTTGATGTCGACCAGCTCCAGCTTGTACGGCTCGTCGGCCAGCTCGGCCTTGGCGGCGTCGACGGACGCCACGACCCGCCGGGAGAAGCGCTGGGCGCCCTTGATGATCTGCTTCATGCGCTTCTCCAGCGCCTGCAGGTCCTCGGGGGTGAACGGGCGGTCGACGTCGAAGTCGTAGTAGAAGCCGTCCTTGACCGGCGGGCCGATGCCCAGCTTGGCCTCGGGGAACAGCTGCTGCACGGCCTGGGCGAGCACGTGGGCGCACGAGTGGCGGATGACCGCGCGGCCGTCCTCGGTGTCGGCGGCGACCGGCTCGACCTCGGTGTCGGCGTCGGGGGTCCACGCGAGGTCGCGCAGGCGACCGCCCGCGTCCCGGACGACGACGACGGCGTCGGGCCCCTTGCCGGGCAGTCCGGCCTCGCGGACGGCGGCGCCCGCGGTAGTCCCCGCGCGCACCACCACGCTGGTGGGGACGGCGGGCGCGGGCTGCGGCTGGGACACGACGGCTCCTGGTCGGATCGGGATGCGCTGACCCGTCGATGCTAGCGAGGCGGCCGCGGCCCACGCGCGGCGGTTATCCCTGCATGGCCCGCATGCGGCGGATCTCGTCGGCCTGCTCGGCGATCACGTCGTCGGCGATCTCCTGCACCCGCACGTCCACCCCCGTGGTCTGCACGGCCAGGGCCATCTCGATGGCGCCCTCGTGGTGGCGGATCATCAGGTCGAGGAAGAGGCGGTCGAACTCCGGCCCCTTGGCCGCCGCCAGCGCCGCCAGCTCCTCGGCGGTCGCCATGCCGGGCATGGCCGGGTGGGCGTGCGCGTCGGCGGGGTTGACCGCGGGCAGGTCGTTGCGGGTCAGCCAGCGGTTGAGCATGCCGATCTCGGGGCCCTGCACGTCGTGGATGCGCGCGGCCAGGCCGCGGACGCGCTCGTCGGCGGCCCGCTCGGGGGCCAGCGCGCTCATCACCACGGCCTGCTGGTGGTGGGCGATCATGCCGCGGACGAAGGCGATGTCGGCCTCGTTGGGCTCGGGGACGTCGACCTCGGCGTCCTGCGGCGACAGCGTCCGGTTGGGCTCACCCGGCAGGCCGGGCTGCACGATCGTATGGTCGACGGGGGGAGGGGGCTGTTCGGAGCAGCCCGCTGCGCCGGAGAGCGCCAGGACGACGATCGTGAGCCAAGCCCGCATATGCCCTCCCAGGTGCGGCGACGCCGCCGACCGTACCCGGTCTGGGGCGTCGGTGGAGAGAAACGTTCAACTGGCAAATGGGACCCGGAAAGTGAGGGTGGTTTGAATAGCTAACGGAAGACGATACTGCGGGCACCTGAACCGAGAGGGGTGTGCAGCGTGTCTTCATCCCGACGTGACCGGCGACGCCGAACTCCAGCCGCGATCCTGGGTGCGACGCTGGTCGCCGCCACGGCCCTGGGGACGACCTCGGCCACGGCCCAGAGCCAGATCCCGGCCCCCGACGAGACCGCCATGAGCGCGAACGTCACCCACGTCGCCAACATCCCGCCCACCGCTCCGCTCGCGGGGGACGGGTCGACCGGCACCGACATCGCCTTCCAGGGCGACCACGCGATCGTCGGCAACTACCTCGGCTTCACGATCTACGACATCAAGAACCCGAAGAAGCCCGCGATCCTGAGCCAGGTCCTGTGCCCCGGCTCGCAGAACGACGTGTCGGTCAACGGCAACATCGTCGTGCTGTCCACCGACTCCCGCCGCAGCGACGCCTCCTGCTCCTCGACCGCCCAGAACGACGGCAGCAAGCCGTACTGGGAGGGCATCAAGGTCTTCGACATCAGCGACAAGCGCAACCCGCGCTACGTCACCGCCGTCGAGACCGCCTGCGGGGCGCACACCCACACGGTCGTGCCGGACAAGCGCGGCCGCGACATCTACGTCTACGTCTCCTCCTACGGGCCCGCGGCGAACATCGCCAAGTGCAGGCCGCCGCACGACTCGATCTCCATCGTGAAGATCCCGCTGCGCGACCCCGCCGCGGCCGCGCTGGTGGCCACGCCGAACCTCTTCCCCGACGGCGGCAACCCGGGCAAGCCGGGCTCCGTCGCCACCGGGTACGTCCGGGAGACCTCGGGCTGCCACGACATCACCGCCTTCCCGACGAAGAACCTCGCCGCGGGCGCGTGCATGGGCGACGGCATCCTGATGGACATCTCCGACCCCGAGCGGCCCCGGGTCATCAACCGCGTGCAGGACGACGAGCACTTCGCGTTCTGGCACTCGGCGACCTTCAACAATGCGGGCACCAAGGTCCTGTTCACCGACGAGCTGGGCGGCGGCGGCGCGGCCACCTGCACCCCGGAGATCGGCCCGACCCGCGGCGCGAACGCCATCTACGACATCACCGGCCGCGGAGACAACCGCGTGATGGAGTTCCGCAGCCTCTACAAGATCGACCGCTACCAGGCCCCGTCGGAGAACTGCGTCGCCCACAACGGCTCGCTGATCCCGGTGCCCGGCCGCGACATCTTCGTCCAGGCCTGGTACATGGGCGGCGTCCAGATCATCGACTTCACCGACTCCACCAACCCCAAGGAAATCGGCTTCTTCGAGCGCGGCCCGGCCGCCAACCCCGACGAGGGCGGCGGCTCCTGGTCGGCGTACTACTACAACGGCTACATCTACTCGTCCGACCTGGGCAAGGGCTTCGACGTCCTCCAGATCAACGACCCGCGCACCAACCCGGCCCGCGGCGTCCGCATGACCGAGCTCAACGTCCAAACCCAGTACCCGTTCCGGTGAAATCTCCCCGAGGCCCCGGTCACCTGACCGGGGCCTCGGTCTGCCTATCGCCAGGTCTGGAAGCTGATCACCACCGCGGGCCCGACCTCGTCGACGCGCACGTCCGCGGTGTTGCCCTTGTCGGTGCGCACGCACAGGACCGCGCCGGGCCGCAGGTCGGTGACGGCGACGGCCGCGACCGCCGCCGCCGTGCGGTCGTCGCAGCCCGCGCCCGCGGGGCGCGAGATCAGCGGGGCGTACCCCGGGGTGTGGATCTTGTCGTCCTCCAGGATGAGGTCGGCCAGCTCGCCGCAGCGGCTGGGCCCGACCCGGATCCTGGTCGGCCCCCAGCCGGGGCAGCCGGTGTCGAGGTCGACCTTGTCGGTGTTGTTGGTCGTCGGATCCGACGAGGGCACCAGCCGGAAGGCCGTCGCGGCCACCACGACGTCGCGCGGCGGGGTCTCGGCGGGTTCCTGCTTGAGCGCCAGCGGCACGGCGATCGCCAGGGCCGCGCCCAGGACCGCGAACCCCACCAGCAACGGCATTCGTGAGCGGTTGTTGTGTTTGATGGCGATGCGATCGGCCTGGTAGATGGTCCCGGAGTTGTCCCCGCCCAACCTCGCGGAGTTCCGGGTCTCCTCGGAGCGGCCCGCCATGCGCCGATCATGCCGGCTGGGCCGCGACTAGGGTTCCCGCATGCAGATCCGCCCCTTGGCGCCCGAGGACCTGCCCACCCTCCTCGACCTGACCTGCCAGGTCTTCGAGCCCTTCTACGAGGACTCCTTCCGCCCGGTCGCGGGCGAGGTCGTCTTCGCCAACCGCCACGGTGACTGGCGCGGGGACTACCGGCGGCTGCTGGCAGGCGCCCACAACCCGGACGAAGGCAGGCACGTCGCCGTCGCCTGGGTGGACGGGCAGGTGGCGGGCTACGTCGGCTGGATCGAGCAGGCCGCCGAGCAGCACGGGGAGATCGAGATCCTGGCCGTCGCCCCGGAGGCCCGGCGCGCGGGCGTCGGGCGGGCGCTGGTCGAGCACGCCGTCGCCGCCTTGAAGTCGGCCGGGGTGGGGGTCGTCTCGATCGGCACCGGGGGCGACGCCTTCCACGCGCCTGCGCGTGCGCTGTACGAATCGCTGGGCTTCACCCCGTTCCCCACCGTCAGCTACACCAAGGAAATCTGAGCGCTGGGATGCGCTAGCGTTGATCACGGCGGGCACGACGGAGGGGGCAGCATGAATATCCACTTCGGACAGAAGGTGGACGAGTACGACCCGGTCCAGCCCGACTTCGCGGAGGTGGCCGTCGGGCTGGTCGCCTTCCTGGTGCTGCTGTTCGTCATCGCCAGGGTGGTCGCGCCGCGGATCGAGAAGCTCTACGCCGAGCGGGCCGCGCGGATCGAGGGCGGGATCGCCGACGCCGAGGCCGTGCGGGCGGAGGCGGAGGCCGCGCTCGCCGCCTACCGGGCCCAGCTGCGCGCCGCCCACGCCGAAGCCGCCGCGATCCGCGACCAGGCCCGCGCCCAGGCCGAGGCCGAGCTGGCCCAGGTGCGCGAACGCGCCCAGGAACAGGTGCGCCAGCGCGTCGCAGAGGGCGAGGCCGAGCTGGCCGCGGACCGGGAGCGGATCGCGGCCGAGCTGCGGCCGGATGTCGAGCGCATGGCCGCTGCCCTGGCCGAGCGCGTCATCGGCGAGCCGCTGACCACGCGCCGGTAGGGCTCAGGGCAGGAACAGGTCGGGCGGGATGTGCAGGGCCAGGTTGATCAGGCCCTGGATGCGGGCGGTGATCGCGGTCAGCAGGCCGTGCGCGGCAGGCGACGCGGTGTCGGTCGCGGCTTGGAGGGCGCGCAGGTCGCTGCTGATGCGGTCCAAGGCGGCGGGCAGCCCGCTGCCGGGGGCGGCGAGCGCGGCGGCGATGTCGTCCAGGGTGACCCCGTGGCCCTCCAACTGCCGGATGACGGCGATCCGGTCGACGTCCAGCGGCCGGTAGAGGCGGTAGCCGCCGCCGCTGCGCTCGGCGGGCGACAGCAGACCCAATCGGGTGTAGTGATCCACCGTCCGCGTGGTCACCCCCGCCTGAGCAGCGAGTTCGCCGATGCGCAACAGGGTCACCGCCGCCTCCTTCCGGACCGGGTTCCGGCAACCATACAGTGCGACGTGCTACTGTCGGATTTATGCAGTTCGGCGACGCGGAAGCGTGCAGTAGCCAGCCGGGTCCGGCCCGGCAACGCAAGTGGCGGCAGCCCCACCCCGCGGTGGCGGCGCCGTGTTGATCGTGTTCGGCCTGGTGGCCATCACGGTGCTCACCGTGGCCACGGGCTATTTCGTCGCCCAGGAGTTCGCCTACCTCGCGGTCGACCGCGGCAAGCTGCGCCAGCACGCCGAGAACGGCGACAAGGCCGCCGAGCGCGCCTACCGGGTGACCGGCCGGCTGTCCTTCATGCTCTCCGGCGCCCAGTTCGGGATCACCGTGACGGCGCTGCTGGCCGGGTACGTCGCCGAGCCGCTGCTCGGCGAGGGCCTGGCCCCGCTGCTGGGCATGGCCGGGCTGCCGGAGGCGGTGTCGCTGTCGGTCTCGGTCGTGCTCGCGCTGGCCTTCGCCACGGTCGTGCAGATGGTCCTGGGCGAGCTGTTCCCGAAGAACCTGGCCATCGCCGAGCCCGAGCGGCTGGCCCGCGCGCTGAGCCGCTCCACGCTGGTCTACCTGGCGGTGGCGGGGCCGCTGATCCGGTTCTTCGACGCCTCGGCCAACCGGCTGCTGCGCGCGGTCGGGATCGAGCCGGTGGAGGAGCTGCCGCAGGGGGTGACCCCGGAGGACCTGCACCGCATCATCGACGACTCCGAGGCGGGCGGGCAGCTCGACCCCGAGCTGTCCCGGCTGCTCGACCGCGGCCTGGACTTCCGGGCGCTGACCGCGGGCCAGGCCATGACCCCGCGGGTGGCCGTGCGCACCCTGCGCGCCGACGACCCGGCCGCCGAGGTGGTGCGGATGATCGACACCGGCCACTCCCGCTTCCCCGTGGTCGGCTCCGACGTCGACGACCTGCTCGGCGTGGTCGGCCTGGCCGAGGTGCTGGGCGTGGAGCCCGAGCAGCGGGAGACCACCCGGGTGCGCGAGATCGCCGCGCCCGCGCTGCTGGTGCCCGAGTCGCTGCCGCTGCCCGCGGTGCTGGAGCGGCTGCGCGCCGAGCGCAGGCAGCTGGCCTGCGTGCTGGACGAGTTCGGCGGCTTCGCCGGGGTGATCTCGCTGGAGGACCTGGCCGAGGAGCTGGTCGGCGAGATCCACGACGAGGACGACACCATCGCGCCCGCCATCGAGCGCGCGGGCGACGGCGCGTGGACCGTGCCCGCCCGCATGCGCATCGATGAGATCGCCGACGCCACCGGCCTCCCGCTGGCCGAGCACGACATGTACGAGACGGTGTCCGGGCTGGTGCTGCACGAGCTGGGCCGGGTCAGCCAGGTCGGCGACACCGTGCGCGTCACCCTGCCCCCGACGCTGGACGAGGAGTCCGATGCGGACCAGCCCCCGCCCACCAGGACCGCGGTGGTCGAGGTGACCGAGGTGCTGCGGCACGTGCCGCTGACGGTGCGCCTGTCCGTCGAGGACGCGCGGGTGACCCGATGAGCATCGGATGGGCGCTGACCGTCTCCCTGGTCCTGCTGGTGGGCAACGCCTTCTTCGTCGCGGCGGAGTTCGCCCTCACCGCGGCCAAGCGCTACCGCCTCGAAGACGACGCCGCCGCGGGCAGCCGCGCGGCGCGGGCGGCCATCGCGGGCATCGACGAGCTGTCGGTGATGCTCGCGGGCGCGCAGCTCGGCATCACCCTGTGCACGCTGGGCCTGGGCGCGCTGGCCAAGCCCGCGGTCGCCGAGCTGACCGACCCGCTGCTGCAGGCCGTCGGCCTGCCGACCGGCCTGAGCTACGGCATCGCGTTCGCCCTGAGCCTGGTCATCGTGGTGTTCCTGCACATGGTGGTCGGCGAGATGGCCCCGAAGTCGTGGGCGATCGCGCACCCGGAGACCTCCGCGCGCATGCTGGCGCTGCCGTTCCGCTGGTTCACAGGCGCCGTCCGGTGGCTGCTGTCGGGGCTCAACCGCGTCGCCAACGGCATGCTGCGCCTGGTCAAGGTCAACCCGCGCGACGCGCTCGCCCACAGCTACGGCGCCGAGGACCTGCGGATGCTGGTGCGCCAGTCCGGCGAGCACGGGACGATCCCCGAGGGCCAGCAGCGGCTGCTGACCCGCATGCTCGCCCTGCAGAACACCACCCTCGCCCAGGTGATGGTGCCGCGCGAGAAGACCGTCACGGTGACCGAGGAGCACACCGCCCGCGAGGTGGAGCGGCTGAGCCTGCTGTCCGGGCGCTCCCGCTTCCCGGTCACCGACCAGGAGGGCCGCATCACCGGCCTCATCCACATCCGCGAGGCCATGCGCGCCGTCGCCGCGGGCACCGACGTCCCGGCCCGGGACCTGATGTCCGACGTGCTCACGCTCCCCGCCGATGAGGGCGTGGCAGGCGCGGTCACCACGATGCGCGCGCACCGCGCCCAGCTGGCCCTCGTCGCCGACGGCGGCGCGGTGGTCGGCATCGCGGCGCTGGAGGACCTGTTAGAGGAGCTCATCGGCGAGTTCGACGACGAGACCGACGCCCGCTCCTGACCCAACCCGCACCCCCGGCGGCCCGCCCGGGCCGTCCCCTACCCCAGTGAGAGGACTCTCCGTGTTCAAGCGAATGCTCTCCGCCTTCGGTGTCGGCGGCCCGACCGTCGACACCGTGCTCGACAGCCCGACGGCGATGCCCGGGCAGACCGTCACCGGGCGGGTCAGCATCCAGGGCGGCAGCGCCGAGGCCGCCATCGACCAGATCGTGCTGTCGCTGGTCACCCGGGCCGAGGCCGAGCACGGCGGCCACGAGGCCCGCGGCGTCGCCGAGTTCCACCGGGTGGTCGTGCAGCAGGGGGTGCGGGTCGCGCCGAACCAGCGCCTGGACATCCCCTTCCAGCTCCCGCTGCCCTGGGAGACCCCGATCACCGCGGTCGGGCCGTCCCAGCTGCCGGGCATGACCGTGGGCGTGCGCACCGAGCTGGTCATCGCCGCCGCCCCCGACAAGGGCGACCTCGACCCGCTGATCATCACCCCGCTGCCGTCGCAGAACCGGGTGCTCGACGCCTTCGGCCAGCTCGGCTTCACCTTCCGCGCCGCCGACGTGGAGGTCGGCCGCATCCACGGCATCCCCCAGCAGCTCGGCTTCTACCAGGAGATCGAGTTCTTCCCGCCCGCCCAGGCCGCGGGGCGGATCAACGAGGTCGAGCTGACCTTCGTCGCCACCCCCGGCGGGCTGTGGGTCGTGCTGGAGGCCGACCGCCGCCGCGGTTTCCTGCAGCCCGGCGGCGACGCCTTCGGCCGCTTCCACGTCTCCCACGCCGAGGCCGAGACCGCCGACTGGCCCGCGCTCATCGGCGGCTGGCTCAACGAGGTCGCCGACCGCGGCCCGGCCTTCGGCGGGGCGAACCCGGCGTTCAACCCCGCCTTCGGCGGCCAGCCCGGCTACGGCCACCCGGGGCAGGCGGGCTACGGCCAGCCCGGCTACGGCCACCACGGCCACCACGGCCACGAGCGCCGCGGCCCCGGCATGGGCGGCGTCATCGCGGGCGCGGCGGCAGGCGCCATCGGCGGCATGATCATCGGCGACATGATCGGCGACGCCTTCGAGGGCGGCGACGAGGACTTCGCCGAGGAGTAACCTCTCCTTCCAAGATCAACTCCCCACCGGAAAGGACGCAGGCATGACCATCTCCGCCGACTTGGCCAAGCAGCTCGACAAGGCCTACGAGGAGCTCCCCCTCCCCGCCCTCCTCGACGCCCCGGTCGCCGCCCTCGCAGGCGTCAGCGAAGGCGACGCCGAGAAGCTCGCCGCCGCCTTCGGCATCAAGACGGTCCGCGACCTCGGCACCAACAAGCACTTCCGCCTCGCCGCCGCCCTCAGCGACCTCGAGGCCCAGTCCCGCTGATCCGAGAGGACCGCTGCGGCAGCCACTGCCGCAGCGGTCCCTCCCGCGGTCAGAGCTCGCAGTTCGCCCGGCTCTCGACCCCGGTGCAGGTGTCCAGGCTCGGCCCGGCGTCGGCGGTGTCGGCGCCGCTGCCGCCGTCAATGGCGTCGATGTTGCCGAGCACGCCCGCGAAGTTCGCGTTGCCGTTCTTGGCGTCGCCGTAGACCACGTCAGCGCCCGGCCCGCCATCGATGTCGTCGCGGTGCCCGGTCGTGACCGCCTTCGCCCCCGAGGTGGAGACCAGGTTCTCGTAATCGCCGTAGATGACGTCGTCGCCGTCGCCGCCGCTGATGGTGTCGTTGGAGGTCTCCACGCTCACCGGCACGCTGCTCCCCAGGGTGGCGGTCTGCGCGTCGCCGTAGATCGTGTCCCCGCCGCCTCCGCCGGAGATGGTGTCGTTGAGGTTGCCGACCAGCACCGACGCGGCGACCCCGCTCCCCGCCCCGGCGGTGATCGTCCGGCTGAAGCCGTAGATGGTGTCCGGGTCGTCCCCGCCGATCAGGGTGTCGTTGAGCCCCACGACTCCCCCGGACACAGCCGTGACCGCGACGTCGAGGAACCCGCCGGAGATGACGTCGGCCCCGGGCCCGCCGTCGACGTGGTCGTTGTCGGCGATGTAGGCCGCCGAAACGGTGATGGTCCCGCTCCCGGAGTTCCCGACCAGCAGGTCGTCCCCCGCCTCCCCGAACACCCGGTCGGACAGGTCCTCCAGCGCGCCGGGGTCCGGCAGCCCGGGGAGGTCGTCCGGGACCACAACGAACTCGCCGTAGACGGTGTCGTCCCCGTCCCCCGCGCAGACGCGGTCATTGCCCGCCATCCCGACGATGACGTCGTCCCCACCCAACCCGACGATCACGTCGTCCTCGTTGGTCCCGGTGATCGTCTCCCCGTCCTCGGTCCCGACGATCGTGGCGACCACCCCGTCGCACAGGGGCACGGCGTAGGCGGCGGGCACAACCGCCATCCCCCACGCCCCCACCGCCGCCAGGCCCACCAACGCACCTACGGAAGCCCGAACCTTCGATTCACGCACAGCAGTCTCCTTCCAGTTCCCCATGCCTCACGCGGAACCGGCCGCACCAACGGAAGAGCTGCACAACTCACGAAGGGGATCGCCCCACCAACCACCCCGTTACCCCCGAACACCCCGCACCCACCCGGACGCGCCCCACCAACCCTGACCCACGAACACGCAACGAGCCCGAGGTTCGCCACCGCCAACCCAAACCAGCACACCCCCGCGTGTGTGGGGACGACAGCGCACCGCGCCCGTTCCAGGTAGAGGGCGGGACCAGCCCCGCGTGCGCGGGGACGACCACCCAGCTCGTCGGCGAGCGGAACCGCAGCGCGGGACCAGCCCCGCGTGCGCGGGGACGACCACCCAGCTCGTCGGCGAGCGGAACCGCAGCGCGGGACCAGCCCCGCGCGCGGGGACGACTCCGGCACCACGTAGTGCAGGACCGGGATGTCGGGACCAGCCCCACGTGCGCGGGGACGACGCTTCCTGACCTGCGACCTCGACCACCCGACCTCATCCAGCAGCACCGGATCGAGCGCTGAGACGGCTGTCGGGCCGCCCTGGGTGGACGGCCCGACAGTGGTCAGTGCCGGATCAGACGCGGGCCCACAGGGCCGGGACGATCGGCGGGGTCCAGCCGGGCTGGGAGGTGTGGGCCTGGAGGCACCGGTAGCGGACGCCTTCGAACGTGACGATGGCGCCGATGGGGTAGGAGACCCACGGGGCCCACGACGTCTCGCCGCTGGAGGGGTCGACTCGCCAGGTGAAGGTGGTCGAGCCGGACGCCCCGGCGGAGTCGGTCGCGGTGGCGGTGACCGTGGAGGTGCCCGCCGCGGTCGGGGTGCCGCTGATCAGGCCGCTGGGGCTGATCGACAGGCCCGCGGGCAGGCCGGTGGCCGCCCAGGTGTACGGCGACGTGCCGCCGGAGGCGGTCAGCTGCAGGTTCACCGCGTTGCCGACGGTGCTGGTCTGGTTGCCCGGGTTGGGCACCGTGACCTCGCCGCCGCCGCCGTTGATCACCCAGTCGAACTGGACGGAGGCGGAGCCGCCGGTCGTGGCCGCCACGGAGACGGTCACCCGGTAGGTGCCGCCGGTGGTCGGGACGCCGCCCACGACGGCGATGTCGCTGCCGTCGCTGGTCAGGCTGAGCCCCGGGGGCAGGCCCTCGGCGGTCCAGGTGTACGGGCCGGTGCCGCCGGTGACGACCAGCTTGACGCCCGCCTCCTGGCCAACGGTGCCGGTCAGCGTGCCCGGGTTGGTGATGGAGACGTCACCGCCGGAGCCCGGCTCGATGGTCCAGCTGAACGTGGCCGAGCCGGAGGCGCCCGCGCTGTCGGTCGCGGTCGCGGTGACCTGGTAGGTGCCCGCGGTGGTCGGCGTGCCGGAGATGCGGCCCGTCGCGGCGGCGATGCTCAGCCCCGGGGGCAGGCCGGTGGCCCGCCAGGTGTAGGGCTGCACCCCGCCCGCCGCGGTGAGCTGCAGGCTCGCGGCGGTGCCGACGGTGCCGGTCTGGCCGCCGGGGTTGGTGACGCTGACGTTGGCGGGGGCGTCCTGCTGGACGAAGATCAGCCGGTTGGGCGAGCCCGAGCCGGGGTTGCTGATCTTGCCCGAGCTGGACCGGTCGATCATCGCCTGGTTGGCCTGCGCGACGGTCGCGTTCGGGTTCGCCGACAGGTACAGCGCGACGACGCCGGCCACGTGCGGCGCCGCCATCGACGTGCCGCTGATGGTGTTGGTCGCCGTGTCGCTGGAGTGCCACGCCGAGGTGATGTCCTGGCCGGGCCCGAAGATGTCGGTGCAGTTGCCGTAGTTGGAGAACGAGGCGCGGGCGTCGGTGTTGGTGCTGGCGTTGACCGTCAGCGCCTCGGTCACCCGGGCGGGCGAGGTGCTGCAGGCGTTGGTGTTGGAGTTGCCCGACGCGATCGAGTACACCACGCCCGAGGTGATGGAGTTGCGCACCGCGGTGTCCATCGCGGCCGAGGCGGTGCCGCCGAGGCTCATGTTGGCGACGGCGGGCTTGACCGCGTTGGCGGTCACCCAGTCCACGGCGCTGACGATGCTCTGGATCGAGCCGCTGCCCTGGCAGTCCAGCGCCTTGACCGCGATCAGCCGCACGCCCTTGGCGACGCCGTAGGACGTGCCGCCGACGGTGCCCGCGACGTGGGTGCCGTGGCCGTGGCAGTCGGTGTTGGCCCCGCCGACGGTGTTGGTGCCCCAGGTCGCCCGGCCGCCGAAGTCCTGGTGGGTGACGCGGATGCCGGTGTCGATGATGTAGGCCCGCACGTTCGACGCGGTGGTCGGGTAGGTGTAGGAGTTGTCGAGCGGCCGGTCGCGCTGGTCGATCCGGTCCAGCCCCCACGACGGGGGGTTCCGCTGGGTGTCGGCGACCCGGACGGTCCGGTTCTGCTCGACGACCGCGACCGCGGGGTCGGCGGCGAGCCTGCGGGCCTGGCGCTCGGTCAGCTGCGCGGCGAAGCCGCGCACCGCGTGCCGCCAGGTGGTGGTGACCGTGCCGCCGTAGCGGTCGACCAGGGTGTCCGCGGTGGGCGCGACGGCTGCCATCGACGTCGCGCCGTCCTTGAAGACGACCAGGTAGCTGCCTGCGATGGCGTCTGGGGCGTTCGCGCCGAGGACGGTGCCCTCGGCCGCGGCCGGTGTGGTCATCGTCAGCGACAGGGTGGTGGCCGCGGCCACGGCGGGGACGGCGATGCGCCGTGCCCAGGCCGCGCGGGACTGTCTCATGGCAGTGTCTCTCCCTCATGGCAAGGGTTCCCCCCGGTGCGGGGTCGCCGACCGGGGAGAGTGCAGGGTTTGTGTGACGTCCGCGCGAACGTTTCTGGCGATCGGGCACTCCGACTGGTCGCAGGAAACCGCGCATTCCGCGCAACCGCTACGGTTTTCCGGGAAGTTGCTCCGATCAGCAGACATGGTATGGACCAATTGTGGGGAGTGCTATTCCCTCGCCGACCGGCCTGCGCGAGTGGACGTCCCGGGCGCGGAAACCCCTGCTGCACCGAGAATCTCGACCGTCTCGCGGTCTGACTGACACACGTCGAGCGTCCATTGAGGACCCAGGAGAAAGGACTGCCCGCCCGCGCCCCTCACGGGCGCGGGCGGGCAGGAGGGCGGGCCTCAGCCCTGCTTGGTGCGGCGCTTGCGGCTCAGGAGCACCAGAGCCGTGCCTGCGGCCACCACCGCGGCCCCGAGGAGGGCTATCCACGGCAGGGCCGACGTGACACCCGTGGACGGCAGCGAGCCGGGGTTCTCGCCCACCGGGATCGTCGTGGACGTCGGCGGCGCCGGTGCCGATGTCGTCGTCGTGGTGGTCGGGGACGGCTCCGGCAGCGGGATGTGCACGCCCGCGTCGATCGTGTGGTCGACCTCGCCGGGGCTGTCCGGCGCGGTGACGGGCGCGTAGCCGTTGCACAGCTCGCCGCGGCTCGGCGGGACCACGTTGGAGTCGTGCACCCGGTCGGTGCCGACCACCGGCAGGGTGAACCGCAGGTCGGTCGCCGGTGGCTGCCGCGGCACCTTGCTGGTGTCCGCGGTGCAGACGTTGAATTGCACCGTGTACTTCGCACCCGGGATCAGCTCGTAGGCCGCGCCGACCCCGCCGAAGTAGTACTCGCCCGCCGCGTCGGTCTTGGTCGTGGCGACCACCGCGCCGGTCTCGTCCAGCAGGTTGATCGTCGCGTCCGGCAGCCGCACGTCGCCCGGGTCCTGGATGCCGTTGCGGTCCCCGTCGAACCACACCAGGTTGCCGATCTGGATCGGCGCGTTCGCCGCCTGGTAGGCGATGGCGCCGAGGCCGCCGGACTTGCCGAACCCGTTGGAGGGGTTGCGCCCGACGAACTCGTAGGCGTTCGCCTTGGGGTTGTGGCCCGGGCCTTCGCCGGTCCCGACGTGGTAGTAGCCGGTGCCACCGGTGGCGACGTGGATCGTCGGGTCCATCTGCGTGCTGACGACCCAGTCCAGCTGCGGGATGAAGGCGACCGACCCCTGCGCGGTCTCCTGGTGCGGCCCGCGGGTGGTCGGTCCGCCCGGGGCGAAGTAGTCGCCCGGGAAGTACTCGGCCACGCTGGGGCTCTGCTGGCCGTCGTTGAGCTCGGTGGTGTGGTCGGGGCAGCCGCCGGTGCCCTCCCACGAGTACCCGCCTTCCGGGTTGGCGCAGGCCATGACGATGTCGCCGCCGGAGAAGCCGTTCTCCGGGGCGTTGTCCCCCGGGCGCGGGTCCAGCCCGCCCCAGCCCACCACGTCCATGAACCGGTCGCGGAAGCCGATGACCATCGATCCGTCCCGGGTGAAGGCCAGGCTGGCGACCTGCGGCTGCGGGTCGATCAGCGCGCCCGCGCCGTTGACGTCGTGCTTGTCCCAGGACGCCAGCGCGGTGTTCCACGGGTTCCAGCCGTTGGTCTGGCCGGGGACGCTGATCCCGGTCAGCACCTCGCCGCGCTCCATCGTCAGCGGCTGGGTCAGCACCGGGGTGAACCGCGCGCCGTCCTGGACCAGGACGACGGCTTTGAGGTCCGAGCGGTTCTGCGTGCTCTCCGCGCTGCACACGCCGCCGACGTACAGCTTGGCGTCGTGCGCGGTGACCGAGAACGGCCGCCAGTCCGCCGCCGCGGAGCAGCCCGGGTTCGGGATCGGCACGGTGGCCTTCGGCGCCGCCGCGGTGGCCCCGGTGGCGTCGAAGCTCACCAGGCTCCGGCTCCGCAGGTTCACCGCGTAGAGCGTCGTGCCGTCCTCCGACAGCGCGAGGCCGCCGATGCTCTCCTTGCCCGGCGCGTCGGTGAACCCCGGGTCCTTGATGATGTTGGCGGTGTCGTGCGGCGTGACCGCGGCGCCGGGGACCGTGGCGAACAGGGTCGGCGCGGCGCTGCCGTCGGCGGGCACGGTGTAGATCGCGTTCCCGCCCTCGGGGCCGTACCGCGTCAGCCGCCGGGCGAACGCGCTCTGGAACAGCCTGCCCCGGTCCTTGTCGTACGCCAGCCCGAACGTGGTGCCCACCTGGGCCTGCGTGGCGAGCGTGGTCGGGCAGCCGACCTCCTCCGGGCACGTGCCGCGGGTCTGCACGCCGAAGGCGACCAGCGCGCGGGTCTCGGTCCCGTTGCCCCCGCTCTGGATCGGCACGAAGTAGCGGCTGTCCGGCAGGGCGTAGTGGACGGGGTTCCACACCGCGGTGATCACCGAGTCGTCCGAGCCGTCGGAGACGTCCACGAAGGTGGTGAAGCTGTCGAAGTGGTTCTCCGCCGTCGACGCGGGCGCGGCCTGGAGGTAGTCGCGGTAGGGCGCGGGGATGGTGACGTCGACGCGGTAGTGGCCGCCGACGAGCACGTCCGACGGGGGCACCACGACCTTCCCGGTCGCGTCGGTGACGCCGCTGACCCGGTGGCCCTGCGGATCGGTCACGTCGACGCGCATGCCCTCCTGGGGCACGTCCATCGTGGAGTTGATCACGCCGGTGCCGAAGAAGTCCCGCAGCACCTGGACGGTCAGCGTCCCGTCCGTCGTCGACGCGGCGGCCTGCCCGGTCACCGCGCCGGTGATCCCGCTGGCTGCCAGCAGCAGCGCGGCCATCCCCACGCGCAGGGGTCTGCCCCCGCGCGTCCGGGTTCTCCGACTCATCGCCCATCCCCTCGCGGAAGTCGTGGTGGACTGCCACAGCCAACCAGAACGCCGTCCGATAAGCGGCCGCGTTTCGGGTGAATCATGCGGGTGAATTGGTGGAGCTGTTAGCATCCGAACGTGTGCGCACCTTGCGATCCGAGCGACGCCATCCGCTGCCGCGGCCCGCACGTCCACACTGGTTGATCGCCATCGGCGTCGTGATCGCCGTCGTGATCGGCGTGGTCGCATTCCTCATCGCCACGGCAGAACCGCAGGTCAGCGGCCCGCGCGCGCTCACAGCCGACGAGGCGAACCGGTTGGCGATCACCCGCTTCCGCAACTTCGAGGCAGGCGGGCGCGCGGTGTCGATCACCGTGCCGACCACCGCGGGCGGGCTGGCGATCAGGGGTTCTGTCGATTTTCGAGCGGGGCTCGGTTATGGCGTGGTGCGCGGAATCGGGCGCGACGCATCCAGCAATGGGTTGATCCAGTGGACAAGCAATTATGTGTTCGTTCACCCGTTGGATGACATTCCGGCGGAAGCACCGCACGCGCCGCCCGCGACCGGGTGGCACCAGCGCCCGCTGCAGAAGGCGGGCAGCACGCTCGACAGCGCCCTGCTCATCGCGCTCAGCCTCGGCAGCGACCGGCCCGACAACGCCGCGCTGCTGCCGCAGAACGGCGCCGAGTGGGTCGGCCGGGACCAGATCGGCGACCAGGAGGTCGACATCATGAGCGGCCCGGCGGCGCGCGGCAGGCCGGGCACCGCGGGCAACGTCCGCTACTGGGTCGACGCGAACGGCGCGATGCACCGGGTGCAGGCCGATGTGGCCTCCGAGCCGCAGCCGGTCGTCATCGAGTTCGACACCCAGGCCTACGTCCCGGTGCAGCCCGCGCCCGGCGTCACGCCGTCGGATTAGCCCGCACCAGGGCGAGTTCGGCGAGCAGGTCCAGCGGCGGCAGCGGGATCGCCGCGACGTCCGGCAGCGCGGGGGTGGCGGGCACCGCGGTCGCGCCCGCTGCTGCCGGGAGCTGCGGCTGCGCGACGGGCTCGGCCACGGCGGAGAACGGGATGCCGCGCGGCGGTTGCGGGCTCGACCACGTTCCGGACGGGGTGGGCAGGTCCGCGGCCGGGCACGCCGCGGCCGTGGCCAGGTTTGCGGGCGCGCTCGTGGTGAAGTCGTTGTCCTGCAAGCAGTTGCCCCGGCCGCGGGTGGCGGTCGGGAATGTCCACCCGATGTCGACGCCGTTGCCGGTGAAGGCATTGCCCGCGATCCGGTTGCCGTTGGGCGGGATGTCGGCGGTCGCGGTGATCACCAGCCCGGCGGCCGCGTTGCCCGCGACCCGGTTGCGGACGACCTCGTTCGCGCTGCCGCCGTCGATGCCGATCCCGATGCCCCACCCGCCGTCGGCCTGCTCCGGCGTCGCATCCTGCTGGTTGGCGGCGACGAGGTTGCCCACGACGTGGGCGTCCTCCTGCGGGAGCAGCTTCTCCTGGTGGTCGGAGTTCATCGTCAACCCGACCCGGTTCCCGACGAGCCGGTTGCCGACGACGTACATGTCCCCGCTGGCGTTCGTGCCCTCGTACCCGACCGCGTTCAACTCGGCGACATTGCCCCGCACCACGATCCGACACGGCTTGCACTGCCCGACGTAGATCCCGGAGTCTGCCGAGCCGGATGCGTAGGAGTGCTCGATGACGCCGTCCTGGGCGGAGAAGGCGTAGATGCCGTAGAGCCCGTTGCGGGTGGCGGTCACGTGGGAGACGAGGAACGACTTCAGGAAGGTGACCGGCTCGTCGCCGGTGTCGTACCCGCCCTCGCCGGGGGTCCCGCTCGCGGCCGCCGCGGAACCCGTGACCAGCACACCGTTCTGCGTGTTGTTCCGCACGGTCAGGTTCTCCACGGCCACCCCGGGCGCAGTCACCACGATCCCGTTGGGCTGCCGCAACTGCCCATCGATCACGACCCCGTCCCGCGACTCCCCCCGAAGGGTGACCTGAGCCTTGTCCACCTTGACCGACTCGTGGTAGACCCCGGGCGCGACAAGCACCAGATCACCCGGCTGGGCGAGTGACACCCCAGCCGAGATGGTGGGCGCGTCCGCAGGCACCCGAATCGTCACCCGCTCCCCGTCCGGCCGCACCCCTTCCTCCGCAGCCGCACCACACCCCGCCAACACCAACGCAACCGCGACCACCCCGGCACGAACCATGCCCCCCAGTCTGACATGGAAAGCAGATTCCCTTGCAGCAGGGTGATTCGCGCACCGTAGGTCCGCTCTCCCCCGCCGTCAGCCTGCAACCACTCCGGTCACGTGGACTCGCCCGCAACCACTAGCGGAATCACCCGCCACAGGACCAGTCCCGCCCGCCACCAGCCTGCAAACTCGCCCGCCACACGGCCTCCCCCGCTACCACCAGCGGAATCACCCGCCACAGGACCAGTCCCGCCCGCCACCAGCCTGCAAACTCGCCCGCCACACGGCCTCCCCCGCTACCACCAGCGGAATCACCCGCCACA